>NZ_CP022339.1:367864-735728 GCF_003351905.1 Cardinium endosymbiont of Sogatella furcifera | reverse complement strand
AAAAGTAGATACAGCTACCTTGGACGATAAAGTATTGATGAAATCAGACGGCTGGCCTACCTACCACTTGGCTAGTGTAGTGGATGATCACCTGATGCAAATTACCCATGTGATCCGTGGCGAAGAGTGGTTACCTTCTACGCCTATTCATATATTATTATACCGTTACTTAGGGTGGAGAGATCAAATGCCTGAATTTATACATCTTCCGTTGCTATTAGCACCCAATGGTACGGGAAAGCTAAGCAAACGCCATGCGGATCAATATGGATTCCCAGCATTCCCGATCAGTTGGAATAGCCCAGACCTTACAGTGGAAAAGTCGTTTAGAGAAGCAGGTTATCTGCCAGAGGCATTGTGGAACTTCTTGGCTTTATTGGGATGGAACCCAGGTACGCACCAAGAAATCTTTACCAAACAAGGTTTAATAGAGGCTTTTTCTCTGGAACGGCTAGGCAAATCAGGGGTTAAGTTTGATATCGCTAAAGCGAAATGGTTTAACCAACAACATATTAAAAAACAAGGCCCAACGGCTTGGGCCAACTACTTTATCACAGAGGCAACGAAAGAAAATATAACTTGCAGCCAAGAGGAGGCGATGGCCATTTGTAACCTTGTAAAGGATAGAGTTACTTTCCCAAAGGATTTCTGGCAGGAAGGCCGGTTTTTCTTCTTTGATCCTATGGGTTACGACGCTGAACTGATCCAGAAAAAGTGGAAGCAGCAAACCAAAGAGGAGGTGCTGGCTTTCAGCCAAAGGCTTACGGACCTACCAGCATGGGATGCGCATACGATCAAACAGCTGTTACAAACAGTGCCGGGTATCAGGCCTCTCCTGCGTATGGCTCTAACAGGGGGGGTAGCGGGCCCAGACCTTACAGAAACCATAGCCTTATTGGGCAGGGCTAAAACGTATAAAAGAATCAAGGCATTTATACTGAATGGGTACCGTGATGCTTAGCATCTGTTCACGTTACCGATTAATAATGGATTGTATCCCACTTTTTTATCAAGAAACAAGTGGGCAAAAAACCAGTGACTTGAACAGATACCTAATAACAAGCATTGCGCTGAACAGATGCGGTTTTTTTGACGCAAAAAACCACCGCGCTGAACATATACGATGCTTAGTGGCCTTTTTTATGCACGGCATGATACAATAGCTCTAAACACTCCGAATGGCGATCTCCATTGGCTGCATCAAATGGCGTGTGACCATACTTATTTTTTACCATTAGCTCAATGCCTGTAGTCGCTACTAATGCTTGCACCGCCTCTACATGACCTTGCCATGCGGCATAATATAATGGGGTGTTTGCATGCTGATTTTTGCTATTCACATCAATCAACTTGCTGGACAACAATGCCTTAAGCGCTGATGCATGTCCTGAAAATGCGGCATAATGCAAGGGGGTATTTGCATGTTTATCCACAATGTTTACATTAATATTTACATGATCCAACAATACTTGGATCATTTTTACATGACCTATATATGACGCATAATGGAGCGGGGCATAGCTATCTTGATCTACTGCATTGACATCCACGCCTGTGGATGGTGCAAGCAGTACTTTAAGTACCTCTAACTGCTCCTGCGCAACGGAATAATGTATGGGCGTATCGCCATAGTTATTGCTTGCATTTACATCGACTGCTTTGTCTTGCAATAATACCTTGACTTGCTGCCAATCCCCTTTAAAGGCTGCCACATGTAAGGGCGTATCACCATATCTATTCCTTTCAGCCATATTGATCGTTGTATGTGGTGCCCACATATCCTGTAAAAGATGCCTCCTTGCGTGCACTAGAAAAATAACTTTAGGTTTAAAGCTACTAAACTTCTCTAAGAAATCCTTCAACGCTTTACCCTTAGATTGGGTTAGTCGGATACAAGTAACTATACTGGACTAAAATAATAGGACAAAAATCTTTTACTTTATTTTCCGTATGGTATATTTTTAGCGTTATACAATAAATTAATCAGATGGGAAGGAAAAAGATTAGGCAATTTAGTTCGGAAGAAAAGACTAAAATAGTATTAGCTTTACTACAAGAAGATGTAACGCTAGCCCAGCTGTCGTCCAAATATAGCGTCACGAGCCAAACGCTTCAAAATAAGAAACCTCAGTTTTTAGAGCATGCCTCCACAGCTTTTGATCCATCCAAGGTTGTTAGTGTATATAAGGAAGAAATAAGCACACTTAAGCATCAAAATGATGAACTTGCTAAGGCCTTAGGCAAGGCTACCGTTGAGCGAGATTGGGCAGTGGGAAAGCTAAAGAGTTTCCTAATCATCTGTAAAATACCACTTTCTAAACCACGGCTTTTTACAGGGGCGGTTTTTTTGATGCAAAAAACCACTGCGCTGAACACATACACCATTGCTTGTAAAGATGCTAGGAAAGAAAAGTAAAAAAATGTCCGAAAAATTCAGTCCAGTATAGCTACCTATGAACTATTTAATTATGATTATTAAATCAAAAGTTTAATAAAAAAAACCAACACTCAAAAATGGATGAATGTTGGTTTTTACCTGCAGTAGACCAAGAAAGAAAAATGGTTAACCTGAAAAACCACGTCTAAAAGGACGAGATTTAAACCGATTTAAACTTGAACTTTGCCTAAATGGACGCCTTTCTTCTTTCTCTACCGGCTCATTATGGATAATACGCCAGAGCCTCTTTTCTTGAGGAGAAGCAATCATAGACAAAGCAAACCCTGTCGCACCAGCTCTACCCGTTCTACCAATTCTATGGGTATAGTCTTCAGCAGCTTGCGGAAAATCATAATTGATTACATGCTTGATGTGGTCAATATCCAAACCCCTTGCCGCTACATCAGTAGCTACGATAATAGAATAATGCTTGTTTCTAAAGTCCTTTATGACACGCTTTCGTTGGTGCTGTTTTAATCCTCCATGAATAGCGCGAACCTTAAAATTAGATTGCTGCAATTGATAGCTGATGCTATCCGCTTTTATTTGTGTTTTTACAAAGATAATCACAGAACCCTCCCGCTGGCCAAGCTGCTCCAATAAAATTTGAAACTTGCCTGACTCCGGCACATATAGAGACTCCTCTTGAATATTTTTGGATTCATTATCCGTAATTTCCACATTAATCCGTGCAGGTTGCCTTAAATAGGATCCAGCCAACCGCTCAATATTCCTATCCAAAGTAGCCGAAAACATTAAAGTTTGCCGCTCTATTGGCAAACGTTTAATAATCTTATCTATCTGAATAGAAAAACCCATATCAAGCATTCGGTCAATTTCATCCAATACCAAAAAGGTAGTGCGGTGCAAATGCAAAGACCCCCTGCACAAATGATCCTCCACACGACCAGGTGTACCCACAATGATGTTGGGATTGGTACGCAACCGCATTAACTGCTTCCCAATAGGCTCCCCTCCTATTAACAATACCGTACGCAAATGCTTACAACCACTTACCATGCTTGACATAACACCTGCTACTTGCTCAGCAAGCTCTCTCGTAGGCGCTAATACCAATACGCTAGCATCAGGACGTTGCATCAGTTGTGCAACCACAGGTATAGAAAAAGCAGCGGTCTTACCGCTACCTGTTTTAGAGGAACCCAATATATCTTGACCAGTTAAGGCCACTGGAATCACTTGATCTTGAATAGCAGTAGGGTGGTCATACTGCATCCTTGCCAACGCTCCTAACAGAACTGATGGCAAATTATATTTTTGAAACGTATTACTCAAAGTACAATATTAAAATTTAAGAAGTTCTTGATGTGTTACTCACACATCAAGAACTTTAATGTTACTAGCTACCTCCTTACCTCTATCGCTGGTAATTTCAAAGTCCACCGACTGGCCTTGGTCTATCATGCTTACTCTAGATGCCACCAACGCGCTGATGTGCACAAAAACATCCTTACCTCCATTTGCTGGTTTGATAAACCCATAACCCTTGGCTGGGTCAAACCATTTTACTACTCCTTCCATAGGAAAAAAAACTATATTAAAAATTAGACTTCAAGCGCCTCCACAACCTACCTTTTATTTATAAAACGATCAAACAAGCAACCTATAGGTTGCCTTGATTTAAGGTTGGAATAAAAAAACGCTAACTGCAAGGTAAAGGTTTTTGTCTAAAAAAAGAAAAGTTTCCTTGATAAAAGTTGATATGCATACAGCCCATAGCATCCACTTAAATCATAAATATTATTGATTATTAAATATAAAAATATTTTTATAGATGATTGGCATGCCCCCATTCCTTATCTAAACAGGATCTAGTTTTTTTAAAAAATTCTGAATCAGTATAGGTTTGGGCAATACTTCAACCTCTGCACGATTAAATGCTACTAAGGAAAGCTGGTTGAATAGCGCATGGGCTTCTTGTAAAAAAGGGGCAGTAACTTCTAGTTTATGGAACTTTACCAACAACTTCTGATGGGTCAGCAAATGAGCGGCCTCTTTTGCAGCAGTAACCATAGATAAACGATGCTTTTTAACTAAACACAACAAAGGGTCTTCCATTTGATCTACCGCCCAACGCTGCTTGTTTTCTACCAAATAGAAGTCATACATACCCTTCCAAATATCACTTTCTACACGTTTTTTCATGTATAACAGATCCTTATACTGCAAAACAAAATAATCAAAATAACGGACTCGTTTATTGAGTGTATTGGTTTTAATAGGTAAACCTTTTTGACGATCGGTATAAAAGGCAATGCAATAGCTATTAAACACACAGGCCGTACAACAAGGGGATACAGGCGTACATTGGAGTGCACCAAAATCCATAATGGCTTGACTATAGATGTCAGGTTGGATCTGATCTACCAATAAGGTTGCAAACTGATGCATTTGTTTTCTCCCTTTGCCTGTACCTATATCATAGGTTAACCCAAAAATACGTGCCAAGACACGATTTACATTTCCATCCACTGCAGCAACTACCTCTTTAAAAGAAACTGCAGCAATGGCTGCAGCTGTATAAGGCCCAATCCCTTTAAGGGTCAGTAACTCTCGATAACTAGTGGGGAAAATGCCATTATATTGCGCAACAATGGTTTGTGCGCAATGGTGTAGGTTACGCGCCCTGCTATAATAACCCAATCCTTGCCACAAACGGAGGATTTCCTGCTCTGTGGCACTGGCTAACGCCGTCACAGAAGGATATTGAGCTATAAAACGCTCATAATAAGGCAATCCTTGCACTACCCTTGTTTGCTGTAGGATCACTTCGGACAACCAAATCTTATAGGGATCGTTCGTAATACGCCAAGGTAACCAACGCTGATGTGACTGATACCAGGCAAGCAACAACTTACGAAAGATAACATGGTTAATTGTACTAATTAGCATAGGCCATAAAAACAAATAAAAGTATCATACATATTTTATTATATTTGACAAGCAATAGGATTTCCTACTTCATCAGGTGTATGCATAAATAACTGAAAATACAAAAATTTAAGTATGACAACCCTTTTTTTGCTATAGAAAAAAAATAATTTAGTTAAAAATGCAAACATCAGCAGCAGAAAATATACCATGAGTTTACAACTAACCAACCCACTAGCTTTTTTAGATTTAGAAACCACAGGTACCAATGTGGTGCATGATCGCATCATAGAAATTGCAATGATTAAACTTATGCCAGGTGGTAAACGCTTAACCTTTTATAAAAGAGTGAATCCAGAACAAGCTATTCCTATTGAATCCAGCCTCATCCATGGTATTTATGCAGAGGATCTAAAAGACAAACCAACCTTTAAGCAAATAGGTAAAGAATTAATTGCCTTCTTAAAGGGAGCTGACTTAGCTGGCTTTAACCTGCTTCGTTTTGATATACCCATATTGGCAGAAAGTTTTTTGCGTGCAGAACTAGACTTTAAAGTGGAAAATCGCAAAATTGTAGATGTGCAAAAGTTGTTTCACCTAATGGAAAAAAGAACATTAAAAGCAGCCTACCTATTTTATTGCCAAAAGGAATTAGAAGGCGCCCATAACGCCATGGTAGATATAGAAGCCACTTTAGAAATATTAATAGAACAAGTAAAACGATATGAAAATCAATCTGTAGTCGACTCTTTAGGTAATCCATTGGGTGTCATAAAAAATGATATAGCTACCCTACATCATTTAACCAATACCCATATGGTCGATTTTGCAGGTAGAATGGTCTACAATGAGCAACAGATACCTGTCTTTAACTTTGGCAAACATAAAGGCAAAGCTGTATCAGAAGTGCTCAAATTAGAACCTTCTTACTATAACTGGATGCTTCAAGGTGATTTTCCTTTGGATACCAAACGAAAATTAACACAAATTAAAATGGGAATGATGCAAGCTTAGCAAACATTACTTTCTAAAACATGCATGACGCTTGAAACCATTTGCAGATGTTATATTACCACTTCCCATTAAACCTTTAACCTACCATATTCCCTCGCTATACCAGGGTGTGGTAGGCATAGGGAGTAGCCTACTCGTACCATTACGTAACGGAAAACTATTACTGGGTATTGTGCTTAGATGCCATCATAAAGCACCTACTTACCCTACAAAGGATTTATTGGGCGTAATCTACAAAGCGCCCTTATTTACCCCTCAGCAACTGAATTTTCTAGCATGGATAGCGGATTACTATCTATCCAGTCTGGGTGAAACCTTGGCACTGGCATGGCCCAAAGTCCTGAACTTTCCTAACCAGGTCATCTTTCAAATCAATAAAGTCATTTCCCCCAACCAAACGTCTGCTATCGAAGCAGCAATCCTTACTGCACTACAACACCAACCTTTATCTTATCATACTATTATCCAATTAACGACACCCAAAGAAGCGAATCAAGCGTTGATATCTTTACTCTCCCAAAGATTGATAGAGACCGTTTCCATGAACATAATCGATCGAATAGATGATGACAACCCCTACTTTACCCTGGCGCCTAACCTCCGTCTAGACGCCTGTACCATTGCCAAGTTAGCCCCCCGCGCACCGAAACAACAAGCCCTTTTAGCCCATTTTTTACCTGATAGAGAAAACCAGACCCCATATGCTTCTAAAAAAGAACTTTTAACTTATTCTAAATCGGCTTTTTATATTTTATATAAAAAGGGGATTTTAACGCATCTAAACCAATCGCCCGTATCTATTTTTACTGCCCCTTTAACCCCACTGACCACGTTAACTACCTTTCAAAAAAATGCACTTATAGAGATTCAAAAACAGTTTATTGAAAAAACAGCGGTACTCTTACATGGTGCAATAGGAAGCGGAAAAACAGAGTTGTATATGCATCTGATTACATCCGCCCTGCTGGAACAAAAACAAGTGTTACTACTGGTACCAGAAATAGGCTTAGTAACCCATATAGTAGAACGTATCAGACCTTTTTTTGGCACATGGCTGGTAGTACACCACTCCAAACAGTCGCATCAAGAACGTTTCAAGACATGGGCTCACCTACTCCACCAAACCGCATTGGTAGTGATAGGAACCCGTTCTGCACTCTTACTACCCTTTAAGGCACTACAACTCATCATTGTAGACGAAGAACACGATCCTGCCTATAAACAGAGCGATGCCATGCCTACCTACCATGCACGAGACAGTAGCATCCTATTGGCTCAACAACATCAAGCCAAGGTTTTACTGGGTTCAGGTACACCCTCTATAGAAAGCTATTATAATGCCCAAACTGGGAAATATGGCCTGGTTAGGTTAGATCATAGGTTTGGCGCAGCCAGTCGTCCCAAATTATTTTTTATTGACCTGAACATAGAAAAAAAACGCAAAGCCATGCGAGAAATTTTTTCGCTTACCTTACTAGCTCAACTTCAAAAGAATAGTATGGAAGGTGGTCAAGCCATGATTTTTCAAAACAGAAGAGGCTATGCGCAATATTTTTTATGTGCCGCTTGCGGGTGGATTCCCCGTTGCCTCACCTGCGCAGTAAGCCTTACCTACCATCAAACAGACCATCAATTGCGCTGCCATTATTGTGATTATGCAACGCCTCCTTTTGGCGCATGCAACCATTGCGGCAGTCAGCAGCTATATAGCATAGGCTTTGGCACAGAAAAACTAGAAGAAAGTTTACAGCTGATCTTTCCCGAACAAAAGATAGGCCGCATGGATTTGGATAGCACAAAAGGGAAACATAGTTACCAATCTATTTTACAAGCGGTCACTTCAGGAACAATAGATATTTTAGTAGGCACACAAATGATGGCCAAAGGATTGGATTTTGCCAATATACGGCTTATAGGAATATTAGACATAGATGGCTTACTCTACTTTCCTGATTTTAGATCCAATGAAAAATGTTTTCAACTGATTACACAGTTGGCGGGAAGAGCAGGTAGACGCAACCAACAAGGCAGTGTATTCATTCAAACGAGGCAGACGCAACATCCTTTATTCCACTACTTAGCCAATGGTGATTACGAAGGAATGTATAGCGCTGAGTTGATAGAAAGAAAGCGCTTTTTGTACCCTCCCTATATTAGGCTCATTAAACTAAACTTAAGTTGTGTGCACGCTGCTACCCTGCAATCAGGGGCCATGGTATTAAAAAAAATACTAGACAAAAAATTTGAGGGTAAGGTATTAGGCCCTCAACCACCATTAGTGGGCAAAGTTAGAAATCATTTTTTACTAGATCTATTTTTAAAAATAACCAGTAAGAATGTAAATAGCCTGCAACAGACCAAAGAAACATTAAAAAACGCCTGCAGCTATGCACTAGGCAGAGGACCCTATAGAAAAATAAAAATAATATTAGATGTAGATCCAATCTAACCCAAATGAGCCACGCAAGGTCTATAAGAAAAGAGACAATTGGAATAGACCACTTGCAAAATTGAGTAAAATTTAATAAGATGAGGGCCTCTTATTGATACTGAACACCTGAAAGGTATCCTATCAGGTGCGCTTTCTGATCGAAGCTGTATTATACAGGACATTTTTTCTTGTTTTTAGGAATTTATATGATCATCATATTGCTATACTTAGGCACTCTTTTCATCGCTCCCATCCTCTCCTGCAACAACCTACGTTCTTCCTACCAGATGACTGTGAAGCTTTATTCCGACATAGTCTCTACCCGTGTGACCGATACCAAATCCATTGCTACTGTACCAGATATAACACCCACGAACCTATCCCAAGAAAAGGAAAAGCCAACCAAGGAAGAAGAAACCACCAGCTATCGCTTCTTACGTAGAGTGAAGCGATGGCTAAATAACAAGATCGAGCTTCATACCATTAGAGGATTTTCAGACAATGGCACCCTCACATATGCACACCTACTAGATGAACAAGTATGGACCCAACACGCATTCCATTATATGCCTGGTGTAGTTGATTTACTAAATGGACAATATCATGATCAATACTTCATCAAGACACCACAAGGCAGATGCGCTCGAGCAAGTTTAGTATTGCTCCCTAAACAGAAAAATAAACCAAAAGAAGTATACCGTGACGGAACCATTGCAATCGGCATTGACACTAGTAATCCTAAACCCACAATCTACCATATGATGTTCCACCCTAAGGAAAATAGACCCAGCCTAAAAATACCCTATATGCCTTTAATAAAACAAAATAAATTTTGTCAAAAACATGCAAAAAAAGTAGAGCAAGTTCAAACAAATGATCAAGGAGGACTTCATACAGAGAAAGTCAAAAAGATAATTACTTATTTCAATAAAAAAGAAAATGCTTATATTGTTAAGTATACTCCCCCAGAGCAATCTTCATACAAATTAATAACAATCTATATCCATATGATAGAAACAGATAACCCAAGCGAAGGATGCATGGAAAATTAGTGCTGTTCAGTTTTCACGCCATACAAACGGTTGCTACAGTGTACGCAACTTATAAAAGAATGATTAGCAATATTTGTTCAGGCTAGTAGTGAAAAAGGAATTTTTATCCTACTTTTTGCTTGATCAAAAAGTAAGCAAAAAACCAGTGACTGGAACAGATACTTTTTATTACCACTTCGCTGAACACACACTGATTAACCATATCAACCAAGGTAACCACTACCCCAATAAATCCTCTTGTTCTGGTTGGATATCAATATTATGGTAGACCTTTTGCACATCATCATCATCCCTTAATGCATCTATCAACTTTACCAGTTTAAGCAATGCTGCATCACTTACCTGTACAAAGGTGTGAGGAATATATTCTAAACCCGCAGCAGTTGGTGCAATAGCAAGCTTCTCGAAGTATTTTTGTACTCTCCCAAAGTCTTCTATCGCGCAAATCACATGGGTAGCGTCTTCATCATTTTCTAATGCTTCTGCGCCTGCATCTATCAACGCTAAGGCAAAGGCATCCTGATCTTTAATATCAGCGGTAGGAAGCGTAAAGACCCCTTTGTAGTCAAACAAAAAAGTAATCGAACCATTTTTTTCTAAACTGCCGCCATATTTTGTAAAAATAGCCCGCACATTCGCTACTGTTCTAATGATTTTATCCGTCATACAGACTACCATGATGGCCACACCATGTGTGCCATACCCCTCATAGGTCACTTCCTGATAAGCCGCTGCCTCATGCCCACTAGCCTTACTAATGGCACGAAGAATTGCGTCTTTAGGCATATTCGCCCCTTTGGCATTTTGAATTGCCAAACGCAACCGTGGATTAAGTTCCTCTCCCCCACTTCTGGCTGCTACAGTTATCTCCTTAACCAGTTTTGTAAAAATCTTACTTTTTTTTGCGTCATTGACACCCTTTTTACGTTTGATATTAGACCATTTACTATGTCCTGCCATGGTATTATTTCATTATTTATCGAAAAGATCAGCCGTATAAGGCAACCCCAAATGCTTATAAGCTGCCTCGGTTGCCACCCTGCCACGTGGGGTGCGTTTGATATATCCTTCTTGAATCAGAAATGGTTCATATACTTCTTCTATGGTTTCTGCTTCCTCCAAGCAAGCGGTTGCAATAGTGGTAAGCCCTACAGGGCCACCCTTGAATTTTTCAATAATATTGGTAAGAATACGTTTGTCCATTTCATCTAGTCCATGTGCATCCACATTCAAAGCGGCTAAACTGAATGCAACCACCTCCTTGGTAATGCGTCCATCCCCTTTAACCTGAGCAAAATCCCGTGTACGTTTCAGGAGATTATTGGCTATACGTGGCGTGCCTCGGCTACGCCTTGCAATTTCATAGGCAGCTTCTTGGTCAATAGGTGTGCCCCATATGCTACTGGCACGCTGAACGATTTTGGTCAATAAACTAGCATGGTAATAGTCTAGACGCGCATTAATGCCAAAACGGGCCCGTAACGGTGCCGTTAACAAACCCGATCGAGTGGTAGCCCCAATTAAAGTAAAGGGTTGAAGCGCCAACTGCACACTACGCGCATTAGGGCCTGAATCCAACATAATATCTATTTTAAAATCCTCCATAGCTGTATAGAGGTATTCTTCCACTACGGGATTCAGCCGATGGATCTCATCTATAAAAAGTACATTAGTGGGTTCTAAACTAGTCAACAGACCCGCTAAATCGCCCGGTTTATCCAATACAGGACCAGATGTAACTTTTATATTGGTATGCAGTTCACAAGCAATAATATAGGCCAGCGTTGTCTTACCTAAACCAGGTGGACCATGCAATAATACATGGTCCAACGCTTCTTTTCTTTTTTTAGCCGCTGCTACAAATACTTGAATATTTTGCACGAGCTTTTCTTGCCCAAAAAAGTCATTGAATTGCAGTGGACGTAAGGCTTTATCTAGCTGTTCTTCTGGCTTTTTTAGCACACCGAACGGGGCATTGATCAGATCATCCTTCATTTTTTATATCTTTACTCAACCAAAATATACGTAAAAAACATAGGAATGCTGATGCAACCAACTCATTACTTGAACCACGCTACACTGAAGCACTGTATGGTACGCATCATTATTTGTTGTATTGCTTGGCGCTACTATCTACACCTACAAGCCAAACAAGGGAGAAAGGGTGTAACAAAGCCATGCGCGCATCGCTATAGATGGGCCATTGATACCATATTGGTACAACTCATGATGACGTTTGCCTTAATACTACTCAGCAGCATTCAAAAAACATTAGGCCACCCTAGCTTGCAACCTGCATTAGACTTTAATAATAGCATCGATTTTGTATGCCGCGGTATTGTAGAAATAACCTGTCTAGCGGCCATTTTAGAAGAACTGCTCTTCCGAGGTGTTTTAGAGCAGCTACTGCGCAAAATTACGCCAAGTAGATTATGGATCACCATGATCAGTGCGCTAGCTTTTAGCTTCATGCACTGTAATATGAGCAATAACCTATTGTATTTTGTTATGGGATGCTTTTTGAGCTACCTATACCACCAAACCAACCATATTATCTACCCTATTATCGCCCATGGACTCCATAACTTATGTGCTACATCTATCATCTATCTTACATTAGACACTAGATTAGCTTTAACTATTAATAGTTTAACTATTGTAACGCGTACCATACTAACGATTGGTACGCTTTTAGTCGTTTATGGGTATACAACCTATATCATAGGTCAAAAAACAAAAGATATCAACTAAGCAACGATGCGATTAGTGGTACTAGGTGGAGGAGAAAGCGGCACAGGTGCAGCCCTCTTAGCCAAACAACAGGGTATAGATGTTTTCGTTTCTGATGCGGGCATCATTCAAACGGGCTACAAACAACTACTATACACCCATCAAATTCCATTTGAAGAAGGAGGTCACACAATAGAAAAAATCGCATCGGCTGATGAGGTCATCAAAAGCCCGGGTATACCCCATGAAGCTACGATCATCAGAAAGCTCCATTCTATGCCCATCATAGACGAAATAGCGTTTGCAGCACGCTATGCAAAGGGAAAAATTATAGCCGTAACGGGTTCAAATGGAAAAAGTACCACAGTGCATTTGATTTACCATTTGCTCCATGCAGCAGGCCTCCATGTAGCTTTAGCCGGGAATATAGGGTATAGCTTTGCCAAATGCATCACACAATCCGCCTATGACCACTATGTACTAGAGCTTTCTAGCTTTCAACTGGAAGCAATCCAAGACTTTAAGCCAGATATTGCTTGTTTATTAAACATTACACCTGACCACTTGGATAGATACCATGGTTCTGTAGAGGCCTATGCCCAGACTAAATTAAATATATTGCGGAATATGACCCCATTAGACCACTTTATTTACCATACATCCGATCCACTCACTACGCAATACCTTCCCAAAGCGCAACTACTTCCTCAACTACATCCTATATCCCCTCTTAGCAATGGTCGGTTCTACTTAAATGGGCAGCGCTATGCTTTGTCTATTAGCCAGCAACAGATAGGTTTACTAGGTAGGCATAATCAATATAACGCGATGACTGCTGTTACAGCAGCAGCATTAGCAGGCGTACCTACTTCGATCATCGCTACTGCTTTACCCAAGTTTCGTGGCCTACCCCATCGACTGGAATGGTGTGGCGCCCCGCAAGGCATAAACTGCTATAATGACTCAAAATCGACCAATGTAGCCTCTACCATCGCTGCATTGGTTAGCTTTAGCCAACCTATTATCTGGATAGCAGGTGGCATAGACAAAGGCAACAACTATTGCCCCCTACTGCCCATTGTACAAAAACGGGTAAAGGCCATCATCTGTTTAGGAAAAGAGAATAGTGCCATGATCAAAGCGTTTCATCCCCTAGGTCTACCGATACAAGAGACCCATAATCTATCTTCAGCCATAGATAAGGCGTTATCTATAGCACTTCCGAGGGAAGTGATCCTCTTATCTCCTGCATGTGCAAGCTTTGATCTATTTAAAAATTTTGAAGATAGAGGGAATCAATTTAAAGAATTGATAGTTAAGATGTGTATGAAGCATTAAATAATGCGCAAATAGCCACTTATTAGGTTTAAACTTCATCGGACAACAGCGGTGTCTATTCACGTACTGTTAATAAGCAAATTTTTTGTATCCGTTCACGCAATGGTGTCAGCTTAAGAAATATATTTTATTGATTGTCAAACAAAAGTATCTATTCTCACCATTGGTTCATAATGCATTTTATCCCATTTTTTTCTTGATAAAGAAGCGGACAAAAAACCCATCGCGCTGAATACATACCAGTAGTGTAACCACCTCTAGGTATCACAGACTTGATACGAGAACGAGATAAGAGCGTGATGTCACGCTCTTATTCTATGTCAATCCTTTTTTTAAATTTCCGAAACACGTCAGCAAGTTGCTGCAACCGTTTTTGTTGCGGATCTAGTCCAACCCACCCCATGCCAGCTGGTTGTGGCAGCAGATAGTGTATAGCCATCATACCCAAGATATTGGCTACTGCCCCAACTATATAAGGAATAAATCCTACCTTATATCCCAACTGTATACAAACCAAACTAGCCAATAGACCTGCAGCCATTCCAATCAACGCCGTAGGGGAACTACTCCTAAAACCAAAAACAGATAAGATAAAAAGAGGAGGCACCATACACCCAAAAAATGTAGTGGTATAAAAGGCCATTTTAGACAAAGTCTTGAATAGATCATCTATAAATAGGGCATTGTAATCAATAGCTGCCATCATAGCCAATAGACCACAAATTAATAAAGCCCATTTAGCCATCCGTATCTGATGGACATCAGATACGGACTTTATGCCTCGAATACTTTCTCTCAAATCATGAACAACAAGAATAGAACAAAGATGTAACTCAGAATCAGCTGTAGACATAGCCATGCCTAATACACAAACGACAATAGATACTTTTAAAAAAGGGGGCATACCCGTTATGATATAAGGCCAAATTTCTTTTACCGTTAACGTTGGGTTGCCTACAAAAACAAACAGGCCAATAAGAGAGATGGATAACCCTATGAGGACATAAAAAAAACTGCCATACAAAAAAACTTTTCTGACTTGAATGGGACTAGCACACATATAGACCCTCTGTATAACTGAGGGACCACTCAACGCCAAAAAACAGTATGGAATGGATAGCAACAAATTCAATAACTGCCCATTTGATTGGCAGAGACTACTGAGTTTAAAATTTTCTTGTTTTTGTAAAAAAGATACCATTTCTAAAACAGATTTACCTGTTTTTACAAACATAAGTTTAGCAAGCAAAAAAACAATAGCCACAAAAGTGATAAATTGGAGCACATCGGTATTGGTAATCGCACGAATACCTCCCAAAGTAGCATAGGCAATCAGCACCAAAGCGGCCAACACAGCTATGATATCAGGATGTATTGCATCCATAGAGGTGCTCACAATAGAAGATATTACATTAATTTGAAACGTAACCTTAAAAATAGCATTGCAAATAGAGAGTAACGCAACAATAATTCTTGGATAGGTACCATATATGCTACCTATCGTCTCAGCAATAGAACGATGTGCCATGAATGGCGCCATACGCACCCAAAACATACTAGTGATCCACAAAGAAGTCGCATCAATAATGGAAGGAAGCATTTTACGAATGCCAAGGCTATAACAGGTTTGTACAGGATATACAAACGTTAATCCACAAAAAGAAGTACCTAGCAGCGTAGCCAATAATTTAACCGTAGACAATCGTTTATTATCCACAGCATATTCTCGAAATGTGGTTGCTTTTCTGCCCATTAGACCTACCACTAGGGTCAATAATAAAAAGGCAAATACCAATAAGAAAGAGAAAGAAAACGACACCATCGTGTAATCGGTTGTAATAGATAGATGCAATCTAATACTAGATCAGCAAAAAAAATAAACTACAGTAGCCCATCTACGGGCCATCCGAAATCTTTTCCTGCGTTAATGGCTGATTGTTCATTTTGCTGCGCAACATAAATACTACAAGCATAACCATTAAAAAGCAAAAAATTGAAACCAGAAAAAAGCCGAGATAAGCACTAGAAAGCAGTGCATTTAACCAGTAAGCCAAACCAAGTAATAAGAAACGCAACCCCAAGCCAAATAGTATAAAAGTTAAAGCAGCCAACACAAACACTTGAACTACTTGCTTGGCTTTTTCTTTAAGACTATACTGCAATGTATGGACCAGCCCCCCTAACTTTTCTCTTACAAGCTCTACTATACAAGCTATACCCAATAGCTTACATAAAATTTTTATCATTCTAACAAACATCCGATTATACATGGTGTAAAAATTAATTTTCTTTGGTCAACTGCACATTCCCTTGATCCAACAAAACAGGCTAAAAATAGTTGTTTACGCCTATTTCCCCCCTATTGCTTGGTAACACGAACCGACATCTTAGGTTTACTGCCTCGATGTAAACTAAAAAAAGAAGGGGTCAAATCCAGATCATTTTTACACAACCTTGCATAGATATACCCAGCTAATCCACCTCCCAATTGGGCCAAGTAACAGCCCGCATCTTGTGTAGGTAAATGCATCAGAGCTATGATCAATAAAACAATGGCAATATACCTTAATGGCAAAGAGAAAAAGAAACAATATAACCTCAAGCTAGGCATCAACACACAAACTGCCACCATGATCGCATAAATGGCCGCCGAAGGTCCCGTAAGATGGGCAACAATGCCCTGACAAGGGGGTGAAAATTGGTATAATATAAAAAACACAATGGCACCCACTATTTGTCCCAAACCATAAAGCCGCAATATATGTTTTGACCGTGCAGTAGCCCGTATTCTTTGACCAAAGATATACAACAAGCAGATATCCCAGAACAAATCTACAAGCCCTTTGTGTACAAAAGAGTAGGTAATAATGGCCCACGGCCGCTCTAATAAGAGTGGATAAAGGGAAGGGAAAGTCAACTGCGTATAAAACCATGGAATACGTTCCTCATAACCACAAATATAACATCCAGTATTAAACAAAAAAAGCAATAGAAAGCATAAAACATGTAGGCATATTAGTTGCATAAAGCCATTCTCCGACTGCTTAAATTGATTGCGAAGATACGCATAAACGACATGCA
This sequence comes from Cardinium endosymbiont of Sogatella furcifera, assembly GCF_003351905.1. NCBI lineage: Bacteria > Pseudomonadati > Bacteroidota > Cytophagia > Cytophagales > Amoebophilaceae > Candidatus Cardinium > Cardinium endosymbiont of Sogatella furcifera. The sequence goes on along the minus strand of NZ_CP022339.1, from coordinate 718,753 downwards.
TCACTATAAAAAAATTAATTTTAAAAGTTACCCAAGCAGCGCCTATAGATGCACAAAACCTAGTTCATGAGCGGTTGATCTTTAGCAACCATCACCCCATCCGGGGCCTAACGCCTAAGACTACCTAATTTATAAAAAGTGATTTTATAATAAAAATTATAAACGGCAATATAGCAGAGGCAGAGCCCACTTGAAGCAAAGTATACTATTGCAGAAAGTATATAGGATTTAAATATATAAGGATTAGAAATAATCGATATTAATCGTTATATTTATGAGATAACCATGGCATAGGCAGCTAATGCCATGGAAAGGTTTTGATCAAGGGAGATAATTTTTTAAATTTGCACACCTCTAGGTTTAAAATAAAAATTAGTACATGTTAACCATACAACAACTCGTAAAAAAAGGAAGAAAAAAAACTACTTCTTCGTCCAAATCTCCAGCGCTTTCATCCTGTCCACAGCGGCGGGGCGTATGCATCAAGGTCTATACCATGAAGCCAAGAAAGCCAAACTCATCTATGAAAAAAGTAGCTAGGGTACGCCTAACAACTGGAAAGGAAATAAACACCTACATTCCTGGAGAAGGCCACAACCTACAAGAGCACTCTATTGTCCTGATTAGAGGAGGTGGTGTAAAAGACTTATCGGGTGTAACCTACTCTATTATTCGTGGTGTATTGGATACTTCAGGTGTAAGTGGAAGGTGTCAAGGCAGGTCCGTATATGGAGCCAAAAAACCTAAAAAGAAATAACCATACATCTTCTATGGCCACCCTACTGGGGCGATGAGGTGCCGTGCAGATGTAAGCAGTAAGAATTAACTTTAGGAATACTATGAGAAGAAAACAAGCTATAAAGAGGGTATTAGCACCAGACTATAAATATGGTGATCCGCTTGTAACCAGATTTGTAAACGGATTAATGCAACGAGGTAAGAAAAGCCTTGCGTTTAGCATTTTTTATGGCACCATTGCCTCCGTTTCGCAGAAAACAAAAGAAGAAGGATTAGAAGTATGGCGTAAAGCACTTCATAATGTAACCCCTACATTAGAGGTCAAACGTAGACGAGTTGGGGGGGCTACCCTTCAAGTGCCTATTGAAATACGGCCAGATAGAAGAATATTTTTAGGTATAAAGTGGCTGATTGATTATGCAAGATCCCGTGGAGAAAAGACGATGCAAGAAAGGCTTACCAATGAAATTATTGCAGCTGCCAAAGAAGAAGGCGCTGCTTTCAAACGCAAAGTAGATACCCATAAGATGGCCAGTTCAAATAGAGCGTTCTCACACTTTAACTTGAGATAAATGGCAAACGAACTAACCTTTCTAAGAAACATAGGCATCATGGCCCATATTGATGCGGGTAAAACGACCACCACTGAACGCATTCTTTATTACACAGGTCTCACCCACAAAATAGGGGAGGTACACGATGGAGGAGCGGTTATGGATTGGATGGCTCAAGAGCAAGAGCGCGGCATTACCATTACCTCTGCAGCTACTACTACATTTTGGAAATATCCTACCATACAAGGCAAAGCAAATGATCAGACCCAAACCTACAAAGTAAACATCATCGACACCCCTGGCCACGTCGACTTTACAGTAGAAGTAGAGCGTTCCTTGCGTGTGTTGGATGGCGCCGTTGCTTTATTTTGCGCCGTATCTGGTGTGGAGCCTCAATCTGAAACAGTTTGGCGTCAAGCCGATAAATACCGCGTGCCCCGCATCTGTTTTGTAAATAAAATGGATAGGGCCGGTGCCAATTTTTTCAATGCGCTCAATGAGATCAAAGAAAAACTAGGTGCCAACCCTGTTCCCTTGCAAATTCCTATTGGCAGTGAAGCTTCGTTTAAGGGCGTTGTAGATTTGATTACCCATGAAGCCATCGTTTGGAATGAGCATGACTTAGGCATGACCTACCAGGTGATACCTATTCCCGACGATTTAGTAGAGACCGTTGGGGAGTGGCGTCAAAACCTGATTGAAAGTGTAGCCAGTTATGATGAAGCATTAATGGAAAAATTCTTTGATCGTCCAGATGCGATTACACCAGATGAAATCAGGGCAGCCATTCGCAAGGCGGTTATTGATCTCTCTTTTTCTCCTGTTCTCTGCGGTTCTGCTTTTAAAAACAAAGGTGTTCAGGCCTTATTGGATGCGGCGTGTGCTTACCTCCCCTCTCCATTAGACTTGCCTCCAGTAGCATGTACCCATCCAGACACGGGCGCTGTCATGGTAAGAAAGCCAGCGCATAGTGAACCATTTACTGCATTAGCTTTTAAAATTGCGACTGATCCTTTTGTGGGTAGGCTTGCTTTTTTGCGCGTCTATTCGGGTATGCTAGAGGCTGGATCCTACGTGCACAACAATAGAACCGGTAAAAAAGAAAGGATTGCCCGTCTGATGCAAATGCATGCCAATAAACAAAATCCAATCAACGCAGTACAAGCAGGAGATATCTGTGCCGTAGTAGGTTTTAAAGAGATTAAAACAGGCGATACACTAACCAGTGAAAAAGATAAAGCGATATTAGAGGCCATCACATTTCCGGAACCGGTAATCGGTTACTCTATTGAGCCTAAAAAGCAAGCAGACCAAGATAAGCTAACCCTATCTATTGCCAAGCTTATGGAAGAGGATCCAACTTTACGGATGGAAACCAATCATGAGACAGGGCAAACCATTCTAAAAGGAATGGGAGAACTCCATCTAGAAATTATTATTGACCGGTTAAAGCGCGAGTTTAAACTTGAAATCAACCAAGGTGCCCCACAAGTGGCCTACAAAGAAACCCTCACTGCTACGGTCGAGCACAAAGAAGTCTATAAAAAGCAAACAGGTGGTAGAGGTAAATTTGCCGATATTGTTTTTGAGATAGGGCCTAGAGCAGTCGTTGAAGGGGAGCCTGTTCAGCCAGGGTTGGAGTTTGTGAATAAGATTGTCGGCGGAGTGATTCCTAAAGAATATATCCCAGCCATTCAAAAAGGGTTTACCGCAGCTATGGAGAATGGTCCATTAGGAGGGTATCCTGTAGAATCGATGCGGGTAAAAATCTTTCATGGTTCCTATCATGATGTAGACTCAGACTCTTTATCTTTTGAATTAGCTGCTAGAGCGGGATTCAGGGCTGCTGCACAGAAAGCCACGCCTGTACTTTTAGAGCCTATTATGGCTGTAGAAGTAGCTACCCCTAATGAGTTTACAGGTCCCGTTACAGGAGATCTCAATAGACGAAGAGGGATTATGAAAGGAATGACTGGTAAAGGTGGCGCACAAATTGTTAAAGCAGATGTGCCGTTGGCAGAACTATTTGGATATGTGACTGATTTAAGAACCATTACCTCAGGTAGGGCTTCTGCTTCCTTAACATTTTCGCATTACGAGCCCGTTCCTAAAAACTTAGCAGAAGCCATTATTAACAAAGCAAAAGGCATAACGGTATAGTAAGAAACCAAGCATATGAATCAAAAAATTCGCATTAAACTGAAATCATTCGATGCTGCCCTCTTAGATAAGTCGGCAGATAGCATCGTTAAGGCTGTAAAAGCTACCAAAACAGTGGTTAATGGTCCCATTCCGCTACCAGGTAAAAAAGAAATCTATACGGTGCTGCGTTCTCCGCACGTGAATAAAAAGTCACGAGAACAGTTTCAACTTTGCACCCATAAAAGGTTGATAGATATTTACTCCAGTAGCTCAAAAGCAGTAGATGCACTCACCAAACTGGAGCTGCCTAGTGGTGTAGAGGTAGAGATTAAGGTTTGAAAGAAAAAGGAATTTTATCGCACTTTTTCCTTGATAAAAAAGTGTGCAAAAAATCAAGCCCTGTGCAAAAAATTGCTGAAAGCCCTAGCTTACAGATGGAAAAACAGAAGTCGCCCGCTTCATGGGCTTCAAAGGAAGCTGTTTTTCTTAATCATCTGTAAGCTACGCTTTCTGATCGCAATTTTTCGCGAGGGGCGTTTTTTTATTGCTATGGGGTATAAAACTTCAGGAGAACAAAACTAATTAACTATTTTTTTTAGGGTTAAACATTATATCAACTATAGCTTTAGCACACTCCTGCGCACCTTTATCGTCCTTAACATCAATACAACTAAATAAACTCTGAATATGCTTACTATCTACTAAGTCAATCTTCCCAGGATTCAGTACACCTTCAAGATGTACACGAAATAATTGAGCAGGGGCATAACGCTTGTGTATCATTTTTTGCTTATTTGCAAACATGGAACAAGCAATAATAGTTTCAATCATGGCATGCTCAGCACGATCATTTGAGGACGTAGTTAACACAGAAGTAATATGCAGACGGAAAGATAGTATATTGTTTTGTGTCTTTAATGGTATATTTTCTCATCGCAACTGGCACTCTATTTCATAAATAGGGCCAGTAAACAGTACGTTATGGCTTTTACCATCTATCTACTCCTTGTATTGCTTATTGGCTTTACCATCGGCTGGTTCATTACAAAAATCTTGCATAAAGTACCCATTGCCACCTTACAAAATAGCGTTGCTGGACTAGAAAAGGATTTAGCTGAAAGCCAACATCAATCCCACACTCTACAAGCGCAACACCTACAGGTCAGTAAAGAACTAGCTACTGCCCTGGCACATAATAGCTATTTAGAAAAAAAAATAGCCGAACAAGGCCAGTCGGTTGAGCAACTCCAAAGCCAACTCACCATCCATTTTAAAAATTTAGCCCATGAACTTTTAGAAGAAAAAAGCAAAAAGTTTTCAGACCATAGTCAGCTCCAAATGGAGCGGTTGTTAACCCCACTCAGCGATAAAATTAAAACCTTTGCACAACAGGTCACGCAGTATAACCAAGAAAGCTTGGAAAGAAATGTAGCGTTACGGACAGAGTTAAAACAACTCCATGACCTTAACCTAAAAATCACACAAGAAGCAGAAGGGCTTACCAAAGCATTAAAAGGAGATTCAAAACTACAAGGAGGATGGGGTGAGTTTATCTTAGAAAATATTCTAGACCAGTCTGGACTCGTTAAAAATAGAGAATATGTCATACAACCCTCTATTCCCACAGAAGATGGGCAAAGATTACAACCAGATGTAGTCATTAACCTACCAGAAGGACGGAATATTGTGATCGATGCAAAGGTATCTTTAAATCATTACGAACAATTTTTTAACCACCCAGATAGGCTTGAACGAACCTTTCACCTCAAACAGCATATTCTTTCAATTAGACGCCATATTAAAACGCTCAGCGAAAAGCGGTATCAAGCGCTCTACAACCTGCAAGGCTTGGATTTTGTTTTAATGTTTATACCCATTGAACCAGCCTTTGCACTAGCTGTGCAAGAAGAAGGCATGCTTTTTAATGAGGCCTATGCACGCAATATTGTAATCGTATCCCCTTCGAATCTAATCGCCACCCTACGCACCATTGCCAATTTATGGAGACAAGCCCACCAAAACCAAAATGCTTTAGAGATTGCCACACAAGGTGGTGCCTTATATGACAAATTTGTTGCCTTTGTAGAGGATATTAAAAGTATAGGCCGCCAATTAGAGCTCACACAAAAAAACTATTTAGAAGCCACTAAAAAACTATATGAGGGCAAAGGTAGTTTGGTCTCCAGGGCACAAAAAATGAAGTTATTAGGTGCACGTACCAGTAAAGTGTTGGATCAACAACTCATAGATAAAACTGATCTGTGCGATGCGTAAAGGTGGTTACAATAGATAGATAAGATTAAGTCTCGACTATTACAGTCTCACCCTAGATACAAGTCTATCATACATTTGGGTAAAGTATAAGTTTTTACTTAAATTAAGCAGCTGTATCTAATTGATGAGGCTTATAGGCATATCCCTATGCATCGTTCAATTTGCCTATACCTACAATTATTTAGAGGATTGGCTAGATGCGTACATATTAATTGCTTGGCCTAAAACATGGATACAAGAATTTTGAAAGTATGAAAAAACCTGACCTACGCACAACATACCCTCCTTCTGGCGCCATTCAACAAAGCGCCTATATTACATCATTGGATGCATACCTAAAAATATATAACGCCTCTATTGAGGATCCAATTCAATTTTGGGAAAAAATAGCTACAGAATTTTTCTGGAAAAAAAACCCAACGCGTCCATTTTTACGCTATAACTTCGACCTCCAAAAAGGACCTATTTTTACAAAATGGATGGAAGGTGCGCTAACCAATATTTGTTACAACCTAGTGGATAGACATGTGCAAAATGGGTATGGCGATAAGATCGCCTATTATTGGGAAGGGAATGAGCCACATGACCAAAAACAAATCACCTACCAAGCACTGCTCAAAGCCATTTGTAAATGTGCCAATGTATTCAAATCGCTGGGCATCAAAAAGGGAGATCGCGTGGCCATCTACATGCCGACCACTATAGAGGCTATCGTAGCGATGCTCAGTTGTGCACGGATTGGTGCCATTCATATGGTCATCTTTGCAGGATTTTCAGCAGATGCACTAGCAGAACGCATGATAACTGGAAAAGCAAAACTCTTGGTAACAGCCGACGGCACATTTCGTGGTACAAAGTTTATCCCACTCAAATCGATTGCCACCCAAGCATTGTTGCAATGTAAAGCCGCCAACCATCCCATCAACCATTGTATTGTTTTTCATCGCCTACAAACCATTACACAAACGGAAAATATACCCAAGATCCCATGGGACGATGCCATAGATCACGCATGGGAAACATTGATGGCAACGGCATCAGATGTCTGCCCGCCTGAGTGGGTAGATGCAGAAGATCTGCTATTTATACTTTATACAAGCGGTTCAACTGGAAAGCCCAAAGGGATATGCCATACAAACGGTGGATACCTGTTGTATGCAGCTACCCTATTTAAATATGCATTTGACTACCATCCAGAAGATATATTTTTCTGCTCTGGAGATTTAGGCTGGATTACAGGCCATACGTTTAATGTATATGGTGCACTGGCTTGTAGAAGTACCACTTTGATTTTTGACGGCATTCCCACCTACCCAGATGGAGGGCGCTTCTGGGATTTGATTGATAGGTATCAAGTAACCACCTTTTATACAGCGCCCACTGCGCTTCGAACCCTGATGCAACTCAATACGTCCTATGTTACGGCATACAGCAGAGCCTCCCTACGTATACTCGGTTCAGTGGGTGAACCAATTGACCCTTCAACCTGGACCTGGTTTTACGAAACAGTGGGTGCCAAACGATGCCCCATCATTGACACCTTTTGGCAGACCGAAACAGGCGCACCGATCATTTGTCCACTTCCTGGCGCTACACCACTAAAACCTGGATCTGCTACACTTCCTTTTTTTGGTATTGTGCCAGCCATAGTTGATGACCATGGCGTTGAAATTATAGGCGAAGGGAAGGGCCATCTCGTGCTAAAAACACCCTGGCCAGGCATGGCACGGACCATTGATGGCCACCATCAGCGGTTTCAAGCTACCTATTTTGACCATGGCTACTACTACACAGGCGACGCCGCAAAACGTGATGCAGATGGTTATTATTGGATCATAGGCCGAACAGACGATATGTTGAATAGCTCCGGTCATTTGATATCAACTGCTGAAATTGAGTCCGTATTGATGCAACACCCATCCGTGGCTGAAGCGGCTGCTGTCTCTGCACCACATGCCATAAAAGGCGAAGCCATTCATTGTTTTATTGTATTAAAAAATAGATGGGTATATAATCACATCATTGCATCTGAGATTAAAACAATCATTCGAAATAAGTTGGGCGCCTTTGCCGTTCCAGACCTATTGCACCCTGTATCTGCACTACCTAAAGTAGGCGCTGGGAAAATCATGCGTCGACTACTCAAAAAAATAGTGCAACAAGAAACCCATTTGGGTGACACCTCCACACTAGTGAATCAACATATCATTGACCAGTTGCGCGCAGTTACCCTTAATAAGGTAAAGATTTTGTAAAGAGCATATGGGGCAGTCCCACCTATTTTGTACCTTTATATAGCCTAGTTTCCTTAGGCTATCGCCAGGCTATATAGCCGTAACATGATCATATCCAATATGGAACAAAAAACATTTATTGCTGCAGATGATGCTACCGTAAACAGACCACCCAACCACCCTCCGTTGTATAGAAAACTATATATAGAAAGCTACGGCTGCCAAATGAATTTTTCTGATAGTGAAATAGTAGCGTCTATTATGGACCAGCAAGGTTTTGTATTTACAGATCACTACCATGAGGCAGACCTTATTCTCATCAACACATGTGCCATTCGGGATAAAGCCGAACAGACGATTCGCAATAGATTATTGGTGTTTAATCAACAAAAGATACAACAGCCTGACCTGATTGTAGGTATATTAGGCTGTATGGCAGAACGGCTTAAAACGCAATTACTAGAAGAGGAAAAAGTAGTGGATTTAGTAGCGGGACCAGATGCCTATAGAGACCTTCCCAGATTAATTAGTCAAGTAGATAAAGGATATAAGGCGGTCAATACTTTTTTGTCTAAAGAAGAAACCTATGCCGATATTGCGCCCATTCGCTTGCATTCAAGTGGTGTAACCGCTTTTATCTCAATTATGAGGGGGTGTAATAATATGTGTTCGTTTTGTATTGTCCCTTTTACCCGGGGACGTGAACGGAGCAGAGATCCTTATTCTATTGTCCAAGAAGCTACCAAATTATTTAAATCAGGATACAAGGAGGTTACCCTTTTAGGACAAAATGTAGATTCTTATAGCTGGCATCCTGCTAAGACCGAAGCTGCTACGCCGCTACATCATGGATCCAACGCAGACATTCGCTTTGCTCAATTGCTGGCCATGGTGGCTGAGATTGATCCGAAGTTAAGGGTGCGTTTTTCCACCTCCCACCCTAAAGATATGACGGATGAGGTGTTGCATACGATGAAAGCCTACCACAACATCTGTAAACACATTCACCTTCCCGTACAAAGTGGCAATAGCCGCGTCCTAAAACTAATGAACCGTACCTACGATCGCGCATGGTATATAGAAAGAATTCATGCCATTAGAAATATCTTAGGTCCATCTTGCGCCATTTCTTCCGATATGATTGCAGGCTTCTGCTCCGAAACAGAAGCAGAACATGCAGATACCCTCTCACTCATGGATTACGTGCAATATGATTTTTCCTTTATGTTTTATTACTCCGAACGTCCAGGCACATTAGCGGCTAGAAAATATCCCGATGACGTGCCAGAAACAGTTAAAAAACGTAGATTAAGCGAAATTATAGCCAAACAACGTGCACATGCCTTGATGCACAATCAAAAAAGTATAGATCAAGTCTATGAAGTATTAATTGAAAAATACTCCAAAAAATCAGACGCATTTTTTCAAGGTAGAACCAGTCAAAACAAGATTGTTGTATTTCCCAAAGGGAGCTATACAATAGGCGATTATGTAGCGGTACATATTACCCATTGCAATGCAGCCACGCTGTTTGGAACCGTCGTATCTTAAGCATATCAGGCTATGAAAGAAGATCTTCAATACATCAAACAACGGTTTAACATTATTGGCAATGCGCCATTGTTGAATCGAGCTATTGAGGTAGCGATGCAGGTCGCTGCCACCGATCTATCCGTTTTAATTACAGGTGAAAGTGGCACGGGAAAGGAATCTTTTTCCAAAATTATCCATGCACTAAGCCCCTACCGACATGGTAATTTTATAGCTATTAACTGTGGGGCCATTCCAGAAGGAACCATAGACGCTGAACTTTTTGGTCACGAAAAAGGCGCCTTTACGGGTGCTTTAGAAAGCCGAAAGGGCTACTTTGAAGAAGCCAATGGTGGAACCATCTTTCTAGATGAAATAGGTGAAATGCCCTTGGGGACACAAACTAGACTTTTGCGTGTGTTAGAATATGGAGAATATCTAAAAGTAGGTGGCTCTAACGTACAAAAAACCAAAGTGCGTGTAGTAGCAGCTACGCATGTAGACTTACTCTATGCCATTAAACAAGGAAAATTCCGAGAAGATTTGTATTACAGGCTCAATACAGTACCCATTCATATCCCCCCCCTACGTGAACGAGGCGTAGATATTATCCAGTTGTTTCATAAATTCTCTAGTGACTTTGCTGCTAAATACCGCGTTAAACCCCTAGAAATCAGTTCAGATTCAAAAGATATTTTGCGCACTTATGCATTTCCTGGGAACATCCGACAATTAAAAAATATTGTTGAGCAAATGGCACTACTTGAAAAAGTAGTTATGATTACACCCAAAGTACTAGAGCAATATTTACCGAAAGCACAAAGCCATACGTTACCAGTGCTTTATAAGAAATGGCAGGATCATGGCATGCAAGAATATATATATCCTATCCTCTTTGATTTAAAAAGAGATATCGCAGAACTAAAAGCATTAATGTTTAATTTTATAGAGTCTGGGAAAAGTCCGATTATAAAGGAACAAGCGCAACTCGGTGCCTATAGTGATGCAGACAACAAGCAGATTCATTTTCTAGATACCACACAATCCTTTAAAGAAGCGAACCTACATGACATGTCCTATACAACAGAGAACCTTTCTATTGAAGCTCAAGAACAAGTATTAATTCGTAGGTCGCTGCAAAAAAACCATGGGAACCGTAAAAATGCAGCGGATGATTTAGGGATTTCTGAAAGAACACTTTATCGAAAAATTAAACAATATGAAATTGAAGCGTCCGATTTTAACCAATAGTCTATACCTTGTTTTTAGTTTACTAGGGTTACACAGTTGTGGTCTTTTTACTTTCTTAGACACTTCGCTTTCTCGCGATATAAAGACCTTTTCTGTTCAGGCGTTTTATACAGAGGTGACAGAGGGTCCAATAGATATGCCCCAAAAACTTACTGAAGCACTTATAACCAAAATATCACGTACCACATCGCTAACCCGAGAAGAAAAAGATGGTAACATACAATACGAAGGCATTATTAAATCATTTTCATATACTACAGCCTTCAGTACAAAAAATGAGCAAGGTAATAACCTAAAAGAAGTACAGCGTTTAACCATAACTATAGAAGTTGCTTACTTGAATCTTATTGATGAGGAATCTTCATTTAAGAAAAAACAATTTTCAGCTAGCGCTGATATGCTTTCAACTGAAAATAAATTAGAAAAAGAACCTGAATTGATTAAAGAAATTTTTAATAAACTAGTGGATGATATTTGTAGCAAGTCCATAGATAACTGGTAAGATGAGGCTTTGTTCAAAACGCTACTTTTACTGGTAATTTTGCACACTGATCCGGTACTAACAGCCTCACATACAGCTGGTATGCTGCGGTTTTGCGTACTGTGTCTGCTACAAATTCCTCTGTATCAACGCGTTGCATAAAAGAAGTCTATTGAAATTGTTTCTACCATGCATGTTCAAAAACTATTAAAATTACTGGAGCAACCTGAAACGCTTTCGCCAGCAGATCTACGCGATCTAGAGGCGCTTATACAGAAATACCCCTATTTTTACTTAGCCCATGGACTCCTTGCCAAAGCAGTCTATAGGCAAGAGCAAGATATAGAAAAACATGTAGTGCAAAGAGCTGCTACCTACGCCATTGATCGCACCCATTTGCGTAAATGGTTGGAAAACAAACTTGCTATACCACCCATAGTCCGAAACGCGCATACTAAATCCACACAGGAAACATCTAGTGCCGTTAATAATTATTTAGAAATAATTGCTAAAAAGTCACTTAAAAAGAGTACAAATGAAAATAGTATCAAACAGTTTTCTGTTATAGACACTATTTTAAATAGAAATTTGCAGTTTGATCCCTTTGTCGAAGTAGTGCCATTAACAGAAGAAGTATCTATAGATCTGTCCGAGCAAGGTACTACTTTACATGATCGCTTTGCTACTGAAACATTAGCTAGAATCATGATCCAACAAAAAAAATACAAACGTGCGATTGAAATTTATACACACCTAATGTCCAAATATCCTGAAAAAAAATCGTATATTCAAGGTATTATCTCTAGCCTAAATCGTGATCTATAGTTATGTCTGTATTCAATTTACTTACTGTACTTATTATTATTGTAGCCATTCTCTTGATTGGCACCATCTTACTGCAGGAGCCTAAGGAGCGGATTACGCCTTCAGGTGGAGGTGCAGCTTCTATACAACGTATTGGCATTAATCAAAAAGCAGATTTTCTAGAAAAAACCACCTGGGTACTAGTAGGGTTATTGCTCTTCTTAACCCTCTTGTCTTCTATTTTTCTTAAAGGTGCATCACAGTCAAATATAAGTCCCAATCTGGCTCAAGCGCAGCAAACCTTACAGACCACAGTCCCACCAAACACTACCAATAATGACACGATAAAGGATTAGCTAGCTATCGCTAATGCAGCGACCTCCATCGCTAAAAGGTAACTTTAAAGCGAACAGAGGTCGGTAGTTTTTTTCAACACAACAGTGATCATTGGCATGAAAGTAACCAACATAAAAAAATACATCCTGGGCCTTTGCGCGCTAGTCTATATGCTTGTGGCCCATCCCTCTAACGCTATTGGATGGGCTATAGGGCCATCTCTGGGTATAACTGGATTTTATAGTAGCTTTGGCTCAAAACAGACCACCCAAAAAACAACTATCCACAACTTCGCATTGCAGATGGGAGGATTTGCAAGTCTAGACTTTTGGCTCCTATATGCCAAGTTAGATGGCTTGTTTGTATTAGATTGGCATAAGCTGCCCCATAAGCTTGATCGAAACCATTTCAAACATATTACCCTACCCTTGACGATTGGCGTTCCTTTGTTTGGTCTCCTGCGCCCTCATATTGGCTTTATTTTTCGGATACCTTTGACTGGTTTAGATGATGGAGACCTTAGAGGTAATCACCTTATAGAAAGCTATAGAAAAAAGATCAATGGCTACCTCTTAGGTTTGGGTATAGACCTAGGCCCTCTTTTAATAGATGGCTCTTGGGAATTTGCGCACTTATCAGTAGCTAGAAAGTTTATAAGTGCTGCGCTATCGGGTGGAGATAAGCCCTATAGACCTCAGCAAATTACATTAAGAATCGGGTGCAACTTACTGGGCTAACCATTTAAACCTATACAGATGGCCCATAAACGACCATAGATATGTCTTCAGCACACTAGCATCATAACAGATTTCATGTTAGCAATGCCTTCCGCAACCTAGCAACAGGTAGATCCAACTGTTTTCTATACTTCGTTACGGTACGGCGTGCCACATTATAGCCCTCACCTATCAATATAGCTACGATCTGTTCATCTGAATAAGGGTTTTGTTTATCTTCACTATCAATTAATTCTAAAATTCTATTTTTTACCACTTTATTGCTGATATCCTCTCCGGTAGCTTTACTGATGCCTTCAGAAAAGAAAAATTTTAGTGGATACACACCAAATTTGCCTTGGACTGATTTTTGGTTAACAATCCTTGAAATAGTAGAAGCATCCATACCAACCTTATCAGCTACATGCTGCAAAACCATTGGCTTTAATCGATCTGTTTCTTCCCCTTCTAAAAAGAAAGCATATTGCAATGCTAAAATTGCGTTCATGGCCTTTAAAAGGGTTTGGCTCCGTTGACCAAGCGCCTCCATAAACCACTTAGCATGCTCTAGTTTTTTTTTCAAAAAAGCAATCATCTCTTGGCTTGCTACATCCTGTTGTTTGTTTTGCTCATAACTTTCTAACAACGCAAGATATTTTTTATTAAAGCGCGGCTTGTATACCGGATAATGGATCAATTCAGCAGTAAGTTTCCCTTGATTTTCTACGATTATAAAGTCTGGTGTAAGGTAATCACTGGTATCATCTATTCCATTATGATGGCGCCCTGGTCTGGGATTCAATCGAGCAATATGGGCTAGGGCCTCTTTCAAGAGCGGCCTATCTGTCACACCTAATTTTTTCACTATGGTCTCATAATGCTTCTTAGTAAGGGCTTCAAAACAACTACTGACCACACGCTGTGCCAATTGAATAATTGGATCTTGCTGGTCTTGTCCTTGCAGCTGTATGCACAAACATTCCTGCAGATTCCTAGCTGCAATACCAGGTGGATCGAAATGCTGAATAGCAGTTAATACTGCCGCTACCTCTTGTAGAGAAAGTTCTAAATAATGGATTACATGAAGATCTTGTACAACAATTTCTAGATCACATTGTAGGTAACCATCTTGATCCAAACTACCAATCAGATGCTCGCCTATGATATAGCCTACTGGATTTAAATGGAGTAAATGCAGTTGCTCTTTTAACTTTTCTTGAAGTGAAACGACAGCTGGGGTCCAAAGGTCCCGAGTAGTTTGTGTTTTGTATAGCTTTACATCCGTTGAACGATAGTCAGGAAGATCCTGAACCAATGATTCTGATACAGTAGCTGCTGCATCTTGATCTTCTCCCTCTCTTTCTTCATCTAGCAAAGGGTTAGCGGTGACCTCTTTTGAGATGTAGTCATTGAGTGCAATAGTAGGCACTTGCAATAGCTTAATAAATTGAATTTGTTGTCCAGATAACCGCTGCGTTAACTTTTGCTCTAATTGTAACTTTTGCATCTGTGCGTTCAGTTGGATTAAATAAAAACTATTTATAGATTAGGCCCTGCTAGACACATAGCTATACAAGCATTAATTTTTAATCTAAAAAAAGAATACATTGCATACCAAAATTAAAGAACTTTTACAATTTGGCACAGTAGGTGCACAAGTTGAAGCCAAGGGCTGGATCCGCACCAAACGGATCAATAAACAGGTTGTGTTTCTTACGCTTAATGATGGTTCTTGTCAGCAAAGTTTACAGGTAGTAATGTCCCCTTCTGAACTCCCCAAAGAGCTGCTAAGCCAGCTGGTTACAGGGTCTAGTGTTGCGGTCTCTGGCCGTTTGGTAGCTTCAAAAGGTGCCAACCAATCGGTAGAATTAGATGGTCATCACCTAACCCTACTGGGTAATGCGCTAGACTACCCATTGCAACCCAAGGCGCATTCACTGGAATTTCTACGTACATGGGCACACCTTCGATTTCGCACCAATACTTTTGGTGCCGTGTTTCGCATCAGGCATGCCATTAGTTATGCCATTCACCATTTTTTTCACGAACGTGGTTTCTTTTACCTCCATACGCCTATTATTACTGCAGCAGATGCAGAAGGTGCAGGGGAATTGTTCCGTGTAACCACCTTAGAGACACCACCTAAACATCCAGATGGTAGTATGGATTATAGCGCAGACTTTTTTCATACCGCTACCAACTTAACCGTTTCTGGCCAGCTTGCGGCAGAAGCAGCTGCCATGGGACTAGGAGCGGTCTATACTTTTGGCCCCACTTTCAGAGCAGAAAATTCGAATACAACCAGACACCTAGCAGAGTTCTGGATGGTTGAACCAGAGGTAGCCTTTCATACGCTGGACGATACGATTGCGCTTGCAGAAGCGTTGTTAAAATTTTTATTAGACTATGTACTTAAAACATGCCCAGACGAGCTTGATTTTTTAAACCAACGCTTGCTGAGCCATAGCAATGCAGAAGAGGCAACCATGACACTATTGGAACGGTTGCAGTTCGTACTAGAACAACCTTTCGCCCATATTACCTATACAGAAGCCATTGCTATTTTAACGGCATCCAATAAGCATAGTCAATTTGTCTATCCTATTACCGGTTGGGGCATGGACCTCCAATCGGAACATGAGCGTTATTTAGTAGAGCATCATTTTAAAAGACCTGTAGTAGTAACCGATTATCCAAAAGCTATCAAGGCCTTTTATATGCGCCAAAATGATGATGGAAAAACGGTAGCCGCTATGGATATACTTTTCCCTGGCGTAGGCGAAATTATTGGAGGCTCCCAAAGAGAAGAACGCATGGATTACTTGACAGCCGTAATGCAACGTACCGGTATTCAAAATTTGAACTGGTATCTGGACACCAGACGCTTTGGAACGATACCCCATAGCGGATTTGGTTTAGGTCTGGACCGATTTGTATTGTTTGTAACAGGAATGGAAAACATACGTGATGTCATTCCATTTCCACGTACCCCAGGCCACGTGCCCTGTTAGCAGAGCCAGTGGGCTTGAAAGGGATAAATCTTGCAGCAGCAAATAAAATACAAAGCGTTTACATGAGCACTTATACATCTGTGCTTTACATTCCAAACCAACGTTTATTGGTCCATCTTTTTGGAATTTTATCCTTTATTTATTTTATTGCTACTGTTGAGGGATCTAACACCTTTAAACTTTGGTCACAGAACTAATCTGGTACAGTCTATTTTGTTTTATTGATCCTACCTTATCTATTCGGCTAGGTTATCTGAGCAATAAGTCAGTAGACATATACAAGGTGTAGAAATGATTGGAACCACCAGTGGTATATTTTTATTTTAAGTGGGCACAATCTAAACCATATTTTTCTTTGCTTTATTCCTTTATCTCCATGGCAACAGCTTTTTCAGGTGATTTTATTAAGTACGCCATCAAGGTAGGTTCTAAAAACCTAGATGCCAATTACCCTATACAATCCATCATGGTGGATAAAAGAATCAACAAAATCCCTTATGCAAAAATAGTTTTGCATGATGGCAGCATGCAGTCACAAACTTTTTCTATAGCCAATGATAAAACCTTTACCATTGGTACTACGGTTACCATACACGCCGGTCATGGAGATGGATTAGAGCAGTTATTCGAGGGCGTAGTGGCCAAATTAGCCATTCAGTCTAGGTCAACGGGATGGTCTACCTTGACTGTAACTTGTAGAGATGCGGCCTATAAAACCACTCTTGCGCCTAAAACGAAACATTTTGTAAAAAGTAAGGATAGTGATCTTTTAAAAAAGATTTTGGGTAGTTATAGTGGCCTAAGCCATAAAATTGAAGCGACCACTATTGTACATGAAAATATTGCACAGCACGAAATATCAGATTGGGACTTCCTCAATATTCGCGCCGAGGCAAATGGACAAATCGTAGTAGTAAATGATGGAACCCTTACAGTCAAAAAACCAAAAGCAACTGGCAAAGGTGCTTTTACCTATACCTATGGAGCCGACTTTATTGACTTCGATGCTGAAATAGATGCAAAAAACCCATGGTCAGCTGTTACTGCCCTCTCCTGGGATAGTAATAAGCAAAATAAAATTATTGAACAAGCCAATGATCCAGGAGAACAGTCTATGGGAGACCTTTCCTATAAAAAATTAACTGCTGCTGCCCAACCAGGTAGCGTGGCCATATCCCACGGTGGGGTACTAGATCCTTCGGAAATCAAAACGTTGGCCACTGGCTTACTAAACCGAAGTAGAATCGCTAAAATCAAAGGACGCGTTACCGTTTCAGGCAATGCTGCATTGCGCCATGATGGACTGATCACCATTGAAAAAGGAGCCAGTCACTTTGCAGGCAATGCGTATGTATCGGGTGTGCAACATATTATATCAGATGGCAACTGGCAAACCATATTAACCTTAGGGTTAGAGGCACAACGCTATATGTACCAATACCGTGACATCGGTGCACTGCCAGCAGCAGGTATGATGCCCCCTATATATGGGTTACAGCTTGGTATCGTCAAACAGATTACACAAGATCCTCAAAAACAGAATCGGATTTTGGTACATTTGCCTTTAGTACAAGATAAACCCAAAGAGGGCATTTGGTGTCGTCTAGCTTCATTTTATGCTACACAAGCATCAGGTGCTTTTTTTATCCCGGAATTGGAAGATGAAGTGGTAGTAGGCTTCGTAAACGACGACATTCGATTTCCTATTATTCTAGGCTCCCTGCATAGTAACAAGCATGTACCACCTAAAACAGTAGACCCTAAAAATTCTTTTAAATCATTTATTTCTAAAGAAAAATTAGAGTTTAGTTTCCATGATGATAAAGAAGGTCCTGAAATCATTATTAAAACACCCAAAGGAGGGCTGATACAAATATCAGATAAGAAAAAAAGCATTGAAATGGTAGACCAGAATGGCAACAAAGTAGTGTTAAGCAACGATGGCATCAACCTAACCAGCAGTAAAGATATTAACTTGAATGCAAGGGCTAGTATCACCATAAAGTCAGGCAAAGATGTGGTGGTCAATGGTACACAAAATATAAACTTGAAGAGCCTGAATATCAATGCAAAAGCTTCTATGAAGGCTGTTTTAAATGGCAATGCCAGTACAGAAGTCAAATCTGATATGGTTACGATTATTAAAGGTACAACCGTATTAATTAATTAATAGAATTATTTTGTAGATTCTTAATACTTACATCATATATAATTAATAGAGCACACTATGAAACAACCTGCAGCTGTATTATCAAATAAGCATATGTGCCCTATGGTAACGCCAGGTACTCCACCTGCACCTCATGTGAATGGAGGAATAATTATAATTATATTGGGTTGTCCTAATGTTTTTATAAATAACCTTCCTGCAGCAAGAGTGGGAGACAAGTTGATTTGTAGTGGCCCCCCACCCCATCAGGATACCATTGTAAAAGGATCTTCCAACGTTCTAATAGATAAAAAACCAGCGGCACGCTTAGGCGATACAACCAGTATGGGTGGCATGATAGTACAAGGGTGCGCTACCGTAATAATTAGTGGGTAAAAGTATACTAATCAACCAATAGAAAATGCACATATGGAAGATGACAACAATTTCTTGGGTATAGGATGGAAGTTTCCACCTTCTTTTAATCACCATAGCAGCACAGTAGAAATGGTCAACGGATTGAGCGATATCCGAGAAAGTTTAATCATCTTAATGCGTACTAGAGTGGGTGAACGCATTGTAGAACAGCAATATGGTTGTGATCTGACACCCCTTGCCTTTCAACAATTAGATCTGAACCTAGAAACTTTTATGGTGAATAACATCAAGCAAACCATTACAGAACATGAACCCAGAGTAGAAGCCCTAGATGTCCAACTGACCACGCCAAACGATGGAGAAGGGGCCATCGATATTAATGTAAGTTATAAGGTTAAAAAATTAGATATAGAAGAAACGATTCAATATGGCTACCATCCTATTTTTAACAAATAACACCTTAGCAATAGTGACCAACCATTATAATTAGGAACAATAGATATATAAAACGCAACATGCTCAGATAGCTATAGCCTCAAGGTCACCATCTCTCTATTTATAATTTATTCATTATAACCTCAAGATCATCATTATTTATAGATATAGACTATGGAAAACACCCCATTAGAACTTGATTATCCTTTTTTAAAGGAGCAGGGAATAGCCTACATCCACCAATTAGCAGGAAAGAAATGGACAGACTATGGGGAGCATGACCCTGGTATTACCATTTTAGAAGTACTTTCTTTTGCCATCATGGATCTAGAATATAGAACCAACTTCTATATAGAAGATATATGGGCGAAAGATCCTGATGCAACAGCGCATCCCAATGAGCAACCCTTTTACAAAGCGGAAGAAATTCTTCCTTGTAATCCATTAACCCAATGGGATTTTTTAAAAATTGTATTGGATGTACCAGGCGTAAAAAATGCGAATATCTTTTTAAGTGATGGGCCAAAAGAAATCAAAGGGGGGTATAAGATTTTTATAGATGTAGAAGAACGGATCAGCCACACCCCACAAGAAAAAGAGGTGTTAGATTTAGTACAGCAAAAATTATATGCACAAAGGAATCTATGTGAAGACTTCTTCCTAATTCAAACTATGGAAACACTACCTATCAGTGTAAAAGGTACTTTTGAGGTAGCAAATTGTTTGGCTTATGAAGAAGGAGAGACCATTATTGCTCAGATATTATTTGCTTTTCAGGAGTTTCTCTCACCACGTGTTCCTTTTTACAGCATCAGTCAATTGCTAGACAAAGGTAGAACCATAGACCAAATCTTTACAGGGCCACTTTTAACACAAGGTTTTATAGATGAAGAGGAATTAGTTTATCTAAAAAACAAATCTAGGATTTACGTAGTTGAACTCTTAGAGCAAGCTACTAAAGTGGCTAATATTAAAAATGTGCTAAACTTTGAACTCTTTATTCATGAAGAACATACAAGAACAAGTAGCGTAATGATACCGATCTTACCAGATCGGTCTTTAGTCCTTGATATTCCACAAAGTGAAATTGTCCTCTATTATAATGGGCTACCCATCAATACAAATTGGGGGAAGGTTGTGGATATGCTTGAAGATATGAAAGGAAGGGGTACTTTAACGAAAGCCTATCTACAAGAAGAAAGTGTCTTTGTATTAGAAGGAAATTATAGGAACCTAGAAGACCATGTCTCGATACAACAAGACTTTCCCCTACTCTATAACGTAGGAGACGAAGGATGCAGCCCATCTGAAACAATTGAAAATCAGGCTAAAGCAAGTCAGTTAAAAAGTTATTTAATGTTTTTTGACCAGCTTTTTGCCAATTATTTGGGGCAATTGTCTAATATCAAACACACCATGGCCATCTATAGCGAAGCGTATAACAAGCCTAGTAGCCGTTTGCCCTTAGACGTACCAAGAATGGATACCATTATTAAGCAACCTACGCAAGGGACTGACCCAGGTAATGACCTTGAATTTGTGATACAAAGAAAGTATTTAGATGTAAAAAAAGAAATAGTGAATAGGCCTACTAACGGCCAGCAGCAGGGTGATGCAGCCAGGCAAATCTACTTTTCCTACATCAATAGAACATTAGAAAGCGACATTCGAAGCTTAGACAAAAGATCCAGGGTGTTAGACCATTTATTGGCTTATTTTTCGGAACGATTTACCATCTACTCACTGCACCTCTATCCTAAAAATGAAGAAACACAATTGGACGAGTTTAACACGAATAAAGCACTTTTTTTAAAGGATTACATTGATATCAGTAAAAATAGAAACCGGGCAGCTCATATAACAGTTAATGAGATGAACAATTGGATCCACCATGTGCCATCTGGTTTTAAGCGACGTATTTACCGTAACTTAGGTATTAAAAATTTAGAGAAAAAACTTTTTCACCAAATAGTAAAGGATAGCATGTATGTAGAAAAAAAGTCCACGCAATATAATTTGGATATTTTTTTAGGTAAAAACGACCAGGAAGCCTATAATGATATTTTTATGTTTAGAGGGAAATATGCAAACATGCAGTCTCTAGTAATATCCTATGGCATCAATGAACAACATTACCATATTGTCAAAAAAGCAAATGGCACCTATACTATTCTACTATATGTGGATAAAGTCAAAAAGCAAACCATTGAGCTGGTAACTGAACCCCTTATGCAGATCGAGCAAGCAGAGGCTATGGTCCAGCAAAGTGTAGAGTTATTAAGAACCCTAAACCAAGCATGTGAAGGCTTTCACTTAATAGAACATATCTTGCTTAGAAGTGAAGACACATTAACCACAGAACAAGACCCCTACTCATTTATCATGACTATGGTTTTCCCTTCATGGCCAGCCAGGTTTCAACAATCTTCGTTTAGGCATGCAGTAGAAGAAATGGTGATTATGGAAGGCCCAGCCCACATATTTACCAATATTTTATGGTTAGATTTTGAAGATATGGAAACCTTTGAGCAAGCCTATAAAACATGGATCCAATTAAAGGCTGACGCAAAATCTAGTAAAGTAGAAATAGATGCAGCTGCCAAAGTGTTAATGGATTTTATAGAACCTAAAAAAGCAAATCTATGTGGATAACCCATCTACATATATCGATGGCATTGCTTCAAGTGTGAGTTAAATCTTTAAAAGATAGCTATGTTGTACCAGACTTTTTAAAAACAGGTAAATAGTTAAATTTTGAGTTTGATGTTTATCAAGGATCAGAGAAGCGATAAAGTAACATCAGATATAATACATATTTAGTCTTTCTAAATGATTGTTCCTAGTATCCTTTACACAAGATTTTATATCTCTAATGATTCAACTAACTACTTTTATTTTTTTCTTTATTTGTATTTGTACACACCTCTAATGCCTCTTTAGCAGCCTTTGCTAAAGAGGCTCCTATCTCTCTACCTAAGTATCTATTGGCTATCTTCACATCTATGGCTAAGGTCTCTTGGGCCATATGCACTACTTCTGATAGATGTATATAGCCTGAGGCATGACGCAGGTCATAGAGCCGTTCGGCCAATTTAATAAAAAGAACAGAGAGCTGCACATGATCTTCCTTGATCGCCTCCTTCAAACGATTCTGTACATACAATAAGGAAGGATGATCTAAGGCTTGCCGTTTATCTATACCAACCACATTCAATACAAAAGCATAAACCCCTAAATTATAATGTGCTTTAATATAAGAAAGCGGCAAACAGGTATGACGTACCAATTCATAAAGCAAAGCGGCATAAATCACCTTAGGGGAATGAAACACCCAATCTGTTACTAATTCAGCAATCCCTACCGCACGTATATAAAACAGTTGACCTGAAGCATGCCGTTTAAAGCCAAAATGTTGGCGTAATAATAAAAGCAAACCAGAAATGGTCTTTATATCAATAGCGTCTTCTTGATAAGAAACTTTGCAGACATAATCATGGAATTTCATTAATACCATCATTGAATTGGCTTGTTCCTTAGGTGTAACAGGGGTCTGTGAGGTTAAACAATCTATAGGCAGTTTAGCAGTCATCTTATCACGAATGACTGTGACATTATTAGGCAGTACCAGTAGCATACTAGGTTGCTTACGATCAGTAGAAGCCTCCAAATATCCATAGTGGGCCCCAATAATAGTGGATATAGTTTGCATCTGAAGATCTATTGATGGAGGCGCTTCCTGTTGACCTTTAGGACCCATACTATCTATTAGATCATTATAGACCTCCTTTACCTTAGGAAGGCACTCAGCAAAAGCAGTAGACTGACTTATAACCAAAGCAGTAGCTAAAAAATCCATACAAGTAGGATAACTGTTATCAATAGGATCAGGTTGTGCAAATTGCAAAGAAGTAGCATGCAGTTGGATACGAACAATTTTTGTACTAGCGTGCTCTAGATTACCAACGCGTAGAATAGCCTGAACAAGTAGATAGACGATTTGATTCATATCGCATACAATATAGGAACATAGGGTTCCTCTAGAATCGTTTATTTTTTCTAACAATATTCTAGGCGGATTATCTATTTCTTGGGATAATGCCACTTCCACATTACGAATCAGCTTATCGAAGATAATTTTAGTAGGCTGCAGTAGGGTATGATTTTTATATCTTTCTTTTCTATTAAAATAGGTAATCCAATCATAAAATTTATTGATAATACTTTGGAAGTCTTCCTTGTAAAGGGGAGCATTACTATCTAAGAAAGAGATAGATTCCTCAATCTTACCAACTACTTGGTTTAAAATAAATCCATAACCTCTAGAACTAGAGGAAGTATCACTATTAGATGGAACCAGCGATGCGTTATATAGGCATGATTTTAATTTGCGTGCTTCCTTAAGCTCCTCTCTACCCTTTAGGTAAGTTATTTGGTCATAGAAACGCTGAGTTTTGGATTTTAGGTAAACAAATATGCCAAAAATAAGTAAGCCTAAGCCCAAACAAAGTAATAATAGCAATGCAATAGTGGATGACGATAACACCAGAACGAATGGATTTGTACAATAGATTGAACTAAGGAATATGGCGATTAACAGGGTGGCCATTACAAAACTTACACCAAGATATAAAGGTAGTACCAACAAGGTTACCAACAGATGCGTTAAGGATAGGCCTAAGGTTAAGAAAAGGTTAGTGCGGTGCCACCAGTGCCAAAGTACATTGATAGGAAGGCAAAAAGCTAGACCTATGACAAAAAATAGGCCAACCACCCAACCCGGAATAGGTTGTATCTTGTCTGATAGAAATGTACTATACCCTAAAAAACAAGCACCTAACAAAATTTGGAATATAAGCCAATAGCTATGAGCTGAAATAGAGGCTATAAAATAAGTCAGCAAATTACTAATGATAATATAGGATCCAATACATGTTAGTGTAGAACGATTGGGTTGAAGCTTAGCTAAAGTGTTTTTTTTTATTCATCCAAGAATTTTTAATCCTTTCTTCTCGTTCTGCCTTCTTACGGAAACTTTCTTGTTGAATTTGTTTAAGCGTATCATCTGGACCCACCCAACCTGCACCTTTTGGCTGTTTTAGAAAATAGTGAGCGGCCATCATAGCTAAACCATTGGCCAACATAGAAATGAAAGAACCATCTATTCCTATGTAAGGCTCAACCCATTTGTTCCAGGCTAAAATAGTTAATACACCTGTAGCCATACCGATCAAAGCGGTACGGGAGGTGCCGCGAAAACCAAAAACAGCTAATACAAATGGAGCAACAGTTATAGGTATAGAAAAATTTAAGCTGTACTTTAGGAGAGTTAATAGGCTATTACAAAAAAAAGTTAACACCATAGCTAGTAAACCTATTATTAGGCTACTCCATTTAACTAGTTTAAGATGATTAATAGGATGTAGTTTCCTTGGTATAATTTTCTCTAAAATATCGTAACTAGCTATGATTGCAGAATTATTTATATGTGAATCAGCCGTAGACATTGTCATGGCTAATAGGCTGATAGCAATAAAGCCGTTAAAAACAGGAGGTACATGAGTTGGTATATAATTCCAAACTTTATTTACTGGCAGATTTGGTTCTTTTACAAATACAAATAGGCTTATTAAGATGATAAATACTTTTATAAGGTAATGGAAAATAGTAGATATCTTAAAAACATTGTAAGCCTGAGTAGGACCTGAAGACATATAGATCCTCTGCATAATGGTAGGCTCTTTCGTATACCCTATTAAATAACTAAGTGAAAGAAAAATTAAACTTATTAACTTAGTATTACACTGAAATAACTTATTAAACTGAAACTTTTCTTGATCTTTGAGAAAGTATATAATTTCAAAGATAGATTTTTCAGTGTTGAGAAACATAAACCAAGCCACTAGTGGTATAATAATAGTAAATGTTATAAACTGTAATACATCAGTGAATGTAACTGAACGAATACCACCTAGTGTGGAATAGAAAATAAGTATTAAAGTAGCTAATACCGTAATAATATATGAGTGATATGGAAAGATAGTACTGATGGTTACTGATATAACACTGATTTGAATAGCAATAACCGCTATAGCACTACAAACAGAAGATATTCCTGTAATAATACGGGCATATGGTCCATATATGGTACCCATTGTTTCTGGAAGGGATAAATGTCCCATAAATGGGCCCATTCGTATGGCCATTAGACTAATGATCCAAAGATTAAGTCCTGCTAAAATCATAAGAATGACCCAGTATAATCCACTACTATATACCTGTTCTACAGCACGTACTAAAGTTCCACCTCCATAAGTTGTAGCTAATACCGTAGCTACTAAAGTAGTTGTAGAAAAAGTTTTATTTCCTATTGCATATTATTGAATGGTGGTTGATTTTTTATTATAACTATAGTAAATGCCAGTAGCTAAGGTAAGTAGTAAAAATATTACTACCATAGTAAAAGGAAGATTAAGCATAAGGGACATAAGATTTGAATATACGTTTTCTATATTTAGATCCGATATGGAATAGGTATTTGGATCTATTCAGGAGTCATGCATACCTGATCATAATATAATGAAAAATAATACTTAAGTACATTAATGAACTTAAGTAAGTTATCTAGTTATTTTGCATGCTTGTGGAATAAGTTTAGCAGATTGTCTTAGGATGGCTTTTGCCAAAATTGAGCCAAGGTAAGCGTGGTACATTAAACCACGAGATCCTAATCCTGTAAAACACCAAGTTTTGCTATCCAATTGATCAATAACTGGATAAGAGGATGATAAGGAACGATAGACTCTAATTCCAGACTTGTAGCCTAGCACTTGAATATCACTTTTAAACCATGAGTCTACTTTAGATCGAATAAGTTTTGTAGCCCCATCTAGGGTAAGATCTGTTAAGTCTGTTCTCGACGTTGTACCCATATAACATATGTTACTTCGATCCGTTAGGCTTAAATAGCCGTTACCAATAAGTCCATAAGTCAATCGTTTTTCACATATTAGTACCTCGCCTCTCTTGAGTACTAAGTTTAATGCAGGATATAAGTCAGCAAGATTAGAACCACAAGCTAGAATTACCTTATCAAAATAAGCACGATCATTGAGCGTAAAAGTTTGTAATACTAACTCAGCACCATAATGCGCACATAAATTCCAAATTCCTTTTAAATAAAGATTTGTATACACACTCAATCCTCCTGGAATAAATAGAGCTGGCCTGTATATTTCTGTCTGATTATAGGTATACTGTGGGTCCCATAAGGACACATCATGTTGTGTTTTGACTATTTTAGAAAAATATTGTTGATCTTCTCTGTTAATAGCGCAACGAACAATACCACTTGGTTTATAGGTTGCTTTCCCTATGGACTCTGCTGCTGCATCTAATAATTGTATGGTGGCTGCTATACCTGGCTGGGAACGCCAGTTAAGTTGTGCAAGAGAACCTGTATATGGATGCAATAACCCTGCAGCAGCTCCTGAAGCGCCTGATCCTATACCTTGTTTTTCAAACAATTGTATTTTTAAATTACGGTCTATAGATAAAAGATGATAACAAGTAGCAAGCCCTGCAAGTCCTCCTCCTACAATGGCTATACGCATCCCTAATAATTATTACATGATGACCATCAGAAAGTTTTTCGTTAACACACTAGCTCAATAGAATTGATGATCTAGCTATGTTAATAAATTGTATCTGAAAAAATAAACACAAGATCAGAATATTAAGTTTATAAGATACCAACCAGTGATATACATATAAACTAATAATATTAAACAAAGTATTCATCTAATATTATAAATAAAACAATTAGAAAATAAAATTTGATTCAAAAAGCGAAGATTCAATAGAAAAAAAGAAAATGAGGAGAAATGTTCTCTATTTTAATCCAAAAATTAGTAAGAAACTAGAAAAAAAAACGAATTTTCTGCCAGTCTATTGAGCCAAGCACAAAAATCTGTCCCCAAAAATCAGTCCACTATAGGTTGAATGGGTACGAAGCTTTTAGGCAACCGTTTATAAAAAGAGAAACAGCCGGCATCTTTTATATGCTTGATCGACGGATAGGCTGCTAAAAGTGCTTTATCGCTTTTATATAGAATAAACAAACAAGGTTTATCAATAGCCCCTTCTAATAGCCAAACTATATCCGGTTGTTGCAAGGTTTTTGATTGGTCCGCATAGAACAAAGGTGCAGCTGATTTAAAACCAACGGTACGCAGGTATAACGATTTACCTTTACATGCTTTACAAAAATCAACCATTTCTTTTTGCGTATAAGCTTCTATCTTAGGCGCAACACGGATCAAAAATAATGCCAACGCGCACATATTGGTGCCCATAAAGGTGCCCATAAAAGGAACCAAACGAAGCTGCAAAAGGAAATAGTAGGCTATGCCTATGCCTATAATATAGACCAAACCCGGCAAACTATCCCAGTAGTTCCATAGAACAGATAGCGTCAATGCATCCTTGATCGCTTGATTTTTAATAAGCGTAACCCATAAATGTTTATGACGCATCATCCAAGGCATAAACACCAAAGTACCCCCTATGGCTAAACCAATGGCTACAAACCAATAGCCTGGATAGCTATATTTTCTAGCCTGCTGATAGAAAAAATCAGCAGCAAAAAAAGTTATAGGGAAATAGGCCATAGAACTATAATGCACAATCTTAGTACCTACTAGTGTAAAAATAAGTAAAACCACTGCTAGTAAAGCTTGCATATTCGCTGCAAAGTAATGGTTTTGCAACCATCTATTTGCTTTCAAAAAGCAGATAGCAAATAGGGAACTGGGAAAGCAGCCAAAGAAAAGTACTAGATAGTGATAGTACCAAGGTTGCGCATGGGTAGCAACAGGTTTATGGTAGAGCAATAAATGATAGGCCCAGAATTCTTTAATAAAAGTCCATCCATGCGCCCAAATTTCTGGAATCAACCAACAGGATAGGACTACTGTCGCAACCCATATAGTTAAAACCAGTAACTTCAACTGCACAACGCTTTCCTTAAACCAGGTATACGATAATGATAAAGTAGCCAACGGTATCATCAAAGCCATAGGGCCTTTGGCCAACAGCGCACAGCCTATCGATAACCCTGCACAACTATACCACCCTCTTTTAGATAAGGTAGCTGCGCGTGATAAACAATAGATAGCCAGCAGCAAAAAATAGTTAAAAAAAGGATCTATAATAGCTGATTTAAAGTAAAAATGAGGCAAAAAAGCAGTTGCATACAAACACATCCATACAAAACCAAACCACCTCCCCTTGTAATGTCTACCAATGTAATATACCGTTGCAAGTGTCAACAGTCCGCAAATCCAATTAGGAAAACGTGCACCGATTTCATTCACCCCCCAAAGATGCATACTAGCCGCTTGTAGCCAAAAGAAAAGCGGCGGTTTTTCGTAGAGTGGTTCAAAATTAAAGGTCACTTGGCCATAACAGCCCGTACGGATCATTTCTCTAGTAATCTCAGCAAAATAGAGCTCATCTAAATCAAATAGATGCACCGCGCTTATGCCCCATGCAAAAATAACGCCAAAGCCAATTAGAGAACAAACAACCCAACTATTTTTTAATCCCTTTTCCATGCGTGCATAACCAACCATAGATAGAACGATCCAACCACTTAGGCCCATTGACCTGCATAACAGCTATATATACCACCACAGCTGCAATCGTACCAATCCAGGCACCTGCATAGACATCCATATAAAAATGCTGACAAAGATAAATCCTTGAATAGGCAACCGTTAGGGCTAGCCCTAACAAGAACACACTATATATTTTGTTTTTATCTATAGATAATAGCTGTATAACAGTTATCAACAGAAAGATGGTAGCGGAGTGACCTGAAGGGAAACTTAACTCCCTTGACAAGGGAACGCCATCTACTAGATGCAAGGTTTTATCTCCAGGAAGCAAGGCTATGGGCCTTACCATATGTGTATAAAAAACACGCTTCAACAATTGTACCACAATAGACATAGAGACAAAGCTACCTCCCATGACGAGTAGCCTCCTACAACTTACACGCCATAAGGCCACCATCCATAGAAGAACTATATACATGACCCCATCCCCTAACCAGGTCCAATAAGGCGCCATACAATCTACCACAGGATGGTGCCACTGCTTGAGCCATATCAAAAAAGAAACTTTATCCAATAGGAAAAAAGGCAAAAACCCGATGAGCAATAGGAGTGTAAGTAGGTAAAAAAACAGCTCATTTTCATACCAAACCATCCTAATAGCCGTTAGCTGCTTCATACTTTTTTTGTATTTATCGTCGTAACCCGCCCGCTTCGCGGGCTCAAATGACATGCTCCTTTCTTCCCCATCTTTCAACGACACTTTCTACTCACAACTGTTTCCAAGGTATATTGTTTGCGTGTAAAACGCACTTTGCACTCGTTTTTGGGTAGCATAGCCATGAACAGATAATAATTGGACAGACCCATCCAAATAATGTAAAGGACATAATGCGCCCCCCGATACAGGAAGCTAGCATTTCAGTAAAACGGTAAACCTTAAAAAATATAGCCTTTAACTAATTACTCATAGAGACCAAAAACTCCTCATTATTACGTGTACCCCGCATTTTTTTGAGTAGAAAGTCCATAGCCTCTGTAGAACTCATATCGGCCATGATGTTACGCAATATCCAGATCCGCGCCAGCTCCTCTTTGCCAATCAATAATTCTTCATGCCTTGTACCAGAAGCAGGTACATCAATAGCTGGATAGATACGTTTGTTGGCCAGTTTACGATCCAACTGCAACTCCATATTACCCGTACCCTTGAATTCTTCAAAAATTACCTCATCCATCTTAGAGCCCGTATCAATAAGTGCGGTAGCCAAAATGGTCAATGAGCCCCCATGCTCTACATTACGCGCTGCACCAAAAAATCGTTGCGGCTTATGCAATGCATTGGCATCAATACCACCAGAAAGTATCTTCCCAGAAGAAGGGCTAACGGTATTGTGCGCCCGCGCCAATCGAGTGATAGAATCCAACAGAATCACCACATCACGATCACATTCTACCATGCGCTTAGCCTTTTCTAAAACAATATTAGAAACCTTTACATGTCGCTCAGCCTGTTCATCAAAGGTTGAGGCAATCACCTCTGCTTTTACATGCCTAGCCATATCCGTCACCTCCTCTGGACGCTCCCCAATCAAAAGAACAATCAAATAGACTTCTGGATGATTGGATGCAATGGCATTAGCAATCTCCTTTAATAGAACCGTTTTACCTGTTTTAGGCTGTGCGACAATCATACCGCGTTGCCCTTTACCAATAGGAGAAAATAAATCCATAATACGCGTCGAATATTGACTGGCCCCATTGGAAATATGCAACTTATCATGTGGAAAAAGGGGTGTAAGATGTTCAAAAGGAATGCGATTGCGTCCTTCTTCTGTGGTTACACCATTCATATAAATGACCTTTAAAAGCGCAAAATATTTTTCCCCTTCTTTAGGTGGACGTATTTTACCCCGAATGGTATCACCTGTTTTTAGGTTAAATAACTTGATTTGAGAAGGAGATACATAGACATCGTCTGGGCTAGCTAAATAATGATAGTCAGATGAACGTAAAAATCCATAACCATCTTGCATAATCTCCAGCACACCCTCTCCTTCAATAGTGGTGTCCACGTTATTCAGGCTCACTGCCTCTTTTTTATTCTTTTCAAATGCAGGAGGTACTTCCTTTGATTCTTTGACCGTTGAAACAGCAGAACGTTCAGCTACAGTTGATTTTTCTGACTCTGTGACCTCACTGTTTTTACTTTGCAAACTAGGTTCAACCTGCGCTTCCACCGCTCTAGACTTTAGATAAGCCTTCTTAGGTAATACAGATGACGCTACTGCCTTCGGCTGTATAGGTGCAACCAACGTCTCATTGTGTCTTTTCTGAGGAACCTCCGGAAGTACCGCTTGCTGATCCAATATTTTATAAATTAGCTCCTCTTTTGAAAGCGTTTTATAGCTTTTAACTTTAAATCTTTCTGCTATTTCGCGTAACTCAGAAATAAGTTTTTGATTGAGTTCTCCGATATTGTACATGATTGAGTTAGGTGTAAATTTAAATAAAACCCATTAAAATAATATGAATCATCTTAATAACTATTTTTAAAATGATAGCCTCTTGTTAATATATTATGCATTGCCAAACGGCAACAATATCTGCATTAAATATGCATACTGCCTGCTTATTTGTTCTGATTTTGCTTTTTTAAGTCTAATTAAGAATAGTCAAAAACAAGGGTACTTCTGTGCATACAGAATATAGTAATAGCTGTAATAAGGAATGAATATCAATTCAGGACTTCGAATGCAGCCCCATGGCAACCCAATATGAACAAGTATACAACTATAATTTGAAAAAGTCAAAAAAAGCAACACTTTTAATAAAAAAGAGCACAGTTGTTTAAAATGGCGTAGCATTAGCCTAATGTATGCTATATTAGGTTTTTTATGAAGCACGCTGGTACTTTTGTAACGCACATGATGGGCCAACCCTAAATGTATGAGGTGTATATGAAGCTTGAAGCACCGCATCAACCTATCCATGACCAGTGAGTGTTGCAAATAAAGGCTATTGCAAGGTTTAAATGCAAACAGAATGATTGAGCTACACCGTATAAGAACAGATACAAAAACAGTAATAGATGGCCTACATAAAAGGGGGGTCCCGGATGCAGCAGCACGCATAGAGGCCATATGCAAGTTGGATAGAGAAAAACGGTCCACACAATTTCAACTAGACAGCCTAGCTGCCACACTAAGTAGGTTAAACAAAGAAATAGGAGACGCCTTACGCCTACAAGGAGAACCGACCTTATTAGAGTCCAAAAAAAGCGAGGTAACCCGCTTAAAAGAAAGTGGCAAAGCGTTAACGCAAAAGTTCAAGGAAGATACTTCAGCTCTGTTGGCCCAACTCTATACACTACCTAACCTGCCTCATGCAAGCGTACCCATGGGCAGCCAAGCCGAGGACAACCTCATCATGTATACAACACCACCAAGTACCAGAAGCGGATATTTGGCCCACTGGGATTTAGTAAAAACCCACGATCTAGTTGACTTTGAACTGGGCAATAAAATTACGGGTGCTGGTTTCCCAGTATACAAGGGCAAAGGCGCGAAGCTGCAACGGGCTTTAATCAACTTTTTTTTAGATCAAGCATCCAAAGCAGGCTATATAGAAGTTCAACCCCCTATCTTAGTCAATGAAACATCTGCCTATGCAACGGGTCAATTACCTGACAAAGAAGGCCAAATGTATCAGATTCCATCAGAGAAACTATATCTGATTCCTACCGCAGAGGTCTCGATCACCAATATCTATCGTGATACCATACTAGCAGAAACGGCACTCCCCATTAAACATGTAGGCTATACGCCTTGTTTTAGGCGCGAAGCAGGCTCTTGGGGAGCGGATGTACGTGGCTTGAATAGGCTCCATCAATTTGACAAGGTAGAATTGGTACAGATTTGTCATCCTGACCACTCTTATGCCAATCTAGAAGAGATGTTAACCTATGTGCAAGGGTTGGTAGAACAATTAGCGCTACCCTATCGTATTGTAAAACTTTGTCATGGAGATCTAGGCTTTTGTGCTGCTATGACCTACGATATAGAAGTACATTCCATAGCCCAAAACAAGTGGTTAGAAGTAAGCTCAATTAGTAATTTTGAAACCTTTCAATCCAATAGGTTATCACTAAGGTATAAAGATAAAAATAAAAAAAGTTGTCTTTTACATACTTTAAATGGTAGTGGATTAGCCCTTCCACGCATTCTGGCTGCACTATTAGAGTGGAACCAAACCCCAGAGGGGATTCATATTCCAAAGGTCTTACAACCTTATACAGGGTTTACGATCATTCATTAGCACCCCTTCAGCTGGTAGCGTCAACGTAAGGAACATCTATTCTAACACAGAGCTAGAAATGGCTCATGCGTATACGTCGTTGCCACTGTCCGTCAAGTTTTTTTATCGATGGACATAAGCGCTTTAAATGGACGCCATGGAAGCAAACGCCCAACCCTAACATACACCTTCGCAAACCTGTAAGGCTTGATGGGCTGCCTGCACCAATTCTTCTACAATTTTAGCATTTAAATACTTCTTACCAAGTTCAATATCTATGGTAAGCGTTTCTTGGGCCATATATTTTACCTCTTCCAAATGGATATAATCTTTGGCATGGCGCAAATCATAAAGTCGTTCAGCAAATTTAATGCAGAGTATAAAAAGTTGTTCTCGGTTAATAATACGTTTGAGACGGTTACCCACATAGAGGCCACATGGCTCCATCTCTTGACGCTTGTTGACCGCTACAATACTTTCCACAAAGCAATAGACATCCATGCTATAATTGGCTTTAACATAAGCAAGTGGCAAACCTGTATAACGTACCAAACCATACAACAGACTGAAATAAACTGGTCTTGGCTGGTAAGGTACCCACTCTGCGACCAGTTGGGCAATACCTAACGCACGTACATAACACAACTGTCCTGATGCATGCCGTCTAAAACCATAACAACGCCTTACCAATAGAAAAAGCTCATCTAATACAATTGTACGCATATCAGCCAATGTGCAAAGCTTATGATATGCTTTCGTCAACATGGCCATAGACTCTTTAAATTCCTTATAGGTCACAGAAGCATTCGAAGGCGCTATTCTAGCAATCATTTCGTCACGCACAGCAGATACATTACAAGGTATGACCATAAGTATAGGCCTTTTATGAGAAGCTGGAAACTGCAAGTAACCATAATGGGTACGAATGATCCGTTCTATGCTTCGTTTTTCTATACTAGTCCATTCTGATTCTTTCTGCGCCACACTGTGCCAATCAAACTCACTGCCTGCCGTCACATCTTGATAGTAATTTCTAATTTTCGGCAATGCCTCTTCCGGAATAGTCCCATGACCAATGACCAGTGCTATAGCAGGAAACCATGCTTCCCCATGGCATTTATTTTCGGACAGATCCTTTAGCGTATATTTTAAGTAGGTGGTATGCAACCGAATACGTACCAAGCCATCCTTTGAAGCATCTAGATTGGCAATACTTAAAACAACAGGAACCAATAAGCAAATCATCTGGCTGACATCACATATGATCTTTTCAGGCAGCTTAGCATCTTTGGGTTCTATCAACAGCTTGGGCATAGCACGTTCCTTACCTTCCAATTCTAAAGCCATCTCTAACTTCCGAACCAATTCATCCAGACTCACTTCAGTAGGCATCAAGATGATATGATTTTTAGACCTAGCCCGCTGCTTTAAAAAAATATCCCAAATAATAAAATTTTTGGTAATGAGGTCTAAATCTTCCTCATACAACGGTCTATTATCTAAATAGGAGATAAATTGTGTCACCTCTTTCATTACCTGATCTATACAAGCATGGGCTTCCTTTGGATTATTACGAATCGTTTCTAGATCAGCGTATAAGCCAAACTCCGCTTGCCTTTGTTTTTGCTCTTTGATTTGTTTTTCTTGTATTTTATTACTTAGATAGTAGCCATAATGTTTATAACCCGCTAGCTTACGCTTGTTATACACAATAATGAAAAAAATCATTAGACTTAATCCCAGCAAGGATATTAAAAACCCACCTGATTCCGATAATAATAAGTCCATACCACTTCGATATAAAGCGTAAACAATTACCAATAACATAATCAATACTAGCCTTACACTTATACATAAGGGCAGCACGCATAAGATCACAGCCAAATGTGCGACAGATAAAGCTAAAGTAAAAGTAAAGGGAGGTTGGATCTCGCCTGACCAGTTCCAAAGTACATTGACAGGAAGACAAACAACTACACTTATCAACCAACGTCTACCAATTTTCCAAGATGGAATGGCTTGCTTAGCATCAATGGCATAACCTATAAGCGAAATAGCTACAACAAATTGAAATAGATACCAATAGATAAAGCCTCCGCTTACATAATCTAATATAGTAGTACCTATCACATAACACCCTATAAATCCCATTATAGCATCGCTTGGCTTAAGCTTAGCCAATCTTTCTTTCGTAAAAGAAGACCTCAGCAACAACAAAATTAACAGTATAACAAAAGGTAAAATAAATGACATGGAAACTTTGTAATCAACAAACCATCAAACACTAAAATGTATACTAAATTGCCCCCAGTGCGCAAGCAGCAGCCTACCATAGGCCGTACCAAACCATTAATCATACGGTATAAACCTATCCTGGCAACCCTTTTTGCATAAAAATCCTAGTATGTCTGCACAATATACAATAAAAGTCAAGGCATAAAAATAAAGAGGGAAATACTTACTTTTTTTTCAATTAAATTACTATATTTGTAAACACATACAATTTCTGTCCGGTAGTGTAATGGCAACACGTCTGGTTTTGGTCCAGAAGACTCTAGGTTCGACCCCTAGCCGGACAACAGCAACCCGCATAAACACAAATAGATGGTAGGTTTAAATTATAATCGTTGGATAGTAAGCTGGAGCTTTTCTTTTTTTACATTGCTATCCACGCACCATATAGGATTCGCAAAAACGGAAAAAGAGAAAAAAGTAGCTACTGTCTCTCCTACTACACAAAACAAGTCCACTGATACAGATGCGACTGACAAAGCTAGTAAGGCTAAACTGAAAAGTGAGCTAGAAGCGGAGAATGCGCTTGAGCGGGCACGTATTGAGCAACTGCATCTTAAAAAGGAACTTATACGCTTAAATAAGGAGATAAAGGAGCTTCTACTATTGGGCAATGAGATAGAGGACGAAAAGGAGCGGCAAGCGCATACCAAAGCGATGCGTTTACTGAATATGAAAAAAGAAAGGCTAACCATTGAACTAGAGCTAGCGAAAGTTAGATTTATGAAACAAATGGAGCAATGTGATGCCCAATTAATTAAGCTAAGTAAAACCATAGAATTAGAAAAAGGGCAAACGCAGCTACTGCAAGAGAAGAGCCATCGGTTACAGGCAGAAATGGAGGCCTTACAAGCCAAAGCAGCACGTGATAAGCATATTCACAGAAAGCCTATTTACCTAAAAGACCCATTGATTAAGCGGAGTAATACATTGGTCCTCTCCGATCGATGTATTGATTTAAATGGTTGCATTACACTTTGGAAAGCAAATTATATTGTAGATCAAATTCACTATTTTAATAATAAAAATAGTGAATGGCCTATATTTCTGATCATCGGTAATTCTCCAGGCGGATCTGCATGGGCAGGGTGGAATATTTTGCAAGCGATAGAGTATAGTAAAGCACCTGTTTATGTGGTTGTAAAAACATTCGCAGCTTCTATGGCGGCTTTAATTACTACATTGGCTACTAAATCTTATGCTTATCCAAATGCGATCATCTTACATCATCAGCCTCTTTCCGGTGTTTGGGGCAATGTAAGAGAAACAAAGGAGCATTATGAGCACCTTAATGAAGTTTGGAAACGTTTAGGAGGAAGGGTAGCTAAAAAAATGGGGATATCCCTAAAAGCATTTGAGCAAAAGCTCTATGAGAAGTCTATCTATGGAGACTGGCGAGAATATGGTAACCATGCTCAAAAACTTAAATGGGTTGATTGTGTAATCAGTGGTATAAAAAATAGTGCGGTAAGCAGCCTGCCCAACTCAGCTGACTATACTTTTGAAAAATATCTAACAGAATATTATGGTTTCGATACAACGAAACAAAAAGAGCAATCAGAAGAAGCGCACTATTACCATGCCTTAGCACCTCATGACTTTGACTATAGCTACCGGCCTGATAAAAAGGCGCAGATGATAGATAAGCGATAAGTTTTAGGGCTGTTTTAATCTTTCCCCCCTTCTATTTAAGGTAGATAAAACGCACAGGGTTATACCACATCTCAAGTGCAAACATAATTTAAGCATTCAAATATGCCCCAGTGCTAAACGCGTAAGCTACATTTGTAGCGCATAGGGTTTTTGAAAAAATAGGCTAAAAGCCTTGAATTAATGCTTACAATTATCTAAAATATATTTATCTTAGTCTAATTGCTTGGTAAGTTGTTTTAGAAATATCTATTTTACAATGTTACTCACTACACTCTTCCTCATGGCATTACCTTTTGTGCTATTGGTACTAGTAGTGGCTTTGTATCTTACGCGCACTAGGGTTACATCGGAGGAACAGCGTCTAGACCATGCACAATTTTTTAATGAAGTTAACGCACTTCAACAAGCACTTACAGGCAAAAAAAGCCGCATAAACAAAACGTTACAAGCTGCTGCTTTACAAGAACGATTCGATAAGCTAAGGCCGAGTGATGCAATTATTGGCTGTACAGGGTGCTACGTGATCCTTACCACCATACTAGACTACATCAGTGGAGGGCTTACCATCTATTGGTATATATTGCAATTTTTTATAGGTATTTGGTTGATAGGTTATGGCATTGCACCCAAACAAGGAATTCCCTCATGGAAAATTGGTTGCTCGTGGCTCATATGCACCATCTTATGCCTACCTGTTAATGTATTCTGGCATTGGTTTCATCTGCAAGACCCTCAATTTGCACTCACCTTATCTGTAGGGCATCTATCTGCTACTTTATTTGTATTACCTCTGTATATCAGCATCAAGCTAGTATTTGTCACATTGTTGGTAATCTTTTACGCAATCTATAACATAGGGGTAGATCAACTGCTCGCATCAAGCGACTCTTTACTATCTTTATTGGGATTTGGTTTAATCGTTTTTAGCATTATTGTTTACAACAAACGCAAGATTACTGCCTATACACTTTATAACCGTTACTTAAAAGGCCAAGTAACCTCAGAAAAGAAGAACCATAGGCCCCCTCATTCCAACTTACATCCAGACATGGCTGCTAAAACTACAAAAGCTTCAGGATCTTTTGTGGAAAAAGCAATGCAGGAAGTTACTGAACTTATTTCCTATTTAGACAATAGACCACTTTATAAGCAAGATATCCAAAGCATTATCAATAATTTTTTCACTTTTACTACTTTCTTAAAGCAACGCGCCAAGTCTGTAGACCACCTATTACTAACGCCACATGAAATCACGATAGATGAGTTGATGGCTAGGCTAACGTCTGCACTGGAAGCTAAGACCGCACCGGTCCCAAAGTTGATTGTAGAAATAAAAGACAGCACGGTATCTAACAAAATCACATGTGATATCAATCATATACTCCAAGCATTAGTCCCTATCGTCTTACGTACCGCTAACCCAAGTGTAGCAAAGGGTGAATTTGTAAAAATTCAACTACATACTACTTACCTAAAATATAGACAAAAGCATAAACAAAAAGACAAAAATTATTCAGAAATGACCTTTCCAGCTATTGCCATCGTGATCAGCAGGCTACATACCCCTTTAACCATACTACCCCAAATTAAGGGTCATTATGAAGATATTACAGAAGGAAGAGAACTCAAGTGGCACAACAACCAGAAAGACATAGAGCGTATTCATATTGAAAAACGTATAATAGAACGTTCCATTCGCGCCCACTATGGTTACCTACGTTTTCCATTTTCTCAAAAAAGACCTATGCTCATGGTATTGCCTTCTAATGTGGCCACGGTTCGAGATGCAATGATCACCAAGATACTTCCTATAAATGTTCCTGTCACCCAACAAGAAGTTGATCAATCCATGGAGGTGTTTATGAAATCTTATAATCATCTTTTAGAAATATCTGAGGCACGTAAAGCAGTAATAGATGAAATATTACTATTAACCAGAAGGTGCTACGGCTTTAGGCGACATTTATCCGGACAATTCTTATATATCCGTGCAATAGGTATTGCCCAATTGGTTGCAGAATGGATACGATTCTATCCAGAACCCATTTATGTTGCTTTGCTGTATGACTTAACACATTATGCAGATTTACCACTTTCCTATATTAAGGCCAACTACGATTTAAATATTTATTCTTTTATAGAAAGTGTTTTAGCAGTCAACGACCGCCAAGGCATGGAGCCATGTGGACTTTATATCGGTAATGCCCTTAAGCAAGTCATCATTCGAGAACAGCTTTTTGTGCTTTGTATTAAATTAGCTGAACGACTTTATGACCTGCGGCATGCTAAAAGCTATACCCATCTAGATGAGTTAAAATATATGGCTCAAGAAACTCTTGCCATAGATATTGAACTGGCAAAGAAATATTTGAATACTAACATCGTAGAGGCATTGGCTAATGCAGCGGAACAGGCACTACAGGTTTGTGAACAACAATAAAGGATACAAATTTATTTTGATAGGCTAAAGAAGATCAATCTTGACCGATCTGGCCACGCACAAGTTGCTCTAGGCCCTCTTGCAAGGTAATACATGGTGCCCAGCCTAGTGTTTCCTGAATTTTTGTACAATCAAGGGCATAGCGCCTATCTTGGCCTATTCTATCAGCGATGAAACGAATCAAAGAAGTATAAGACCTGTCACTGAGTGGTTTTAAATCGTCTAACATGTGGCAAATCATCGATGTGATTTCAAGATTGGTGCGCGCTTCATTTGCGCCAATATTATACACTTGGCCACTTTGGCCTTTATGCAAAACGCAATCAATCGCCCTACAGTGGTCCTCTACATGCAACCAATCTCGAATACTACTTCCATCTCCATGCAATGCAATAGATTGCCCTTGTAGGGCATTTTCCAAGACCATAGGAATAAGTTTTTCTGGGTATTGATGCGGACCATAATTATTGGTGGAACGAGTAATAACTGTATATAGTCCATACGTATGGGCATAACCCTGTACGATGCATTCCCCTGCAGCTTTACTGGCACTATAAGGGTTACTAGGCGCTAGGGTATCGGTTTCTATATAGGGCCTATGATCTGCATCTAGTGCGCCATAAACTTCATCCGTAGAAATATATATAAAGCGATGATTGGGATACTGTGGTTGACCTGGTGCTTGGAACCAATGGCGATAAGCTGCATGCAACAGATTCCCAGTGCCTTCTACATTGGTCTTCATAAAAAGAAGTGGATCAACAATTGATCTATCTACGTGTGATTCAGCAGCAAAATGAATAACGCCATCAAAGTTAAATTTTTGAAACAACTCCGAAACCAACCAAAAGTTGGTAACATCTCCTGGAACAAAATGATAGTTAGGCCGCTCCTGCAGTGCAAAAGATATACGGGCCGCATAGGTCAGCTTATCTAGATTAACAATATAATAATGAGGATATTTTTTTAAAAAAAATTGAATACAATGTGAACCTATAAAACCAGCTCCACCTGTTATCAATAACTTCTGCATAGATGCGCGCTTTACTGTATCTGTCGTTCACGTTACTTGGTCAATGCTACAGCCTATCTATTTCAGCCACAAGCGGAGTAGGAGGGATTCGAACCCCCGGTACCTTATTCAGGGTACACCCGTTTTCGAGACGGATACCTTCAACCACTCAGACACTACTCCAACAACTATACGGATCATCTAATCGGATTATCTCTGCTTATTTGAGTACGCGTTTAGCAAACCGTATCACGCTATACAATACATGAGGATGACTCAACATAGCCTTATTCCTTGGAACAGGTATCCCCAAAACATGGGTACTATGAAAAGCATCTTTAATCAATACTCTTTTAAATTTTTTATTGACCTTAGGCACAATATTCAGTGCATGCTGACTATAAAGTGGAATCTGCATATCATGGTGATCCGTAAGGTTAGGATACTTTGTGCCCACTACAAAAAAAGTATAGATATTATTTAAATCTTTAAACCGAAACGCCCCTTTCTTATTAAGCAGTGCTCTAAAATCACTTTGCCCTCCTCCTATCGCTAGGATATCCAATGTTTCATCACGAAGCGACGTTTTAACCTCAGATAACCAATCACTATCTTCCATCAAATCTTTACCTCCAGGGCAAAGACATACCGCTTGGTTCGCCTGTACGTTCGCCATAAGCTGTTCCTCAAGATATGTTTTAGGATGACCAAGGCTTAACGACAATGTAGAGAGGTCATCTAAAATAGGTTTGTTCAAATGATGTGCGAGCATAGCGGCATCTACCCTAGCACCAGGAACGCCTTCCCATGGGGTACCTAACGCAACCAACCCCTTTATATTTAAACGGTCTTTATTTGCCTGGAAAAACGCATAAGCAGTTTGCGCACCCATACTATGGCCTACCAACAGAATAGATCTATCATATAAAGACTCTACTTTACTGGCCAGTTCTTTAAAGCTAGCTTCAGCTTGTTCTTTTATAGAAAGATGTATACTTTGCATACCTTCCATACTAGTCAAAGCAACCATAGAAGCAGTAGGCAACGCCTGCTCCAGCGCCTGCTTCATCGTATCAAAACAAGCAGCACGATTGCCTAACCCATGAAATAGGACCACTAGCTCACCCTGATTTTTAACTGACTTTGCTTGAACAAAGCCTGGAGCAAACAATAAACAAAAGGATATCAGTCTAAATATAGAAAAGATGTATGACATAAGCGTATAAAGATAAAGTTATATAGGGAATCAACCCACATCACAACAGCACTACTAAAAAAATTGACCTAAAAAATAATAGGCATAATTAATAAGAGCAAGTGCTCCTGTTTATTTTGGACTTTAGGAAAAATTAACACCGCTTTATTAGCCCCCCAGAAAAAGAATTCTACCTCTTCTGTTAGGATACTGGTCAACATATCTAATAAAAGCTTGGCATTAAATCCTATTTCTAAAGGCAACCCTTCATATGTACAAATAAGTTGTTCTTGTGCTTCATTAGAAAAGTCTAAATCTTCTGCTGAAATAGTCAATTGATTGTCTACAAGATTCAACTTGACCTGATGGGTAGCCTTATTCGCATAAATAGCGGCACGCCTAAGCGCACTCACCAAGGCAGGTCTACTGATGGCTAGCTTACTGGTATGTTCCTTAGGAATCACATTTTCGTAATCTGGATAACGTTCATCCACCAATCTACTAACCACACTAATGTTACCGATACTAAATTGGATTTTATGGCGATCAAACATAAAGCCCACTTGCTTATCTCTACCACTCAATAGACCATTCAAAAGTAACAATGCTTTTTTAGGCACAATAATAGGGCTCTGGGTAGATGCTGAGAGATCTTCACGAATATAACGAACCAACCGATGACCATCTGTGGCCACAAAAGTAGCCATAGCATGGGTTAATTCTATATATAGACCAGACATAGCAGGCTTTAACTCATCATTACTCGTAGCAAATAAGGTTTTCTGTAAAATATTTTTCAACACCTCCACTTCTACCTCTAGCGTTATTCCATCCTCTAAAGTAGCAAGCTGCGGAAAATCATTCGCACTCTCTCCTGCCAATTTATACTGCCCGCTATCAGATTGAATAGAAACGGTATACGCATTTGGATTAATTTCCAATCTAATAGGCTGTTCTGGAAGATGCTTAACGGTATCCAGCAACATACGCGCAGGTATGGCCACACTTACTTGCGCATCTGATTGAATCGCCAAAGCAGCGCTAATAGAGGTCTGTAAATCTGATGCTGTAACCACCAAACGATTATGATCTATCTGAAAAAGAAAGTTTTCTAAAATTGGAACAACTGGATTACGGGTGATAACCCCACTAATGGCAGTTAGCTGTTGTGACAGCAAAGCTGATGATACCGTGAACTCCATAGTTATTTTTTTTGTGCTTTGAACATGTGGGCTGCTGCTATCCAAGAAACCTTTACTTGATCTTTCTGATCATTTTATTGACTGGATTCGTAACCATTTCCATTTGGATACCTTAACAAGCAAAAGACCTACACGCCAAGCCTACTGATACGGTCCGCTTAACATTAAGTTTATAAATGAATGCAATTTAATAAAAAAAGTTAAAAGGTTTTATTTTTGTCTATTTAAAGCGTACATCTATTTTATTTTTATATGCAAAAGTGAAGCCCCCATTTCGTCAAACAACCTGCCGCTATATTTTGTATACTACAAAAGAGGGAAATGGTTATTTATTGCCTTTCTTTTCCAGTACAATAAATTTATAATCATAAGGATTTTTCGCATCTGCCTTAAAAGAACGTATATCACGTTCCACCCATTCTTCCCCTAGTGGAGGGAAATAGGTATCCCCTGCTACAAGAGCATGAATTTTTGTCAAATAAATTCTATGCGCCATAGGCAAAGTTTGGATGTAAATTTTTTCCCCTCCAATAACAAATAGCTCCGATTCGCCTTGGGCCTTTGCCAAGCTTATCGCTTCTTCGATACTGCGTACCACATGATAGCCCACAGCCAATTGATCCATTGTTGAACTAACTACTATACTCACCCGACCGGGTAAAATACGCCCAATGGAACGAAAAGTATGGCTACCCATTACCAAATGATGCCCCAGGGTACGTTGTTTAAATTCTTGTAAATCAGCAGGAAGATGCCATGGCAGCTTATTTTTCTTGCCAATAACGCTATTTAATGATAACGCAACAATAAGAGATATAACCATAGTGCATGTAAAATAGCCAAAATAAAACAATTTATTTTGATTTATTCAACCAACACTACTATATTTGTTCCAATCCAAGTGGTTGCACCGGGTAATTGTACTTTTAAATAAGGGGGATTAGCTCAGCTGGTTAGAGCACTTGCTTTGCAAGCAAGGGGTCATCGGTTCGAATCCGATATTCTCCACATATACACTAACAACCTTGGATAGATCAAAGACTGTGGAGCCATTCTCTAAAAACTGATGTTTCCAATTTTGAAGCGTTTGGCTAGTGACGCCATGTTTGGACGACAGCTCAACTAGCGTTAAATCTTCTTGTAGCAAAGCTAATACTATTTTAGTCTTCTCTTCCGAACTAAAATACCTGATATCTTCTCTTCCCATCTGAGTAATTTATTTTATGACTCTAAAACTAAACTATACGGAAAATAAAGTAAAAACTTTTTGTCCTATTTTTTCAGTCCAGTATAACATTCAAACCAATTAAAACTAAACAATAGATAAGGTATAAACAACGATCAATCAATGGATGATTCTATATAAAAACCTATATTTGTGCATATAGAAATTGATTTTGTAATTATATGATAAAAATACGCACCGATTCTGAGCTAAAATTATTGCAACGAGCGGGTCATATTGTAGCGCTTTGTCATGATACTTTAAAAAATGCTATTCAACCAGGTGTGCATAGCCTTGCCTTAGATGCAATAGTCGAAGAAATCATCCGCAGTAATGATGCAGAGCCTATATTTAAGGGGTATCGTGGCTTTCCAAATGCTACTTGCATCTCGATTAATAATGGTGTAGTGCATGGTATACCCAGTAAGCGCCCCCTACAGGAGGGGGACATTGTGGCCATTGATATAGGTGTAAAATACAAGGGTTACATCGGAGATAGTGCTTGGACCTATCCTGTAGGGAAGATCTCTGATACGCAAAAATTTTTATTAGCGCACACTGAGAGAGCTTTATGGGAAGGACTCCGTGTCATTAAAGCAGGCATTCACCTTTCTACCATTTCTCATGCTATAGGTCAATACGTTACACAACATAAACTTAGCATTGTGAAGGAATTGGGCGGACACGGTGTGGGTACTATGCTGCACGAACCACCGCAGATTCCCAACTATGGAAAGCCCCACCAGGGACCTATTTTAAAAGCGGGCATGGTATTAGCTATAGAGCCTATCGTAAACCTTGGTCATCCAGCTATTAAAACTTTACAAGATGGTTGGACCATTGTCACGAAAGATGGAAAAGATTCTGCCCACTTTGAGCATACCATTGCTGTGGAAGAAGAAGGCTATAGGGTTTTAACTACTTTAATGGCAGACGCTGGGCAATAGGCCCCTATGCTCCTCTAATAGAGCATACCATTTTAAAAGTGCCCATCTAAAAAGTAATTTTTACTGATTCAAGCTATGAGACAG
This sequence comes from Cardinium endosymbiont of Sogatella furcifera, assembly GCF_003351905.1. Lineage (NCBI taxonomy): Bacteria > Pseudomonadati > Bacteroidota > Cytophagia > Cytophagales > Amoebophilaceae > Candidatus Cardinium > Cardinium endosymbiont of Sogatella furcifera. The sequence goes on along the minus strand of NZ_CP022339.1, from coordinate 673,763 downwards.
AAGCGCAAGCGTTTTGCAGCCAATAAATGGCTGGAACAGCTTATAGAACCAGAAAAAGCCATCTATAACCATATCAAAGGAGTATGGCATGCTTTATATTTTCACAACAACCATCCCATTACACTAGAAGTTGGTTGCGGCCACGGTGCCTATACCATTGGATTGGCTAAAGTATTTCCAGAAAGAAATTTTATAGGAATTGATATCAAGGGAGACCGGCTCTGGAAAGGGGCACAAGAAGCAAAAGCATATGGCTTAAAAAATGTTGCCTTTCTACGTGCGCAAGCCACCCATCTACTGGATTTTTTTAAAGAAGATGAAATAGCCGAGGTGTGGCTCACCTTTCCAGACCCTAGACCTAAAACCAGGGATATAAAACGTAGACTCACCAGTCCACGTTTTTTAAAGCTATATGAAACAATAACGATACAAGGAGGGCGCGTGCACTTAAAAACCGATAGCAGCTTGCTGTTGGGCTATACCTTAGATGTGCTCCAACAGCAAGGGATAGCACCATGTGACTATACAAAAGATGTATATGGTTCTACCTTAATAGATTACCATTTTGGCATTCAAACCACCTATGAAAAGCGATTTATAGCACAAGGAATTCAGATTCATTATCTATGCTTTACACTAAAATAAGGAATGGTTATACCTACCTTTCTATCCAAAAAAAAGTTGGCAAAAAATCAACCAACCATCTATTTTATCTATTATATTTGCCTTAGCGTATATGTTCAGCGCAGTTGGTTTTTATTAAGTATCTGTTCCAGTCACTGGTTTTTTGCGTTAAAAGAAAAACGCCTCTGTAAAAAGTCGCGGTGTAGCAAGTGGCATTATACAGATGATTAGGCAAAACAGTTTGCTTTGAAGCCCCATAGGGCACTTTTTTTCCATCTGTAGGATGACACTTTCAGCGACTTTTTACCGAGGGCTTGATTTTTTGTCCACTTTTTTATCAAGAAAAAAATGGGATAAAATGCATTATGAACCAGTATCGTGAACAGATACGCCTTAGCTACCTAGCAACCAAAATCCATAGAAACACATATGGCCACAAAAGATATCGTATATATTGCACTATTTGCTGGGATATTTGCTGCATTAGCCGTCATACCTCCCCTATTATTCGTACCCCCAGTGCCCATAACCGCTCAATCTTTAGGCCCTATGTTAGCCGGTAGCATTTTAGGCGCTAGGCGAGGTGCTTTAGCCGCTCTGTTATTTATAACCATCATGGCCACTGGCCTGCCTATTATGGCCGGTGGCCATGGCGGCGTAGGTGTGATCATGGGGCCATCTGGTGGGTTTATACTTAGTTTCCCGGTTTCTGCCTATATAATTGGCTTATTATTTGAAATAAATTGGAATAGATTGAATCTAGCTTGGGCCTTTATATACATCCTATTGGGCGGCATCATTGTGCTCTACATTTTTGGTCTATTCTGGATTAGCATCCTATTTGACGTTCAGCTCTACAAAGCTTTTTTATCTTCTTGTATATTTATTCCAGGGGATATGATTAAAGCTACCATTGCAGCTACTACTGCAATGGTTATTAAAAGAACGTATCCTTTGATGTAAGGTTAGGCCATACCAACGATAGAAGATGATAAAAATAGAAAATGTAAGTGTTGTCTTTGACCATTTTTATGCTTTAAAAGGTATTAATATTACATTACATGAAAAAAGGATTGGCATTATAGGTTCAAATGGCAGCGGTAAAAGTACATTTGCTAGGCTTATCAATGGGCTACAGCTTCCATCTGAAGGGAAAGTAGCAATAGATCACCTATCTACTTGCAAACATGGTAAAGCTATTAGACGCAATGTAGGATTTATTTTTCAAAATCCTGACCATCAAATTATCTTTCCAATCGTAGAAGAGGATATTGCCTTTGGGCTTAAAAACATGGGTTATAGCAAAGAACAGGTAGATCAGTCCATTCATGATTTGCTGACTACCTATGGTTTGGGGCACCTAAGATATAGTAAATCCCATTTGCTGAGTGGTGGTGAAAAACAGCTGCTAGCCATTCTGTCTGTTCTAGTTATGATGCCTAGCTATATTGTATTGGATGAGCCAACTACGCTGTTGGATCTAAGAAATAAGAAAAAAATAGTTCAAGTCATAGACCAACTTCCCCAAACCATTCTAATGGTCACACATGACTTAGATCTGCTGGCTGATTTTGACCGCGTACTGGTTTTTGAGCAAGGATGCTTAGTAGCAGATGCCCCCCCTTCTGCCGCTATAAAAGCCTATCAAAAGTTGGTATATAGCCAATTGTACCATGAATAAGCAACCGTTTTATAGGATAGCCCCTAAATGGAAATTAATGTTGCTGATACTAGTAAGCAGTCTATCGTTTAGGCTATATGATTGGCGTTTTTACCTCATCAATTTAAGCAGTACCCTTGCTTTAAGTGGGTTGATGCATATCTCTTATCGTCAACTATGTAAACCCATAGGCACTTGCTTTTACCTATTGATAGTGAGTTTTTTGATGCATACCTTTTGGGGAGAGTGGATAGATGGGATCAAGGTTGTACTTAGAGCTTGTAACATTGTCCTGTTTGCTTCATGGATCCTATTGACCACATCCTATTTAGATATCATTGAGGGATTAGCTACCTTATTAAAGCCATTAGCATATGTGGGGATAAAGCCTGCTAAGGTTAGCCTTGCTGTTACACTAGCCATACGTTTTATGCCAGTGATTCATAATACTTTCAAGGAAATAAAGATGGCGCAAAAAGCAAGAGGCATAGACAAAAGTTTTATTACCATACTTATCCCTGCGCTTATAAAAACCATCAAAATGGCAGATGACATAGCAGCAGCTATAACGGCTCGCTCCTGGGAATAACCTCATTAGCATGGATAAATAAACAATCACTAAGCCTAGAAAATTATTGCAAAGTAAACAACCGTTGCGTGCCATAAGGCCTGAACGAACTATATTAACAAGCAAGTTTTTTTGATAAAAATATTTTGTTTTTAAGACTCATTTTGCGTACGTGTTCAGCGCGATGATTTTTTGTCCACTTTTTTATCAAAAAAAGTGGGATAAAATTCATTATTAAACCAATGGTTAGAATATATATTTTTATTTGAAAATCAATAAAAAATATTACTTAAGTTAACGCCATTGCCTGAACAGAGACAAAATTTGTCCAAATAAACCAGGCCACTATGTGACTTATTCCACTTTAGTCAGCCGAACCACCACCACTACCCCTTCTATATCCACTTCAACGCCTTCTAGCTCGGGTACAAATTGTAATTGTACCGCCTGCGTTTCCATACAAATATAATCTTTGTAGGCAGCAATAGCTTGACTGATCAGATTTTTGTTTTGCTGAATATCAATTATTATATTATCTTGAATATCAAAGTTTAGGGTTTTACGTAATTGCTGAATGCGATGCACCCACTCACGCGCCATGCCTTCTTCTTGGAGAGCATCATCCAAGGTGGTATCCAAGGCAATGGTGAGCTCACCCTCTGTAGCCACACACCATCCGGGGATGTCTTCTGTCACCACCCATATATCTGCCAAGTTCAGTGGAATTGACTCACCGTGTAGATCCAATAGGTGGGTATGACCTTGCTCTAAAGCATAAATTTCAGCTGGTGTTAAAGCTATAATGGCCTCACTAAGCTGTTTCATTTTAGGGCCATATCGTTTACCTAAAAGTGGAAAGTTGGGTTTGGCTTTTTTAAAACTAGGGATATCATCTAAATAATGGATTTGCTTGACATTAATTTCTGCTTTAATCAACGCTTCTAAACGCGCCCATCCAGTTGAAGCAAAGAGACCTACAATACGGATACTAGGCAAAGGTTGACGAACTTTAATTTTATGCTTTTTACGTAAAGCATGGGCCATAGAAACAATTTTTTGTACCTGACGCATCGCTTCTTCTAGCGTTGGATCCAAAGCGTCTGCTGCTGTTATTGGAAAATCTGACAAATGTACAGAGCGATGCTTTTCTTTTTCCGTAACCTGATTCAATGCTTGGTAAAGATAATCTGCATAAAAAGGTGCTATAGGTGCCATAAGCTTAGAAACCGTTATCAGACAATGGTAAAGGGTCTGATAGGCAGCTTCTTTATCACTATCCTGGCTATTTTTCCAAAACCTTTTTCTATTCAGCCGTACATACCAGTTGCTTACATCATCTACTACAAAGTCTTGAATCATCCTAGCCACTAGTGTAGGCTCATAGTGATCATAGGCTTGCGTTACGGTTTTAATGAGTGTATGGGAACGGGAAATAATCCACCGATCACTTTCATCTAAAGCACTAGGCGCTACCGCACTTTTAGTAAAATAAAATTGATCTATATTGGCATACAACGCAAAAAAATTATAGGTACTGTGGAGCGTAATGAAAAATTTACGTACTGCTTCAGCTACACCTGCCACATCAAACTTTAAGTTATCCCATGGATTGGCATTACTAATCATATACCAACGTATGGCATCTGGCCCATATTGGGTCAATAATTCCATTGGATCGATGGTATTGCCTATACTTTTAGACATTTTATTGCCCTGCTTGTCCAATACAAGTCCATTGACTACCACATTTTTAAAGGCGGGTATTTCAAACAGTAAAGTTGCAATTACATGCAAGGTAAAAAACCATCCTCTGGTTTGATCTACCCCCTCTGCAATAAAATCAGCAGGAAAACCTTTTTCAAACATTTCTTGGTTCTCAAATGGATAGTGCCATTGTGCACAAGGCATAGCACCAGAATCGAACCAAACATCTATCACAGCGGTTTCGCGATACATAGGCAGGCCATTGCTGCTGACTAGTACAATATCATCTACATAAGGACGATGTAAATCAATATCTGCTGGCAACTGCTCTTTCATATAGCCAGCTAATACGGCTTGCTCTACTTCAAATAGTAGTTCCGCTATAGAACTGATGCATTTTTCCTCTTTTTGATCAACCGTACGCCAGATAGGCAGTGGAATGCCCCAATAGCGTTCGCGGCTTAGATTCCAATCCACCAAATTCTCGAGCCAATTACCAAACCGCCCTTTCCCTACAGCAGCAGGCTTCCATTGAATGGTATCATTGAGTTCAATCAGTAGCTCCTTATAAGCGGTTGTTTTAATAAACCAAGCATCGAGTGGATAGTAGAGAATAGGTTTATGTGTACGCCAACAATGGGGATAACTGTGTTCATATTTTTCTACCTTAAAAGCCTTATTTTCTTCCTTGAGTTTACGCGCAATCAGTAGGTCTACAGAAGGTAAAGTGGCATCTTCCTCATAGGCGGCTTTGACATAACGTCCAGCAAAATCAGTAATCTCTGGTACAAAACGACCTTTCCTATCTACAATTGGAACCGATTCGCCTGCTGCATTGGTTACCATAATCGCAGCAATATTTTCTTTTTGGGCGATTCGGTAATCGTCTGCACCAAAAGTAGGCGCAATGTGTACAATGCCCGTACCTTCTGTAGTGGTCACAAAATCAGCCGCAACCACCTTAAACGCCTCTCCTTTAGGCTGTATATATGGTAAAAGCTGCTCATACCGTAAGCCTACTAAATCTGCCCCTGTATAACGGGCCACAATCTCCCAAGGCAGAGTACTATGATCAGATTGATCACCAACACATTTAGCCTGTGCGCCTGTAAAAAAACGTTGCACGGCATCTTCGGCTAAGATCACCTGAATAGGCAAACGAGTATAAGGGTTGATAGTCTTCACTTTAACATACTGAATCGTAGCCCCTACCGCCAAGGCACTATTGGCAGGAAGAGTCCATGGAGTAGTCGTCCAGGCGAGCAAATATTCATTTTCATTGGATTTAAATTGGGCTACAATGGCAATGTCTTTGACAGGCTTATAACAACCGGGCTGGTTTAATTCATGGGAACTGAGCCCTACACCCGTAGGGGGTGAGTAAGGCTGTATAGAATACCCTTTATAGAGCAATTCTTTATTATACAGTGCTTTGAGTAAGTACCAAACAGACTCAATATAATCGCGTTCATAGGTGATGTAAGGGTTTTGGTTATCTTTCCAGTAACCCAGTCGCTTGTTTAACGCTTCCCACGCGCTTTTATAGGCCATAACCGTTGAGCGACAGGCCTGATTATAATCAACAATGCTAATTTTTTTGCCAATATCTTCTTTGGTAATGGCTAATTTCTTTTCTACTTGCAGCTCTACCGGTAAACCATGGGTATCCCAACCACTTTTACGGCGCACATAATACCCCTGCATGGTCTTATACCTAGTAAAAAGATCCTTAACCGTCATGGATAAAATATGGTGTACACCCGGTGCACCATTGGCTGAAGGGGGACCTTCAAAAAAAACAAAAGGCGTACCGTTTTCACGCTGCTGCATAGAACAGGCAAATGTTTCTTGTGCGTCCCAAAAAAGTTCGATTTCTTGCGCAACCTTTAATAAGTTGAGCTGCGGTTGTGTTTTATACCTTTTCATCTCTATGCCTACCAAATGATATCTATAATTTATAAATACTACAAGTCGCAATTTAGTGAAAAAGTTATAGGGAAATACATCAATCATCGATCAGCTACACCAAATCTCAACTGGGTTATGCTAAAAAAGCATTAGATTTGCTACAAGCAGTGCTGGAACGCACTTTACCAAATTGCTATTGTATGCTATTAGATTTTGAAAAACCCATTGTTAAACTTGAAGAAAAGCTTGCGAGGATGCAAGCATCTGCTAAAGCACAAAATGAACCAGCGCTTATAGCTGCTATTGCTAAATTAGCTGGTGAGATACAAGCATTACAAAAGAGAACCTTTCAAAATCTAACCCGGTGGCAACGGGTCCAACTGGCGCGCCATCCAAATAGACCTTATACACTTGACTACATCCAACAGATAACAGAAAATTTTGTTGAATTACATGGGGACCGCTTTGCCAGGGACGATCATGCCATGGTGGGTGGGTTTGGTACGATCAATGGGCAAACCATCATGTTCATTGGTCACCAAAAGGGACGAACTACAAAAGAACGACAAATGCGTAACTTTGGCATGCCGAATCCAGAAGGATACCGCAAAGCATTACGGTTGATGCGTTTGGCAGAAAAATTTAATAAACCGATTATTACCTTTATAGATACACCTGGTGCCTATCCAGGCCTGGAGGCAGAAGAACGTGGCCAAGCAGAAGCGATTGCCAGCAATATTCAAGCTATGTTTGGATTACGTGTGCCGATTATATCCATTGTGATTGGAGAGGGTGCATCAGGTGGTGCGTTAGGCATTGCAATAGGTGACTATGTACTGATGCTAGAACATACCTGGTATTCTGTGATTACACCTGAATCTTGTTCTTCTATTCTCTGGAAAAGTTGGGATTACAAAGAACAGGCGGCAGAAATGTTACAAATAACGGCTAAAGACATGGCTAGGTTTCGTTTAATAGATGGTCTTATTAAGGAACCAATTGGGGGTGCACATAGGGATTTGCCCACTGCTGCAGCGCTTATTAAGGAGGGTATCCTCAAGCATTTAGAAAAATTATCCAGTAAACCTATTGACACCCTACTCCAAGAACGCACAGATAAGTTCTGTGCAATGGGTAAAATTGGCTGACCCCTATGCAGCCCAAAACCGCAAAGCAAGTTTTTGATTTTTTCCCAGGCATTTGGAAAATAGCTAGGCATGTAACCGCAAAGATTTCGAAACAAAATGCTATAGCATATGGTTATGGCCTTTTTACAGCATCAGAAATCAACCCCAATTTGGTTGTATATTCAGAAAAAGTTGCCATACACTATTTACAATCAAATACTACGCATATAGGTAAGCAGCAGTATCAATATCTATACGATACAGCTGAGGCATCTTTATCTAAGCACCTTCATAACGGAAACTTGTTGTATAAATTGAATCTACTCAATGGTCAAATAGATGGGGAACATGTATGTATGCAAGATAGTTACCTATCAAACTATATTTTTGAAACGCATAGATTCCGCATCATTTATACGGTTGATGGCCCATTAAAATGTTATCGTATAACAAGTATATATACCAGCATGGCTGGCAAAACGCTAACGGATTTAGGCATAACCATAGCAAATGGAGTAATTGTATGAAATGTCTATTTTGTAAAGAGATTACGTTAAATATGTAGCACTACATATCGATATAGTAAGCTTACATAATCCCGTCCGTTATGCATTAGGAATGACCCAGTTGTGTGCCGAAGATAATAGACATTATCATTCAAAAAAGTGATAATTAAAAACCCCGTATAAGATAAAAACAGGCTATTAAAGATCTATTTTATCGATTTTTTATATAGGACGTGAACAGAGGGAGAGAAAAAAACAGGAATAAAACTTAAAATAAATGCGGTAAGAAGAGAGGGAGTATACCTACTCTATAAAAGAGATATTCCAGCCACACCTTCCGGTACGGCTACCTTGTTACAACTTAGCCCCAGTCGCTGGTCTAACACTAAACAGCTCCTTTTACGGCCACTGTCTTCAAGCTCTACCAACTCCCATGGCTTGATGGGCGGTGTGTACAAGGTCCGAGAACGTATTCACCGCGTCATTGCTGATACGCGATTACTAGCGATTCCAACTTCATGAGGTCGAATTGCAGACCTCAATCCGAACTGAGACATGCTTTTAAGATTTGCATCTTGTTACCAAGTAGCTTCCCTTTGTACATGCCATTGTAGTACGTGTGTAGCCCTGGGCATAAAGGCCATGATGACTTGACCTCGTCCTCTCCTTCCTCCCGCTTACACGGGCAGTCTACTTAAAGTCCCCACCATTACGTGCTGGCAATTAAGTAAAAGGGTTTCGCTCGTTATAGGACTTAACCCAACACCTCACGGCACGAGCTGACGACAGCCATGCAGCACCTTGTATTCCGTCCCGAAGGAACCCTCAATTTCTTGAGGTAGCAAAATACATTCTAGCCTAGGTAAGGTTCCTCGCGTATTATCGAATTAAACCACATACTCCACCGCTTGTGCGGACCCCCGTCAATTCCTTTGAGTTTCACCCTTGCGAGTATACTCCCCAGGTGGATCACTTAACGCTTTCGCTTAGACACACACGAAGTATCATGTATATCGAGTGATCATCGTTTACGGCGTGGACTACCAGGGTATCTAATCCTGTTTGCTCCCCACGCTTTCGTGCCTCAGCGTCAGTTAAAGACCAGTAAGCTGCCTACGCTATTGGTATTCCTTATGATATCTAAGCATTTCACTACTACACCATAAATTCTGCCTACCTCTTCTTAACTCAAGCCTAATAGTATCAATCGCAGTTCTAGCGTTAAGCACTAGGATTTCACAACTGACTTAATAAGCCGCCTACGCACCCTTTAAACCCAATAAAACCGGATAACGCTTGCACCTTCCGTATTACCGCGGCTGCTGGCACGGAATTAGCCGGTGCTTATTCTTACAGTACTCTCAAGAACCCCCGCAGGGATTTTTTTGCTCCTGTACAAAAGCAGTTTACAACTCATAGAGCCTTCATCCTGCACGCGGCATGGCTGGTTCAGGCTTGCGCCCATTGACCAATATTCCCTACTGCTGCCTCCCGTAGGAGTCTGGCCCGTATCTCAGTGCCAGTGTGGGGGACCTTCCACTAAGAACCCCTACCCATCGTAGCCTTGGTGAGCCATTACCTCTCCAACTAGCTAATAGGACACACGCTCATTTTACACCGCCGGAGCTTTCATCTTTCCAGCATGCGCTGGTAAGATTATATGGGGTATTAATTCCCGTTTCCGGAGGCTATTCCCCAGTGTAAAGTAGATTGCATGTGCATTACGCACCCGTCCGCCGGTCGCCGGCAACACCGAAGTGTCCCGCTGCCCCTCGACTTGCATGTATGAGGCCTGCCGCTAGCGTTCATCCTGAGCCAGGATCAAACTCTTCTTTCTATTATTTATAAACGTTATCCCTAATCATGAAACTAGGAATGATTTTTTGAGTCACACACTTCCCTCTCACTCATAATTAAATGAGCTTCTTACCTACATCTATTTCAAAGAACTAAAGCTAAATCAACGCTGAATGAGCCACCTTTTATCTGGTTACCCACTCATTCTGATCAACTCTGATACAAAGGTACATACTTTTTTCTAATTTGCAATAAATTTTTCAGAAATAAAGCAACAAAAAACCATAGATGTTATTTTTTAAACTGATATCCAGTTTATTTTGTAGGAATTCTATTTATTTTTTCATAAAATTCTAGAGAAGCACAGCAGTATACCTCAGGTCGATTAGGCCTAATAGGTTGCTTTTTTGCTTTCATTAAAGCTAAGCAGATGGCGGGCTATGGTAGGATATAAATATTCATGGCAAGCATGCTGCTTAGTCCATGTTATATCATATCATTTACAAATTTAAATACTACATTATGAAACAAAAATATACAAAATATATAGCAGGCCTACTAATCGGATTATTCAGCTTATCTACTTTATCGTCTTGTGTCGATACAAGGCAAACGTTAGGTGCACATGGTTCGTACACAGTCAATGAGGAGTGGGGTAATGATAATAATGAGAATCTATTAAGCGAGGATCAAAACAACACGAAGAAAAACAATAGTTGTACATGTAAACAAATGCTAGGTGCAGGATTACTCGGGTTTATTATATTATTAAGTGCTGCTGGCGGTATTACTTATTCGCTTAATAACAACACTGAACCAACTAATCGAAATAGTAATAATACGATTACAACAGTAGACTATCGAGTTAACCATACAAATAGCAATAGACCCAATAATAGTAGCTCGAATAGTCCTGAAGCTAACGAACTAATCAATTTTTTGAACCACTCAAAAGATTACAAGTTAAAATTCAAGAACGCACCATTCAATAAAACTTGGCTGCACAATGATACACCTGAGTCAACAGTCTTTCAATTACCAAAATTGGAAAGATTTCAAGGCATGACTGTCCACGAACTAGTGCATAAGATATCACAGGATAACTTCAATTTAGATACACTGCAAAAGTGGCTTAATAAAGGGCTAAATCCAAATATAGCAAATCGCGACGGCACAACATTGATGATGAAACTCGCGAAGAATTCTTGGGGTATACCTGAGGATAAACAATGGGATATCATGACTATTTTGTTAAATACAGGTAAAATAAACCTAGATCAAACCAATAATGGTGGTTTAACTGTTCCTGATTATCTACTCAGTTCTTCTATTGAAGCTAAATTGCGTGAGTACAAGCCAAAGGAACAAGGAAAACAGCATAAAAAAAAGACGTCAAGGATAAAAAATAAATAGTTGTTAACTGATCTCAAGCAGGAGGTAGCCATAAAGGTCACGGTATCAACTTAAGGAACCACGCTTTAGTAAAACTTAGGAAACAAATGTAGAAATAATAACATACAACCTAAGCTAAAGTGAGCTGCGCAAGTAGGCTCCTGTAAATAATTACAGCCAATTTTTGTATGGATTATGGATATACCCCTTGCTTGCGGCCATAATATCCTTATACATTAAGCGGCACTTTCAGCCGCTTAATGTATAAGGAGTTTTGTTTCTTATCAAGAAAAAATAAGAATAAAAATGACTTATTATCAGATAAAATAATTATGGGTACCTTAAGCTGACGTCATTGTACACACTACAATCATTTTTAGCACAGGGTAATTATATTATATGGAACATTGTATCTTATTTAGCAGCTATATAATATTATAATTAAATAACCATTTGTAAATTGGGCCCAGATCACTCAATAGGATGTCTCAATAGCATGCAGCAAAGACCATAACGCAGGAAAAGTTAACGCTAAGCTGTATATTATTCATCTTGCAAGCATCATACTATTGTAGTAGGCTATTTTTTATTACAACAAATATCTCTATGGCAAAAAATCTAGTTATTGTTGAGTCACCTGCAAAAGCCAAAACTATTGAGCGCTACCTAGGCAGTAGTTATCAAGTCGCCTCCTCAAATGGCCATATTAGAGACTTGATTAAAGGCAACAACGCCATTAATATCGAGCAAGGTTTTTTGCCCAGTTATGAAATCAGTCCTGGAAAGGAACGCGTGGTACAACAGCTTAAAAAATTAGCCCATAACTCTGACTGTGTTTATTTAGCTAGCGATGATGACCGAGAAGGCGAATCGATTTCATGGCACTTAAAAGAAGCACTGGAGTTAAAGGATGACAAAGTACAACGGATTGTCTTTAGGGAAATTACCAAAATGGCTGTTTTAAATGCATTGAAACAACCCCGTACCATCGACCTAGATTTGGTTGACTCCCAGCAAGCTAGACGCGTTTTAGACAGACTAGTAGGGTATGATCTATCGCCTTTGCTATGGAAAAAGATTAAACCGGGTCTTTCTGCAGGCCGTGTGCAATCTGTTGCAGTAAGGATGGTAGTAGAGCGAGAAAGGGCGATTGATCGTTTCGTTACAACGGCGCACTTTGCGGTCTCTGCTTTTTTTAGCTTACCAACGGGACAGGTACTCAAAGCAGATAGTCCAGAGAAGTTTAAAACGGAAGCAGAAGCCTTTACATTTCTAGAAAAATGCAAAGGGGCACTTTTTTCGATTAAAGCATTGGATACAAAAGCATTAAAGCGATCTCCCTCCCCTCCTTTTATTACTTCTACACTACAACAAGAGGCAAGTAGAAAACTGGGCTATTCTGTCAACCGTACGATGGCATTGGCGCAGCAACTCTATGAAACAGGTAAGATTTCTTATATGCGAACGGACTCGGTTAATCTTTCAAAAGAAGCGATACAAAACATATCCGAAATGGTCTCCACCACCTATGGGGCAGCCTATTTCCAGGCTAGAAGTTATACGACTAAATCATCGACTGCACAAGAAGCCCATGAAGCCATACGGCCTACTGATTTTTCAGTAAAAGTAGCCAGTAGCCATAAGGATGAGCAGCGGCTCTATGAGCTCATTTGGCGTAGAGCAATGGCCGCTCATATGGCCGATGCACAAATAGAAAAAACGATTGCAACCATCCAAATCTCTACAACAGATCAACCACTGATCGCAACAGGAGAAGTATTAAAGTTTGAAGGATTTCTAAAAGCTTATGCACGCGACCAAGTGGATGAAGAGGGTTCAGATGAGACCAAAGGGATGTTGCCGCCGCTCCATATAGGCCAAGCGCTTTGCTTAGAGAAAATGTGGGCTAGAGAACGGTTCACGAATCCACCTGCTCGGTATACTGAAGCTACTTTGGTGCGCGATTTAGAGGAAAGGGAAATCGGACGTCCATCTACCTATGCACCTATTATTGCCACTATTCAGAAAAGAGGCTACATTAAGCTGGAGTCTCGTGAAGGTTTTCCACGCGCCTATAAGTTATTAACGCTACAAAACAACCACATACAGACAGAAACACTAACTGAAATCGTTCGTGCAGAGAAACAAAAGCTTTTCCCAACTGATATGGCTGCAGTGGTCAATGACTTTTTGGTTCAACACTTTTCTGATGTAACCGACTATAACTTTACCGCACAAGTGGAGAAAGAGCTGGATAAAATTGCACAAGGTGCTAAGATTTGGAACCAGATGTTAAGTGAATTTTATAGTGGTTTTTACCCTAAAGTGCAAGCTACTGCTGGCATAGAGCGATCAACGGTCAGCTACACAAGGCGCTTAGGAAAAGATCCAGCAACCAATGCTTCATTAATCGTCCGATTGGGCAAATATGGCCCATTGGTTCAATTAGGCGTTGAAGAAGATGGCCGCGAGGAAGCACCACGTTTTGCAGGACTCCGGGCCAATCAGCGTATGGAAACGATTACACTAGAAGAAGCCTTGGAACTTTTTAAGCTACCGCGTACAGTTGGAACGTTTGAAACATTGCCATTGTTGATCAACATAGGTAGATTTGGCCCATATATTAAACATGGCACTCTTTTTTATTCCATACCAAAAGCAGAGGACCCATTCACCATTCATGAACAAGATGCAATAGCTATTATTGAAGCCAAACGGAAAGCAGATGCAGAAAAATTGATCAAAGCCTTCCCTGAAGATCCAGCGATACAGATCTTACATGGCAGATGGGGGCCATATATTAAAAATGGTAAAAACCATACCCGTATCCCTAAAGATATTGCAGACCCTGCCCTACTCAGTTTGGCGGAATGTTTACATATTTTGGCAAACAATCTAAAATCAAAAAGCGTAAAAAAAGCGCCATAACCTATCGATAGAGTAGTAATTGTATTTATTGAATGAATAAAACCTTATATTAACCGGTATCGCAGGGGAAACAAACTGATTTTTTTTAAACTCAAAAATAAATTTTATTTTTTAGCCATTATGAGACGCAATAGCAACCGCACCACTATAACTATATTTTGCTTTACCCTACCCTTGAGCTTGATGTGCAGCAGCTGGGCATGGGCCCGTCCAGCAATAGTGCATGAAGATCATGAATCGGTGACTGAAAATATTTCACGTCATTACCTAAAATCTTTCTCCATCATTCCGACCTCTTCTGCACCAGTGCCTTTAACGAACAAGCAACAGGGCACGCCACAAGTAAAGAAGATGCCATTAGCGCCAAGCACGCAACGTAAGGTAGTACTGCGTACGATATTTTCTGATATTGAGGCTAATATCCCATCAAAAAATGGGAATATATTGAACAATAATGTATGGACAGATTTAATGCTTTTTTGTGGTGGGGCTAGTAACCCAGCGCACCATTTCTTATCACGGATCAACAGAACCACTACTGTACTAGGTGAATGTGCATTGGCGACCCTTTTAGTAACCCCAACCCGTGACATAGCCACACTATGCAACCGTCAACGCACCTTACAGGTATTATTGGAAGACACAACGTGTTTAACAGCTTTAAAGCAATCTTTGGAAGCCTACCAAAAGGTAGAAGAAAGCTTGCTTTCTTTATGGACCCATACAGATCCCCTTTATACCCACGCCTATAAGGATTATATGCACAAACGGTTCCTTTCCAACGATGCGGCTACGAATAAAATAGCGCGTAAGCTTAATCTTCGGATTTTTTTCAGAAATTTTTTAGATATATATGGCGAGTTTTTTGCACTCCCAGCATTGGGTTTATTTTGGTGCGAAGCTACTTACTGGCTCACTTCTATTTCAAAAGGAGGGTTTATCGAAGGTAGTAGAAGCAGTAGCTATGCGATCTTCCCTTTATTTATGCCTATTGTATCTATTGGGTCTGTTATTGATAATTATAGGCGTACCAATGGATATCCGTCACTTTTACCTTTCTTGGGTGTGACAGCTACGCATGCAGCAGCTATATGGCGAGGGTATTGTGGTGTAAAAAGTTATCAAGAATATAGTGCTGTTTTCAAAAACCTGGCAGATCGCATGCGAGATGTACAAGTTTTTATGCAAACCATTCAACAGTTAAACACTATTGTAGCAGCGCATCCGACATTAGAAGCCTACTATGGACCCTCCTTAAGTGCAATAAGAGCCCTATTGGACAAACGGAACGAATCTAGTGAACTAGGGGTTATGGTTGGTAATCTTTTGGACATGAACCTAACTAATTGGTCCTATATTCGTGGGAATAGTGGGAAGTTATTGGCTACATACAACTTATTTGCAGAACACAAAGATTGTTTAAAGCCTGCTATGTATGCCTTAGGTCAATTAGATAGCTTTATGGGGATCGCTACTTTGATACAGGAAACGAAAGCAGCTTTTCCAGCACACTGTTATACGTTTACTAAATTTTTAGATCGTTCCAAACAAAAAACACCATGCATACAGTTAGAAGCTATGTGGAATCCCATGCTGAATCCTGCAACCGTTGTAGACAACAATGTAGACCTAGATTCAGATAAGACGCGTAATATGATCCTTTGTGGACCAAACGCAGGGGGAAAGTCCTCTTACATTTGTGGTGTTGCCAGTAGTATACTACTCAGCCAAACATTTGGGATTGCAGCTGCCAAAAATGCGGTTATTACTCCTTTTAATAAAATCAATACCTATATTGAGCTTAGAGACGACATTACTTGTGGCGCCTCTCTTTTTATGGTAGAGGTGGCACGCATGCAACAGTACATGCATATGCTCGAACAGGCTCAACCAGATGAGTTTATTTTTACCATCTCTGATGAGCCCTTTGCCCGTACGAATCCAGTTGACGCCAGTGCAGCAGCTTATAGCATACTAGCTGCTATAGCCAAATACCCTAATGCACTCCATATTGTCTCCACACATTACCCTATTTTAATGAACCTAACCAATAAATTTAAGGATAGGGGCATTAGAAACTTTAAGGTTTTTATAGAGGAAAAACCTGATCAAAAGCTACACTATACCTATAAAGTTGTACCAGGTGAGGCAGACCAAACCATCGCTTTAAAAATACTCGCACAGGAAGGATATGATGCCACATTATTGCAAGAAGCGGAAAGCATTGTTCAAAATCCTCAGAAGTGGCCTTTACTAAAGTACCTTCAAGGTAAGAAGAAAAAGAAACGTTAAAGCATAGAGTCGCTACATGATCTTAAAAAGTTCTTGGGGGGAACGAAAAGCTATAGCTGATCAATTGCTAAGCTATGCCGGTGACCATAGGATATGGCTGCTCGAAGGCCCTATGGGATCTGGTAAAACCACATTGATTAAAGAAGTTTGTGGGATGTTGTACACCACTACTACAGTTAACAGTCCCACTTTCCCCATTATCAATGAATATGAAACGATAGACCACACGCCTATTTACCACTTTGATTGTTACCGACTAAGTCATGTAGATGAGGCCATTGCGTTAGATTTTGAAAATTATTTTACCTCCGGCTGCTATTGCTTTATAGAATGGCCCTCAAAAATTAAACCCATTTTACCTGCGCATCATTTCTTGATTACCATAGAAATAGAGACACCTACCACTAGAAATTTGATTTGTACACATGTTTCATGCAATAACCTTGCCTAGGTTGCATATTGCAGATATGCTTATTAAGCGTATCTCATTTAGCCGTATGGCCACACTATCCCAAAACCAGCCAAAAACAGGCTGATCAAGAAAAAGTAATAGAATCAATACCTTTTTAATCATTTTACGCTGCTGATGCCTACTGCGACACTGCAGCCTGTTAGCGCCACACACCCCGCTCCTCCTCAAATGACCTTACTTCACGCCAAGATGGAAAACCTGAAGATAAACTACCAGATCTATCTTCAGACCCGACATTCACATAGAATGCATAATCAATTTTAGAGTCTACTTCAATTAAAAGACGATCCCGTAAACTTGATACCACCAAGCCACGACCCTTTATATCAGTCAGCTTCATGCAGTGTTCTATATACTTGATAAATCTATAGCAATTATAGGCATCATTTTTATTGGCATCATAGCCATTATATATCATGCATATATTACTTAACTGTTCCTTAGTTAACCCAATACCATGCTCTAATAGAATAGGAATGCAAAGTGGGTATTCTATAGAAGCAAAAATCGCTACTTTACAATTCTTTTGTAAGCAATCAATAACCAGCTGCCTGAAACCTTCAGGATCACACAAATTATCCTTTATTTGCGCTAATACGGCTTGATCATACTGGGTGTACAAAACCATACAACCATCCTGAACCGTTTGTATGTTATCATAACTATCAACAAATATCCTATGATAATCATCATATTGACGATCATCGAACTTAATATAACGAATCATGTGATCTATTGGATGCCTTTTGATACAGTCTTCTAGACCTTTTTTTGTCCTTTAAATAAAGTATAAAAATCAACACAAAAGATCTTTATACCGTCTTGATGCGCTTGATGAACTCCTTCAGCATTTCTATTTAAGCTATCTTGATATTGTTTTATACAATTGTCCATATATAGGCCTCGATTTAAAACAGTGCATTGCATCAACTGAGTGATACCGATTAAAACCAATATGTTTATATATTTTCTACCCATAACTACATCGTTTGATAATAAAACTAGGCCCGCACACATAAAATTCCCCCCCTCAATACAATAGGAGTTATGAAATAAATTATATAAAATCAAGATTTATTTGCAATAAATAATATATTTATCGATTATAAATTTTGGTGTATAATACAATTTATTGATTGTAAAAAGATTTATTAATGGAGGTAGAAAAATACCAAGAGATGCTCTATATATGGCTATATTAGCAGGAACGAAAGGGTGCACTTACTTAAAAAATATCTATGATAGACTAATAGGTAAGACTAAACCTAAAAAAGTAACAATGGTAGCCTGCATGAGGAAGCTTTTAGAGATGGCACACAAGCTTATGCAAAGTAAACGTGCTTTTGTTAACAACCAAAAAAACAAGGTAGAACTTGCATGGTAAGCTAATAGCTTTTTACCGAGGGCTTGACTTTTTATCACACTTTTTTATGAAGAAAAAAGTAGGATAAAATTCATTATTAACCAGTATCGTGAACGTACGACAGATACAAACATACGACAGACAGATTACAAGATTACATCTTAGCTACTACAGGTATACCCAATGATCAGGAAAAACTAAGTAAAAACCCTGGACCATTAAATGACCTCCACAATGTAGAATTGCGTTCTTCACGTGACTTCATGCGTTTGTGCTCCTTTCTCATTTCCTGAACTGTTGGACTCCAATGCTGTTTGAGTTTGGGCTCTTCGCTCATTTTCTGAACTGTTGGCTTCCCATTTAAAACGTTCAAATCTAAAAGTGGCTGATTCAGATTATTATTCTTTCTATATTTTTGCACTTCCAAATTTTCAGCGTTCTTTGTAGTTAATGACCGCCATCGTTTCAAACTCGGAGGTACCGATGAAAAAGCTTTTTTAATTCTTTCAGAGGACCGACACGTTCGCGCATGCGACTGTACACCTAACTGTTCCATGTTAATATTTTTATTATCTGGTGCAATTGAGGACCTCCACTTTTTAACACTTGATTGTACAAGCGACTGATTTAAATCATGTTCCGCTTTTTGCATTAGCTCACCTCTTGTTTCTTCAAATTGCTTTATCTTATCCCAATACGAAACAACGACACTTGAATCGCCACATCTATTTTTAGATTTTAAAAATTTCCGTAGTGACTTAGGAACATACTTAGAAAACTTCTTCCGAGAAGTTGGAACTGAATGGTTAGATTGATAGGTAGGATCTATACGTATGAATGCATAATCACAATCAGCCCTTTCAATCAGTTTAGCATCCGGATTGTAACTGGACACTACCAAACCATAGACCGGTTTATTAGAGCTGATATGATTGATAAATATTAATCGCTCAGCATGCTTTATGTGCTCTGCACACATAAAGCTGTTCTGCTTATGTATTGCATTGTAATCATTAAATACAATACACATATTATCTACCTGCTCCTTAGGAAACCCAATCCCATGTATTAACACCATAGAAATGAAAGCAGGGTATTCTATAGAAGCATACATAATCACTTTATAATTTCTTTGTAAGTAATGATTGATCAGCGCTTGAAAACTGTTAGGCTCATATAAACTATCTCTCATTTTCTTTAGTAATTCCTCATCTATATGGTCTACATCTATGCGAGGATAAGACGTATCCAGCGGCCTAGAATTATAATCAAGGGCCTTTATATACCCATCAGATATAATGAAATAAGTAACATTATATCTATCATCCGATGTATGCAACCCATTCATACATGCTTTCGGACATTTTATCAAGACCTTTTCTAGACCTTCCCTCCCCCTTTGAAATAAAGCATTAAATTCAAGACACAATAAATTTGGATACCCTTGCTTCGCCAAATCGTCTTTTTTGCAAATTTTACTTAAATGATTTTGACCTACTTCCGTGCTATCTATATATAACCCTTTACTTAAAAAAACACATTGCATCAACTGAGTGATACCGATCAAAACCAATATATTTATATACCTTCTACCCATAACTACATCAGTTTGAGAATAAACCTAGGCCCGCACACATAAAATCCCCCCTCCTCAAATACAATAGGAGTTATGAAATAAATTATATAAAATCAATATTTATTTGGAATAAACAATATTTTTATATATTATGATCTTTTAGTGTAAAGTACAATCGATTGATTGTAGTTGGAATAACACGCGTAAAATGCATCTATCAACATCTATTTAAGATGCTAGTAAGCAAGGTATTTATGTTACACTTTTTATTTTGATAAAAAGTGCACAAAAAAAATCAAACGCTCATGAAAAAAGTTGCTGCAAGCGCAGGCTTGTAGCTAAAAACCAGGAGCCATCGTTAAGCCCTATAGCTGGATACGATCACAGCTTGATACGTATATCGTCTATCTTAATTAAGATTGTCTTACTGGGTGATCGTAGTGGTAAACAAAAAATTGAAAATATACTAAGCGGGTATATTCAGTATATTCAACATACAGTTGGATAGCCCGAAGCACATCACTACCATTATCTTTATTCTATCAATATTAACACTTTAAATTTACTTTTCTCATCTAATATCTAGGAATCCATCTAACACATCTAAATTTACGCTTAAACTCTTGTGCAAGGGCCCTAGCTCTAGCGGGGCTTCTATTGACATTGCTACCATAAAGGCTAATCTCTGTAATTTCCGTATCCTTGAATACTTCTGCAAGCGCCCTAGCCTCAACGACGCCTATATAATCGTCACCAAGGCTAATCGCTGTAACTTGCGTCTCTTTTAATCCTTGTGCAAGGGCCCTAGCCCCAACGACGCCTATATCATTGTTATGAAGTTTAATCTTTGTAATCTGTGTGTTCTTTAATCCTTGTGCAAGGGCCCTAGCTCCAGTATCCCCTATATAACTGTCATCAAGGCAAAGTTTTGTAATTTTAGTATGCTTTAACACTTGTGCAAGGGCCCTAGCCCCAATGGCTCCTATTATATTGGAGCTCAGGTTAAGCATTGTAACTTGTGTCTCTTTTAATCCTTGTGCAAGGGCCTCAGCGCCAGCCTCTCCTATCCTATTCCTACTCAGATCAAGTGTTGTAACTTGCGTGCCCTGCAATCCTTGTGCAAGGGCCCTAACGCCAGGGTCGCCTATGTTAGTGTGGCTCAGGTTAAGCATTGTAATTTGCATAGCCTTTAATCCTTGTGCAAGGGCGTTAGCGCCAGTCGGTCCTATGTGATTCCTACTCAGATCAAGCGTTGTAACTTGCGTGCCCTGCAATCCTTCTGCAAGGGCCCTAACGCCAGCCGGTCCTATGTTATTGCTACTCAGATCAAGCGTTGTAACTTCCGTACCCTTCAATCCTTCTGCAAGAGCCTTAACGCCAGTATCTCCCATATAAGTACCACTCAGGTTAAGCCTTGTAACTCGGGTACCCTTTAATCCTCGTGTAAGGGCCCTAACTCTAGCAGCTCCTACGCTAGGATCATCAAGGTCAAGTGTTATATATAGCCCTTGTGGAAACTTAGAAGCGCTACCTCGATAAAAGCGAACTGCCGTAACTTGCGTATCCTTTAATCCTTGTACAAGGGCCTTAGCGCCAACGGCTCCTATTTTACTGTTACTAAGGTCAAGTGTTGTAATTCGAGTACTTTGCAGTCGTTCTGCAAGGGCCTTAGCGCCAGCATCTCCTATGTTAGTGTAGCTCAGATCAAGTGTTGTAATCTGAGTATCCTTCAATCCTTCTGCAAGGGCCTTAGCGCCAGCGTCTCCTATCCTATTTCTACTCAGATCAAGCATTGTAACTTGCGTACCCTTCAATCCTTCTGCAAGGGCCTTAGCACCAGCGTCTCCTATGTGATTACTATTCAGATTTCCCATGTAATCACTATTCAGATAAAGGCTTGTAATCCGGGTACCTTTCAATCCTTCTGCAAGAGCCTCAGCACCAGCGTCTCCTATCCTATTCTTACTCAGATCAAGCGTTGTAAGTTGCGTACCCCTCAATCCTTGTGCAAGGGCCCTAACGCCAGCATCTCGCATATCAGTATCACTCAGGTCAAGCATTGTAATTTTCGTATCCTTTAATCCTTTTGCAAGGGCCTCAGCGCCAGCGGCTCCTATCCTATTGGTACACAGGATAAGTGTTGTAACCCGGGTATCCTTCAATCCTTGTGCAAGGGCCTCAACACCAGCGGCTCCTATCCTATTGCTACTCAGATCAAGCATTGTAGTTTCCGTATCCTTCAATCCTTCTGCAAGGGCCTTAGCGCCAGCATCTCCTATGCCCTCAGCGTGCAACTTAAGTGTTGTAACCTTGGTGCCTTTCAGTACTTGTACAAGTGCTTCAGCACCAGTATCTCCCATGCAATTACAAAAAAATTCAATCTTTGTAACTTGGGTGTCCTTTAGTCCTTCTGCAAGTACCTTGACTTCAGCGGCTCTTATGCGGCTTTTACCAAAGGTAAGTTCTGTAATAGTAGGATCATTTCTTGCTATTTCTAGTTGATGCTGTATAGTATCAAGCGCTATACTAAGACAAAATGTGTGTAAAAACCAAGGGATTGCTAGCATGTAAAATAATTCTTAATTTAGACTTTCTAAGAAAGTCCATGAAGCTTCTTTTTTAGCATACCCCCACACTGGGGGCCATGTGCTCTATATACAAAAAAAGTTCCGTGCAATGAAGCTTCACTGCACGGAACAAAAAAAATAAAAGATGGCAACTACCTACTCTCCCGCGTGTTACCGAAGTACCATCGGCGCTGCTGGGCTTAACTGCTCTGTTCGGAATGGGAAGAGGTGCACACCAGCGCTTTCGTCACCTTTATTTTTAATATTTTAATCTTTTGAAGTTATATACTACCTCAAAAGAAAGTAATTGACTACTGTAAAAGCAAAATCAAGAAAAAAACAAGAAACATTCGGGTAATTAGTATTGCTCAGCTTTGCCATTTCTGACTTTACACCTGCAACCTATCAAGGTCATCATCTTTAACCACCCTTATTGAAGTCTCATCTTGAGGCGAGTTTCGTGCTTAGATGCTTTCAGCACTTATCTCTTATAAACGTAGCTACTCAGCAGTGCAACTGACGT
This sequence comes from Cardinium endosymbiont of Sogatella furcifera, assembly GCF_003351905.1. NCBI lineage: Bacteria > Pseudomonadati > Bacteroidota > Cytophagia > Cytophagales > Amoebophilaceae > Candidatus Cardinium > Cardinium endosymbiont of Sogatella furcifera. The sequence continues at coordinate 650,756 of NZ_CP022339.1, read as the reverse complement.
CACAACTGATACACCAGAGGTTTACCCAACCCGGTCCTCTCGTACTAAGGTCAGCCCCTCTCAAACTTCTAACGCCCGCAATAGATAGAAACCGAACTGTCTCACGACGTTCTGAACCCAGCTCGCGTGCCACTTTAATGGGCGAACAGCCCAACCCTTGGAACGTGCTTCAGCTCCAGGTTGTGACGAGCCGACATCGAGGTGCCAAACCTCCCCGTCGATATGAGCTCTTGGGGGAGATCAGCCTGTTATCCCCAGAGTACCTTTTATCCTTTTAGCGATGGCCCTTCCATTCGGAACCACCGGATCACTATATCCGTCTTTCGACTCTGCTCGACTTGTTTGTCTCACAGTCAAGCACCCTTATGCTATTACACTCTACGTACGATTACCATCCGTACTGAGGGTACCTTTGAAAGCCTCCGTTACTTTTTAGGAGGCGACCGTCCCAGTCAAACTACCCACCAAACACTGTCTCCTTATTCAAAAGAATTAGATAACACATAGATAAAGGGTGGTATTTCAACAACGACTACTTACGTAGTCTCCCACCTATCCTACACATTATCCACATATTATCAATGTTAAGCTATAGTAAAGGTTCATGGGGTCTTTTCGTCCCATTGCGGGTAGACGGTATCTTCACCGCCACTCCAATTTCACCGAGCTCGTGGCTGAGACAGCGCCCAGATCGTTACACCATTCGTGCAGGTCGGAACTTACCCGACAAGGAATTTCGCTACCTTAGGACCGTCAAGGTTACGGCCGCCGTTTACTGGGGCTTCTATTTAGCGCTTCAATCTTGCGACTTAACACCTCCTATTAACCTTCCAGCACCGGGCAGGTATCAGACCTTATACTTCATCTTTCGATTTTGCAAAGTCCTGTGTTTTTGGTAAACAGTCGCCTGGGCCTTTTCACTGCGGCCTATTGAGCCTCCTAAAAGGATCAATGAGGCACCCTTTCTCCCGAAGTTACAGGGCTATTTTGCCGAGTTCCTTGGCCACGAATCACTCGAACACCTTAGGATATTCTCCTCAACTACCTGTGTTGGTTTGCGGTACGGTTAGCTAGCACCTAACAATTAGAGGCTTTTCTTGGAAGTATGATTAGGGTCATTATCTACGCCCCCGAGGGATTGTAGTACTATCACCTTCGACAGATATGGTGGATTTGCCTGCCATACCTATATCTACGGGCTTTAACCTCCTAAATTCGTCAGAAGGCAGACCTTTCACTCCTTCGTCCCCCCTTCTCTATTACTAGCTAGTATCGGAATATTAACCGATCTTCCATCGCCTACGCCGTTCGGCTTCAGCTTAGGGCCCGACTAACCCATGGATGACAACCATCGCCATGGAAACCTTAGTCTTACGGTGTAATGGCTTCTCACCATTATTTTGGTTACTCATGCCTACATTTTCTTTTCTAATCAATCCACCAAGCATCACTACTCAGCTTCAACTCAATTAGAATGCTCTCCTACCCCTTACTACGCTTAGGTAGTAAGGCCATAGCTTCGGTAATATACTTAATGCCCGTTCATCATCGACGCTTTGTCGCTCGATCAGTGAGCTGTTACGCACTCTTCAAATGAATGGCTGCTTCCAAGCCAACATCCTGACTGTCTAAGCAACTAAACCTTCTTAGTTCAACTTAGTATATATTTGGGGACCTTAGCTGATGGTCTGGGTTCTTTCCCTCTCGGATTAGGACCTTAACGCCCTAACCCTCACTCCTAAGTAAAACTGATAGTATTCGGAGTTCGTCTGGACACGGTAGGTTACCCCCCTAGTCCTATCGGTAGCTCTACCCCTATCAGTATACACTTAAGGCTGTTCCTAAAAACATTTCGGAGAGTACGAGCTATCTGCCGGTTTGATTAGCCTTTCACTCCTACCCACAGCTCATCCAAGGACGTTACAATATCCACTGGTTCGGTCCTCCACGTTGTTTTACCAACGCTTCAACCTGGCCATGGGTAGATCACCGGCTTTCGCGTCTAACTCCTCTGACTAAAGCGCCCTATTCAGACTCGCTTTCGCTTCGGCTTTTCCTTTCAAAAGGATTTACCTTGCCAGAAAAGATTAACTCATAGGCTCATTATACAAAAGGCACGCCGTCATTTTATAAAAAAACTCCGACTGCTTGTAAGCGTATGGTTTCAGGAACTATTTCACTCCCTTATTCAGGGTACTTTTCACCTTTCCCTCACGGTACTTGTTCACTATCGGTCTCTTAGGAGTATTTAGCCTTACCGGATGGTGCCGGCAAATTCAGTCAGCCTTTCACCGGGACTGACCTACTCAGGATACTAACTAAACAAATAACAATTACCTTGACAGGGCTTTCACCTTCTATGGCTTACTTTTCCAAAATAATTTAAGTTCTTGCTATTCATTTTTAACAGCTAGTCCTACAACCCCATAACAGCCGAAACTGATATGGTTTGGGCTAATCCACGTTCGCTCACCACTACTTATGGAATCACTATTTGTTTTCTCTTCCTCTGGGTACTTAGATGTTTCAGTTCTCCAGGTTTGCCTCCCTTATTTAATTAAAGGGATACCCTACATAGGCAGGGTGGGTTGCCCCATTCAGAGATTTGCGGATCAAATCGCACAGCCAATCCCCGCAACTTATCGCAGCTTATCACGTCTTTCATCGCCTCTAAGAGCCAAGGCATCCTCCATACGCCCTTAATTATTTCTTACTCGCTCTTGAAATGGAAATAGACTGAATCCTAAAAAGGAATCCGCCTACCCTATTTTGCTTTTACAATAAGTCAAAGAACATCTTTCGAAACCTAACGTAACTCAACCTAGCGCGCTTGCACCTTATCGTTTGATGCCTTTACCGCTTTGATCTCTTCTACGCCGAATCGTAATACAAAGGTATTACTTTTTTTGTTAACCGCAAATATATTTTCAAATAAATGATGAAAGACGCATGAATGGCATAGGGAGTAATTTTTATACCGATAAGATAAAAAAGCAAAAAACTTGTTCCAAGAACGGATTTGGCCTAAATTCCATAATTCCATCCCAGCAAACGATCAACCATACCGATGAAACCATATTTAACTTTATTAGCACATATTTTAACAGAGGGAGTTGACAAAAAAGATAGGACGGGCACAGGTACCAAGAGTATATTTGGCTACCAAATGCAGTTTAACCTAGCGGAAGGATTTCCATTGCTTACAACCAAAAAAGTGCACCTGCGTGCTATTATTCATGAATTACTCTGGTTTTTAAGTGGTAATACCAATATAGCTTATCTACAACAACATGGCGTTACAATATGGAATGCATGGGCCACTAAAGGGGGGGAACTAGGCCCTATTTATGGCCACCAATGGAGAAGCTGGCCTACGGCAACAGGAGAAAAAATTGATCAAATAAGCACCATTATAAGGGAAATCAAAGCAAACCCTGATTCCCGTAGGTTATTGGTCAGTGCATGGAATGTAGGTGAAATTCCTAAAATGGCATTGCCGCCTTGCCATGCCTTTTTTCAATTTTATGTAGCGAATGGAAAACTATCTTGTCAGTTCTACCAACGTAGCGCAGATGTTTTTTTAGGGGTGCCTTTTAATATTGCTTCTTATGCATTGTTAACGATGATGATGGCGCAAGTATGCCAACTACAACCTGGCGCGCTGATTCATACTTTGGGCGATGCACATCTCTACCATAACCACCTGGAACAGGCAAGTTTGCAGCTCCAACGTAGCCCCTATGCATTGCCCAAGATGCAACTTCGAGAAAGTGTAGCCGATTTGTTTGATTTTGTCTATGAGGACTTTACATTGCTCCATTATATACATCATCCAGCTATTAAGGCAGCTATTGCTGTGTAAGGCATTTATATGATAACAGCTGATTACTGGCCCAATAGCCAACCTCCCTCCTGGGCTAGTCAAGCCACGATATATCATCTATTAGCTAGTACAAGTTGTATTGCTTCTTATAGGCATGAAGATAGTTATTGCTTTGATTTGGATGAATCAATCGACGAAGAAACTTTTAAAAAAAAGGTTTTGCGTTATGCAGCAGAGCAGCCTATTTTTTATGGTGAAGTAGGCGGGACCTATTCGCATTCTGAAACCAATTATTTTATCCTTGGTATGATCATCGAATATGTTAGCAAAGAAAAATTAAGCGATTTTTTTAGAAAAAATTTGTTTGAGCCTTTAGGTATGCAAGATACTTTTCTGCCAAGTTTTGGGAAATATGGTCAACATCCAAATACAGCCAATAAAAAAGGAAAGTCTAATTGTTTTCTAGCCTTTGGCGATGGGGGTGTAATTGCTTCTGTAGGAGATATACATAAGTGGAATTTGGCCCTACATAGTATGCAAGTTCTACAAAAAGAATCTTATGATCAAATAACAAAACTAAATTGGGGTATAGATACATGTTGTCAATTCTCTGAAGGCACACTAGATATGCTTGCGCAGTTAGGGCGTAAAGAGCCATATAATGAATGGATAGATGTTTATTATGGATATGGCAAAGGCTGTTTTTTTCAGTATACGTGACTTTATACCTTCATAATTAATGTAAAGCTACCATCATGGATAGGCACAATCTGACTAATTGTATTATAAATAATCGGGTCATTAATCGTTCCATGGCCAAACCTATGCGTTTTAAAGACTGGAATAGACAAAGTAACTGCAACCTGGTTAAGCGTTTTTATAATTTCTTTATTGTCAGCACCACAATGGCCAAATATTATAGCCTTTACATCCTTTAGCAAACCAGCTTGTGTAAAATGGAGTAAAGAACGATCTAGTTGATAAGCTTTTATTTGCGTATCTTCTAAAAAAAGAATTTTATCTTTCGTTTTTACCTGCCAGCTTGTACCAATACCTGTTTGCAAAACAGTTATGTTACCACCTGTAAGCTTGCCCTTTAGGGTATGCATGCATTGAGCTGCTCGATTAATTGGAGATAACTGATCAACGGTAACCTCTTTAACCCTCCCGGAAATGATCTCAGCTATCTTTTTGAAATTAGCAGGATGTTTATCACTTTTAAGCATTTCAACGATTCCGCTACCATGAATGGTTTTCCAGCCCCATTCTTGCGTAAGAAAAATATGGAGAGCGGTGATATCACTATAGCCTATAAAAAATTTTTCTCTAGCAGGCATCGGTAACTTCTGTAAAGCAGGGATCAACTTAGCGGCACCATATCCACCACGCAATGTCCATATGACATGATGGGCATCACCAAACAAGGCATCCTTTAAATATTTAAACCTTAATTCATCACTATTAGAATGAAAAATAGATTGTCTTTGATCAAAGCAGCTGCTTGGTATATGTAATCTCAACGAAGCAATACTTTTTAAAGCAGTTAACTCACCTTTATTAAGACCTGAAGCAGGCGCAACAATTGTAATGGGTATATGCTTTAATAAAGCAATGGACTTGGCATGTTTTTTTTCAAATTCTAGCGTTGAAAAAGCAGATAGTAAAAATAAAATAGCTAATATGAAACGCGTACGCATAATGGTCTATACTTAGATTGCTTTAGAAAGATCTGTACAACTAATAACCTATCATAGATAGTAATTTACCATTACAGCTTATGAAAACCATATCTCTAAAATGGGTTCAAACATCTTCGAATGCAATAGATAGCTTGATGATCTACTATACCTATATAAACACCCGAATGGGCAGAATATTATTAACTGCTAGCAATGACAAGCTTATTGGGCTTCATATCGAAGGACAAAAGCACTTTCCTATTATAAAAGACTATTGGCAACATAATCCGCATATAGCGGTTTTTACCAATACAAAAATACAGTTAAATGACTACTTTAGATTAAAAAGTAGCTATTTTAACATTGATTATAGATTAAACGGGACTTCTTTTCAAAAAAACATATGGCAAAGCTTAACAAGAATTCCTTACGGTGTGGTATGCACTTACAAAACATTTGCTTCTTTAACGGCATATCCGCATGCAATCAGAGCAGTAGCTTCTGCTATTGGTAAAAATCCTCTGTCTATTCTGTTGCCTTGTCATAGGGTGATTAGAAGTGATGGATCGCTAGGAGGATATGCTGCCGGGACAGCTGTAAAAAAACAGTTACTTACATTAGAAGCGCAAGCCATAAGCTAAGTTATGGCTTGCAAGGCATGATACGGTTCAAGTTGAACGGCTAAAGCCACCAGGCTGTCTTGCTTTGGACAATAATTTTGTATCTTATTTTCATAGGCAGCAGATCAGGCTACGGTAAAAATGCGCACAACGAACGAATATGAAAATTGGTTTACTTGCAGATACCCATGGGTGGTTGGATCCTAAAATTTTTGATCACTTTGAAAAGTGTGACGAGATATGGCATGCAGGAGACATTGGTGACCCTGAGCTACTGCCTGCATTTGATCGTTTCAACCATTTTAGAGCGGTATATGGCAATATTGATGACCGTACAATAAGAAATAAATATCCTGAATTTCAATCATTTCAATGTGAACAAATACATATATGGATGATACATATATCGGGTTATCCGCCTTTATATACGCCACAAATGCGCACCAAATTAAGCGTAGAGCAACCTGATATTTTAGTAGGTGGCCACTCACACATCTTACGGGTAATGCATGACATCAAGCGTCCTCCACTGCTTTACTTGAACCCTGGTGCGGCTGGACGCTATGGCGGGCACTATATGCGAACTTTATTGCGTTTTGAAATAAACGACACAAAGATTCACAATATAGAGGTGATAGAGTTGGGGATAAGAGCAACATTAGTAGATAATCACTAGACTTCTTTAGAAACTTTACGGTAATTTGCATGTTGATCCGGTACTTAAATCTCGTCTAGTATACTGGAGCTTTGCGCCCCGTGTCTCCTAAACTCCTTAGCATAAGCGAGTTTCAAAAGGAGTCTACTAACCCTAATAGATTATGCAATTTATTGATACCCACGCCCATATATATGACCTGGAAGGTCTATTGCCACTGGTCTTAGAAAGGGCACAAAAAAACTATATTAAAAAAATCTATATGCCTAATATAGATGAAGAAACAATAGCCAGGATGATGGATATAGCAGCGGCATATCCTTCTTGTCTACCTATGATGGGCATCCATCCTTGTCACATCAGAAAAGATTTTATCAAACAGTTATACCTAATAGAGGAATGGCTTGGTAAAAGTGCTTTTATAGCAGTGGGTGAAATTGGTATAGACCTATACCATGATACGGCTTTGTTTCCAGAACAACAGGAAGCATTTAGGATGCAACTTGTTTTAGCCAAGCACTATCATCTTCCTGTTTCCATTCACTGCAGAAATGCTTTTAAAGAGGTCATCGAACTATTGGAAAAAGAACAGGATGGTCGTCTAAGGGGAGTGATTCACTGCTTTACAGGCAATTTTCAAGAAGCAGAAGCATGTATAGCGCTGGGGTTTTCACTAGGAATTGGCGGGATTATTACGATGCCGAAAAGTGGATTAGCGGCAACCATATCGGCTATAGATCTCAAACATTTGGTCTTAGAAACAGATAGCCCTTATTTAACACCGGTACCTTATCGGGGAAAACCCAATGAACCAAGCTACTTACCTTACACAGCATCAACGCTTGCAGCGGTCAAAGAGACAACACTAGGAGAAGTGGCATGCATCACTACGCAAAATGCTGAAACCATTTTTGAGCCAACTCAATAGGATGGGTAAAGGAATTTTTATGCTACTCTTTGCTTGTCGTTTTGTATCTGTTCACATTACTGGTTAATGATGGATTGTATCCCACTTTTTTATCAAGAAAAAAGTGGACAAAAAAACCAGTGACTTGAACAGATACTGTCGTTTTGGGGATAGTAACGCTATATAACTGAATGGATAGGTTGAGGTTACAATCATTTTATACCAATAGGTGAACTAATCCATTGATGACTTGCTTCATCCCAAATAAATGATCTAGGCTGAGAAAGATGGGTATCATACGCTACATAGGCCCTTGATGGCCTAGGACCTAAGTGTAACGCAGAACCAAATAGATGACAAGGAGACAAATCAGTATATTCTATAGTAAAGTATTTTTTAGAGATTAACGATGGTATCACTGCCACTAATGCTTGAAGGTCAGCAACCGATTTTTTATTAAAAGATAAGACTTTCAACCTAAATTCACCGACTCTATTGGGTGCAACATTATGAAACATATGGTTTGCATCTACATGCACAAAAGTCAAACTTTTAGGAGATAAATGATTTAGTTTGGCACAATAATCATCCATTTCAAAAAAAAGCGCCCCTCCAAAATGGACCATTTTTGTGATTTTATGCGCCTCGAGATCATAAAGCCCTATTTTGATATCATGCCACTGGCCCATCCTAAAAATGGTTAATAGAACAGAATCTTTCGTAGTTTTGTTCATAGCCATATAGAAAGCAACCAAATTAGGCCCTATTGGGTGACCATTAATGGCCCAAATCACATCTCCAGGAAAGAGTAAGGCAGCCGCAGGACTACCAACTAACACATGATGGACTGTAATAACAGAAGTAGCGCCATTAGGAAATGTTTTAATGTATTGCTGCTGGGTGGATAACCCATCATACTGGACTACATCTTTAATAGGTGTAGATTTGGTGATTACGCCCACTTGTTTCCTAATTGGGGAGTTACCTTGCCGAATCGCTGACAAAGCATACCGAATATATTCAGGATGGATAGCAAACCCGAATGTTCGATTGCCAGCATAATTAAGCCCTACAGCCTGCCCATTTTTGTTAAAAATGGGCGATCCACTTGACCCACCCTTAGTATTTAAACTCAGTTTAATCGATTGTTGAGGCATGGCACCTGTAACCCCATACAAATCTGCCACCACTCCTGTATGTAAAGAAAAGCTATAGCCTTCATTATTGCCAACGATAAAAATAGGCTGATCTATAACTGGATTATGGCTACTAAAGGTAGTTTCCGTAACCTCTTTTGGAATAACGGTAGGGGAAACTTTTACAAATCCATAGTCTAACCATGGATCGTAATAGATCAGATGGGCTTCTTGTTGGATGCCATTAAAAAAGGTTGCTTTATAACTACCCACTACAGCATCGCCTATTACATGTTGGTTGGTTAAGATGTAGCCATGCTGCTTATCTACCACGCAACCGGTTCCGCTCCACTTGCTACCTTCTCCATAAGCTGCAAAAGCAGCATTTACATCAATGGTTACTACTGACTTTTTAGCATGCTCAATTACCTTTTCAGAGAAGACCTCTTTGGCTAAAAGCATAGGCGTATGCAGCAAAAGGGTAAAAAATAGAATCCAGCATTTAGATTTTAACCTATTTATTTTCATACGCACTGTAGTAAATAGCGATTAGAACAACCTGATCAAATCATTAAGGCAAAAAAAGCATAAAAGATGATAGGATTAAATATGGATTTTTGGCTTTCACACTTCTAAAAACTTCCATATAGGATGGGATAACGCAAGCAACTCCAGCCCTATTGCAAAACAATTGCCTCACCTTTCCATTCCAGCTGCATGGAATCCCATGTCCAAACTTTGGGCAATACTAAGTTGGAGTCATATGCTACATTCACTTTATAGGAACTATGCGCATAGGATGACCACATGCCATGATTTAATGGCACCAAGTGATTAACATAGGAAACTGTAAAATATTTTTGATGAACCAATTCTGGAATCAGTGTGATCAACGCATCCAATGTTTGCACAGGCTTACCATTAATAGCTAAAAATTGCATGCCTAAAATATTGAAATAATTTTGATGCGAAGCAGGTACTTTGAAAATGGTATTGGTTTCTGCAATACAAGCAGCCAAAGTTTTAGGGGAAACACCACCCAGCGTACTACAAAAATCATCTGTCTCAAAAAAAGTAGCACCGCCAAATTGAACCATTTTAGTGATCCGATGGTTGTGTAAATTATAACAAGGAATAGCAACCTCATGAAAGGAACCATTTCGAAAAACAGTTAACAAAACTGAATCTTTTGGTGATTTATCCAGCGCTATATCAAAATCTATGAGATTAGGGCCAATCAACTGACCATTAAGCGCCCAAATTAAATCCCCAGGCAAAAGTTTACCCGCTGCTGGTGTACCTTTAAGTATACTATCTACTTGCAAGATTTTATTTTCTGCATTTGGAAATTTTGCAGTATACACTTTTTGTGAAGCTTGCGAAAGATGATCATAACGGATGGCATCATCTATGGAATAAGTAACTAGTAACGCACCGATATGCTTTCTAACTGGTAATTTGTTTTGCTTTAAGGCAGCTAGCGCCTGACGCACATAGCCTAGATGCAACCCAATATTCGCGGTATCTGAACCCGCACAATTTAAAGCAATACCCTCCCCAGCCTCATTGAAAATTAAAGAACCAACTGCATGAGTCTTACTGGGCATACTCACACGAATAAAATGTTGGGGCATGGTCCATTGCACACTACAATTGGTAGCATCTATGGTTCCAGCATATACTACAGCAGGCGTATTTTTTTTCTTACCAATCGTAAAAATAGACTGGCCTAGCAATGGTTCCTTACTACTTAACTTGATCGCCTGGATTTCTTTAGGAAGCACCAATGGATCTACCTTTAGAATCGCATAGTCCAACCAAGGATCATAATAAACTACTTTCGCTTTAGCCTCTACACCATTAAAAAAACCAACCGTATAGTCTGCTACTATAGCGGGACCAACCGTAGTAGCAGAAGTTAAAATATAGCCTATTTTTTTATCTATTACTACCCCATTTCCATGCAACTTCCCAGGCGCAGTATAGGCCGTAAGGGCTGCCTGCACATCAAGAGAAACTACCGCACGCTTGGCATGCTCAATGACACTGGATTTAAGTTTGGTGTTACCATAAGCAATAAAATGCCCACAAGCTGTTAAAAAAACAGCTACAACAACAGATTTCATATAACGCATAGAAGTGATTAAATGTGGTTATGCGTATGAGCGCTATAGACACCAACACTTTAAAAAAGGCCTTTGTACTTGGTACAACTATAGCGAGAAAATCCAGTAAGTGCAAAGCACTTTTCCTACTTTTTTAAAAACCGCTTTACTGTACCATCTTTTTTCCGGCATTATATGCTTTTCCTGCTTGTTTTTTAACAAATTTAACAATCATTTTGAGCCTATCCCGCCAACTCACTTTATTTCTTAAAAAATTGAGGCCCTTACCCTTTAGATCAATTTTACGCAAACTATCTGCTCCAGTTGCAGCAGCAGCTGCTACTGCCGCACTACCAGCTGCACCAGCAGCTACCATGCTACCCGCCTTAAAGTTACTATCTTTTCCTTTGACTTTACCACTCCCTGAGGCCGTATTGCTTTTGGCAGATCCAGTCGGAGAACTGCCTGATCCATGGCTACTACCACTTGTACCAGCTTTACCTTCAGGGCTACCTATTCCAGTAGTAGCCTTGCCAGCCTTCCCACTACCTGGTCCATGACCTCCCCCGCCAACTCCTCCTCCACTCCCTCCAGGGCCATTGCCCGCCACACCACCTTGTAAGCCGTTACTAGAACGGCCAATATCAGCATCATTACTATAGCCACCATGGCTAGAGGAGACCGGCTTTACACTGGAAATAGGCTTGCCAGACTGAGCCGTAGCCACACTGGACGAGGCATAAACCGCTCCACCAGCATCATTAGATCCATGATAAATCTGGTCAGCCCCTCCATCATAGGCACCCGGTGGTGCACCACTGTAGGCGCCATTCATCCCATTAGGGGTAGGTGCAAAGGCCTCCTGATGCGGTGCAGCAACAGCTGCCTGATAAGAAGGAGGGGGCGCAGTGGCCTCCTGATAAGAGGGCGGGGGGCCACCCCTTTGACTAGATGAACCCTTCGAGGTTGCACTTGCACCCGATGCTTTTGCATAGTCGCTATCTACACCTGCAGCAGATTCCCCTCTCCCTACAGGGACCAGCTCCTCCAATACAGCGATATGTGCCTCGGCTCTAACCAGCGTACCATCTACTTGAAACATAGAATAGATCATATCTAGATCCACCAATCTTCCTTTAAAATCAATCTGCCCCCAGATTACACGAATGTAATTCGGGGCATTATTTTTTTTCTGGACGCTATAGGCAACATCTTGTAGTTGCTTGACTTGCTCCATCACAGCAATGGTATTGCTACCAGGCATAATCCCTGTATTGTCAAATAAAAGACTAAAAGAAAGCAACTTAGGAGGGGATCCACGGTATTTAAGCAAATGGGCACTAGGAGGAGTTCCTCCAGGAATATGGTAGGATACAGCACTTTTAATAACCAAGTTCTCTGGATTAATAGATGTAATAAATTCCCCTATAAAAGAAGAAAACTTATTGTCCCTACATGCTTTAATAACTAGTTTACTAACGTTACTCATACCTGGAGGTTGTTTTACCTTGCTTCTCGATCTTCTAATAATGCGTCAACCACCTCCCTTACCAAATCTTGCTGCTCCGTCCTATCCGGTAAGTAACCAACTGGCTTATTGGTCGTGTTTTCTACTGGTTGACTGGCTTCATGCACCTTAAACTGAATCACGAATTCATTAATTTTAACTGCCATAATCCATACAATTTATTTGCTACACTAGACCTCTTTCGAAGCCACTGTCTCATGATGATTTGGCGGTACAGCTTGTCTATGCTCCTCCGAATAGATTTGGTATGCCGGTGACTAACGTCACTGCTCACCATTGTACACCACAAATAGGTTGCAAAAAGGTCTATTCCTGCTATCATTTGGCACGCACCAACCTAGAATAGCCCAGTGTAATGGTTTCTCCTACCCCAAATTCTGTTGGACCATTTAACTGGAATGGTGTAATGGCTATACCCTTTGGATAGACATCTTCTATATCCCATCGTGCCAGAATTTTACCTTCCCTACTAAGCACAAAAATATGGGCTCGCGTAAGTTCAAAAAATCCTGTGTCAATGGCCTTTTCGCACCAAACGGTTATTTTGGTTTTCCCCTCTACTAAGGGCCTCGTCAAGATTAAATCAGTCGTTTCACATGCATTAGCCCTATAATAAGGTCTATTCGCCCCTCCAGGTAGATAAGGCTCCATACGCAAAGCATTATTTAACCCTTCTACCTTATAGAAATATTCTCGGGAACTATTATCTGTTACTTTCTGTACTTCTACTTGAAAAGAATAGGTATGGACTAAATTAAAATCAACCATAAATATCAGAACAAGGTTATAAACATCATGTGATTACTTTTTATCTGGTTATACTAAACCTTGTAAAGTAAAACGTATACGAACATACCCTTTTTCACCTGTAGCTTCGTTTTTCCTATCCAAAAATAACTTTACGTTTTGTATGATAACGTCATTTACAGTTTTTTTTGTATCTATTGCACCATCTTTTTTATGTATACAATAGGTCAATGGTTCTGGATTATATTTACTCTCAAACACTTCTTTAACTAAGCTATCTGCTTTTGATAATAAATGTTTACTAGTTATATAAGGCAAGAAGTCTACAGTGAACGTTACAATCTTTGGAGCACTGCGTTGATTATAATGAAGTGGTGCAGAAGCTGCCGTATCATATACGATTGCTGAGGTCGATATTTTTTGATTTGGTATACCCATACCCAAAACACTACAAGTTTTACCATCAAAACCTGCTTTATTAAAGTGTTTATAATCAATAGTTACTCTTTGCATAATATTTTTTTATCAAATTCTAGTTAAGCTACTTAATTTTAAAAAAACTCAATAATGGATCAGTAATCTATTCTTTAATTACAAAACTCATTGGATCATAAACAGAAAGTTCAGCTACCGCTAACGGTATTTGAGTCTCAGGATCTACGTCTGGTTCTATGTGAGAAACATATCCCCGGAATTGTATATGTGCAAATGGCTTATCATCATTGGTTGCAAAACTAAACAGCATATCTTCCACATATTTTTTAGGATCATTTTCTTTTGCGGCATCTAAGTTTTTTTCTAATTTTTTAATATCATCATCAAATCCCCCATCTGGCGCTTTAAGTATAGAAACTTTAATATCAGCCTTTTGTGCAATTTGCTCTCCTTTAGATATAGCATAAGTGGACTTACCTTGCGCATTAACTGATCTAATATATTCGGATCCATTTTCTATAGTAATTGCTATATGGTAATCCGTTATACTAACCTTTGAAGCGCCCAAATTAAAATGGACGATAGAAGGTACTAACAAATTATTAGCCATGATTATTTTATTTTAAATGTTTTTAAAATTATAAGCAAATAGCCATAGGGGGAAAATACCCCCTATAGACAGACAGGTGTGTGCCTTAACCATCTGCACCCATTTTTTGTTCAAATGTGATCACAATAAACTCAGCTGGTCTAGGCGCTGCCACTTTTACGGAAATGCGCATAATGCCTTCATTCACATCATCCTGAGACATGGTCTCACCTAATCCACAAAGGACGGTAAATGCCTCTGCAGGACTTGCCCCTACCAAAGCACCTTGTCTCCAAAGGTTGGTTAAGAAGTTGGAAATCATGCCCTGTACAACTGCCCAGGTAACGGGAACGTTTGGCCTAAAGACAACGGAAAAAGCTGCATTTTTAATCGATTGCTCAATAAGGATAAACAACCTCCTAACGTTAATATACCGCCATTCTGGACTATTTCCTGCCAAAGTTCTGGCACCCCAAACGACTGCTGCACCGGCTCCTTTAAAGGTCCGAATGGCATTGATCGACTTGCCACTAATGCCATCTACGTTCAGTGCTTCTTGTTCTTCATGGGTAATCTTAACCATGGGCTCTACCACAGAATTTAAGTTTTGGTTGGCCGGCGCAATCCATACCCCTCTTGCTTTATCGGTTCTAGTATACAACCCAGCCATAGCCGGAGCAGCTGGAAGAATATTCAACCGATCGGCAATGGTTTTACGCAGTAATTTGTACTCCTTACTGGTATTCTTTAGCCCAGCATCCCAATAGACTTTCTCTTTCTCTGTAGTAGCACTGATTAGATTGGCCAACATGGTTTTGTGTTCTTCTTGTAATACACCTTTGAGCGACTCTAAATCGAAGTTTTTGTAATCAATGCTATTCAATGGGATAATATTGGTTTTAACCCATGGATAATAGGCAGCACCATAACTCAAATTATCTAATCCAATATATTCACGAAACCTATCTACATATTTGTTCTTATCCTCGATAGATAATTCCTTATTACCACCCCATATATCAAATAATGCTACTTTATTCAGATACTTACCACAATGGGCCAGTCCATAGGTCTGCACCGCATAGTAAGAGGCATCTTCCTCGTCTAATAAGAGTGAATCTGGCATTAACAACATGGTAGGCACCTCCTCTCCAGCTAAGGCATCTATACCTTGTTTAAATACATCTGGTGTAATTGCTAACTGTACATTTGGGTCACCATACTGACCAACAGAGACAATAAAACAATCTGCTCCACCATTATCAAAAAATAGCTTTAAACTATTATATAGATAAAATGTAGAATTTAGACTCTGTTCCATGACATAAGACTTGCCATTCATCACCAAATCTTTGTCTCCACTGGTTACCTCCTTAATGGTATAGACAGGTACTGCTGGTCCACCAAAAAACAACTCAAATTCAGAAAGCGAAGAAATCTGAACAGGTTTCATATGAAACGACTTTCCATTAATTTCAGCTCTTTCTGTGAAGCCTATAAAAGCAGGAACTGCGGTTGATACTTGAACCACGGCGTTGGCACCCGTATCCTTCTCGACGATGTACACGCCGGGAGTTTTTAAATTTTCAGCCATTTTATTTGATTTTATGAATTATATAAAAGTTAAATTAAGTTTAAACTAAACATATACAACTATATCACTATAGCGTTTCTTCCCCTTATCCTTTTTGAGCGAGTCATAGGTAGGATAAGGCAATTTTTCTAATAATATGGTCTCGCCTTTTGCACCGCCTAGTTTGCAAAGTGAAAAAGAACGGTCGTATCGATCACAAAGCTCCATGGGCATGGTAGATTCTGCACAATAGGTATGGGGGTGTTCTGGCAAAGCCTTTACTGCACCAAAATAAGAGGCATCTCCTTTGGATAGAATCTTTAGCGCCTTACCAAGCTGCTGGTTGGTATCTACGAAATAATACCGCCAAAAGGTAGCACGATTTTGAATCTTAATGGTATAGGTAATAGGCTCGACTAAGGCACTATCTTTTTGCTCAGATAAAGCATGCACAAAACGGGTAAGATCTATATCAATCATGGCAAAAACATTCCAACCTAACCCGGCTGGGTAATGAGGCACATCTTGAATTTTTACTAGATCCGACTTACCCATAGAGACTTTGCTATGTAGCAGATGAGGGTCCGTATGCCGATTATGCAAATAATAGACTTGACCGATTGGGTACCCTGCTTCTAATTCTGCAAGATTCAATAGTTGGCTATTTTTTAATGTCACCACAAAGGAAAGGGTAATGCCCGCTGCCTTTTTTTTAAATAACGCCAACGGATGATCATAATCCTGTGAAAGCCATATCAACTCTATACCATCTGGGTGACCTAACAGACGCACCCTACGTGCGGCCATCCAAGAGGTAGTAGCCTGGGTTGGCGCTATATCGAAGTCATTCTGAGGCTTATTAGATTTATAATAACCATTTGAAATAACTATACGAAATAATTTTGTTATAAATGCCATTACCGCTCACGTGATGAAAATGCGGATACTACCTTTAAATCCATCGCAGCATCTCCTATAAATATAAGACCTACCTTATAGAGCAAAGAAGGACTATAAGGCGTATGTAAACTTTTCCAAAGCATGGACCGCTCCGATGGCGCCATCTTTACTAACTCAACTGAAAAACTGTCAATCCCAATCTCCTGTAAAACAGGGGTGTTAGCAACATCAAAATGCGACTTATGTTGAAAAAATGCTGCCACATAAGCAAGTAATTCTAAATTTTTTAATAAGTCGGCTGCCTTATAATCTGTAGAAAATAAGAAATAAAGGCTAAATGCTTCTGGTACTTTACGTAAAACAAAACCATCCCCCTGTGGCACATATTGCGTAGGGTTGCTGCGCAGTTCTACTGAAGCAATATCTACCAACCTCATAAAAATTCCCTTGGAATATTTGCTTTCTATTTGGGAATTTCCTAAAATTGACAGGGATATAGCTGGCCCCTTTACATTCGTTTTAGATTGAATGTATTGGTTTACTTCAGATAATATAGTACTAGTGCAATGATGCAACATGTTGGGTCACTTTATTATTCATGATACTTGCGGCATACGCGCCATAACGATTGTATACAAAGGTGCCATATAGCAGGTGCACTCGGCTCATTACTCCGCTTACCTAGCGGCTCAGATGAACAAAAACCCTTTATTGCTTAAATATATTACATTTTTAGATCTTTTTTATGCAAAAATACAAAGATTATCATTTTGTGCTTAACAGTCGTAACCCATACCAGTTATAAGCCCCCTTAAGGAAACGCAGCGGTTAGCCAAGCACAACCAAAAGCTCGTGCATTTAGAAGCAAAGCAGAGCTATAAGACCCATGCTTGAATGGTCAATAGTTGCGTGCTATGCGGCTACACCCTTCTATACGCTAGGCTCACAAACTACCCTAACCTGGTTATTAGCTACCGAGGTAAAACCACCCTTTACTGAAAGGGAAGATGAGGTAGACCCAACTGTATAAGTGATCTTTCCTGCTATGAAACTACTTAAAGTAGGTGCATGATCAGAAAGCACCTGAAATGGACCAAGTGCACCTGGCAACATGACACTATCCACCTCTCCATTAAAAAGCCTACGATTAGGCGCAATGATAGATAAATGCATATTTAATCTATTTACTTTTGGTAGACAGTCACGCTCAATAACTAATTGCGCTTCCTATTAACTGAAAGGTAGCTAAAAGGTTTTTTAAAAGCAAATGGGCCTAAATAGATTGTGTCATAAATAGTCTACCATTTGTACGCCTCCCCTCTAAGGATAGCCTTCTTTCAAAACGCTACAGGTCATGTGCGAATCAGATACATGCGCAAATATATGCAAAAAGAGGCCATTATAATAGATGGTTGAAGGATATGGTCTATTATTAATCTATTGTTATGCAATAGCAGCAGCAAAACGTGCTGCAGCAACAGTATGAGCCGCATAACGCTGCGCAGCAGCAGCAGAACACGCAGCAGCCGAAGCAAAATCACGAACCACATCAGCAGCAGCCAGAGCAAAAGCAGAAGCTGCTATATCAGCAACAGTCTTAGCAGCATCAGTAGCAGCATCAGCAGCAGCCTTAGCAGAACGAACCAAAACCGTCATCTTACCAAATAAAACTTTCACCAAAGCAATATAGCGCGCACGAGCCATAGGCGCACGACGAACAGCAACTACATGATCAACAATAGCCCAAGCAGCCGCAGCATAATAACGCACATCAGCAGCAGCGCAAGCAGCCGCCTTAGCAACAGAACGTGCAGCAGTAGCAAAATGACACACATCATCACTAGCATAACCAACAGACTCAATAGCAGGACAACACGTCAAAACAGTAGCACGACTAGCAGCATACAAGTCGCAAGCATTACGATAAGCACGACCAAAAACTTCAGACAAAGACAAAGAAGAGAACGGAGCAGAAGCGGAAGAAGAACCAGAAACAAAACCAGAAGAAACATGGCGCATACAAGGCACACCATGATGCGGAGTATGGGTGGTTGTAACACAGGATTCACTTACAGCATGCATATGGTGCTTCACCAGCGCATTACATCCACCTAACGTTAATAACCACAGTACAAAAACTTTTTTATGTTCCATGTTTTCCTTAGCTATGCGTTTTGCATTACATCGTTAAAAACACCTTAAGCAACCTGCCTGGGCATTGGGTAATTATTATTCATACCATAAGTTATTATATAAATAAACATAGAAATATACAACCAGATGCATGGAAGTCGATTACGCTATGCATGCATGGGTAATGCAATAGAATGTACTGAAAAAAAGCACCTTATGACGTAAATTTTACAATGGGGCTATCCTTAAATAGCCACCATTCCCGGAGCAGCATCTATACAGGCTGCTTTTATATGGCAGCAGCAACAGCATTCGCAGCAGTAGCAGCATGCAGACGAATAGCGTCAACAACAACAGCAGCAGCACGAGCAGCAGCAGCAAATAGATCCGAAACAGAAGACTCAACAGACGAAACATCAGCTACAGCAGCAAAACGACTCACTGCTGCTGCTGCTTTAGTAGCTCCAGCAGCAGCAGTAGCAGCATCAACAGAAGCAGAACTGGCACGCTCATAAGCAGCAGAAGCCGTATCATTATGGACCCTAATAGAAGCAATTTTACGTGCATTATTAATATGTGCATCAGCAACCTCAACCACACGGTCATAAGCAAATACAGCATCAGTAGTCGCAAACACAGCATCAGCATGTGCACAAATAGCAGCAGCAGCAGAAACAGCAGCATGAGCAGTATATGCATAAACCCTAGCACAATCTGCAGAATGAGTTGCAGAATCAGCCTCAACACGAGCCGTATGAGCAGCACGGGCAGCAGAAGCAATAGAAGCAACATGAGCAGAAACCATACGTATACAGCCAACTGTAGTAGACAAATTAGCAGAACGAGCCACAGAAGTAGCATAGGTAGCAGCCTTAGTAGCAGCAGCCCTAGCAGCAGCAGCAAAAACAGCAGCATGATCACCGGCATGCGAAACAGCAACAGCAGCCTTAGCAGCAACCACATGCGAAACAGCAGCAGCCTTAGCAGCAGCATCAAAAGACGCCGCAGCAGTCAAAGCAGAAACAGAAGTACAAGTATATGCATCAGCATAGCCAGAAGCATGGGCATAAGCAACCGGATGGCCAACATCATACGCAGCACGCGCAGCAACTAGATACGCATCTGCTGCTGCAGCAGCAGATGCAGCAACACGCATATAAGCAGCGGCAGCATTAGTACAAGCAAAAACAGCAGACCCAGAAATAGTAGCCCGAACAGGCGTACCACCATCAAGAGGGAAAGCACGCGCAAGAGCAGTATTGGCACGAGCAGCCGCAGCACGAGCAGCCGCATCCGCATCAGCCGCATCCACACGAGCAGCCGCAGCAGTCATAAAAGCAGAAGCAACAGAAGAATCAAAATCAGCAGCACCAGAAGCATGCGTAAGATACATGGGACCCGCAACAAAAGAGGGATCCCCAGGATGCACATCCTGCTTAATGTCCGTATGGCAACCACTTAATAGGAGTAACCACAATATAAAAATGCGTCCATGTTCCATACCGAGTTATACGTTTAACATTACACCGCTAAAAAACAATTTTACGCAATGGCTTACTATCTAAATTTGCATATCAATAGATTATTTAAAAAAATATAAGAAAAATACAACTATATAGATGGAAATAAATTTTATTATAAAGGTATAGTACAAAAGTTTTAGTGGGTAAACCTTTTGCAGCGCAAGGGTTGAGTTGAAGAAAGTATATTTGAAAAACTAGTAAAAAAAGGTATAAAAGGAAATATAACAATCTATACGAAGCACATAGTAGAACTATTTTGCTTAGGCTTGAGCAGCAGGATCACGCACACGATAACAAGGCACAAAAGGCACAAGATAATTAATAGCACGAGAGATAGGCCTAAAGATAAACGTAGAGACAGACGTAGAGATAGACCTAACCCAACGAGTAATAGCAGTATCCACCGCGGCAACAACAGCAGCAGCGGGCGTAACAGGACGAGGAGCAGTCATCAAATAAACAGCACCATGAGTTTGTGGATAAGCATCAATAGGTCTTTCTGCGCACGCCTCAACACCAACAAAACCATCAGCACCCGCAGTAAAAGAGGGATCCACAGGATGCACACCTTGCCTAATGCCCGTATGGCAACTACTTAATAGGAGTAACCACAATATAAAAATATACCTATGTTTCATGCTTTTCTCAGCTATAGGTGTAGCCCCTACACCGTTAAAACACGACTTAACTAAACGCCTTGCTGTGGTAATATCCATACCCTAAACTAGGAGATAAATATAAAATAACATAGAAAAATGCAACAAACAATAAGACATTTATATTGCACTTCTTTCTTGATAAAACAGTATACAAAAATCAAGCGCTGATGAAAAAAGGGCATACGTGCACAAAACCATAGCTACACATGCTATCTTAACCTTACTTACGAAAGTATTTGTCCCGTACGTAATGAAACAACAAATAATTCATTGTAATCATGTATAATGCGATCGCAATGGCAAAACCAGTTTTAAAAGATATCATAAACAAAAAACAAAACAATAGAGCATAATAGAAAAAACATCATTAATCTACAGTTATTATCGAAACAATCCAAAAAGTTTGTAGCAAACTGCATTATATTAGGCTCCATAAGGTGCGTGTCAGATAAGTTGCATTGCGGACGATCACATTGCACCTATATCTACAGGAGCTAAATGGTTGTTGTAACCCTTTAAATCAGCTTTTCTTGTTTTAAGCGGCCCCACTCTCGTATAAATAAACCTGTTCTTAGAGAAGTGTCTGAAATAATGATCTCTTGTAGCTTACATGTGGTCAGAATCACCTTAATAAGGATAGCTGATAAGGGGATTAGTTTTAAAAAAACGGGTTCAATAGCAAGCTGTTTTTGCCAAATATGCACAGGTGTGGTTTGTATAACATGATAAATGTTAAAAAACTGCTCTGCCGACACCCTTTTTATACTACTATTTTTTGTTTGAATAGGTAAAAAGTTATAGTGGCATTTGTACAACATCAACAATGTACGGAAAGCACCAGAACTGCCAATGAGTTGACTGGGCCTATAGCGCTTAGTGGCCACAAACAAAGGGGCCAAAGCTGTACGATAATAGTTTTCTAAAAGGGCTACTTGAGGAGGGGTAATAGGGTCGCTATAAGCAAACTGAGCAGCAACACGACGTATGCCGAGTTCAAAGCTTCTTTCCCATAATGGTTCGAAATGGTTAAAGATAATAGACTCCACACTCCCACCGCCTATATCAATAATCAAGCCGTGTGCATCTGTTAAGGTAAAGCAAGAATTAATACCATGATAAATTAACGTAGCCTCCTCTATACCGGAAATAACTTCTACTTGAATATCTGTTTCAAGACGAATCGCTTCAATGACCTCAGCTGCATTAGGTGCATCACGTAAGAGGCTGGTCGCCTTGGCAACAATACAACGAACGCCATCTATATCTAACTTTCTTTTAATCGCTACTAAGGTAGCTACGATATTGTTTTGCTCTTCTAATGAGATATGCATCCCGTACAAGGGATGCTGTACCATTGCTCTTGTAATTTTTTCTTCGTAGAGTATGGTATATGTTTCTTGATCCACTACTCCTACCAATACATTTATAACATTCGTACCTAAATCAATAACAGCTAGTTTGGACATGTTATTAAAATTAAAAAGCTGTTCTATGGTTTTTATGGTGTGGCACACCATATATCTAAATAACGATTTTCTTTTCTAAGAAAGAAATACGCCATTTAAGATACAATACCATATCGGGCATGATTTTATGTACTACTTGGCCATAGCCTGGAATAGCATAGTTCGATACACGCGGATCATCATTTTGTTTGCCATGCAAAAAGTGGGCTATGCTAAACTGTATACCGCCATAGAGTTGCGCTGCTAATCTAAGTTCAGAGACGCCCATGCACTTTATCCAACCTGCTACAAAGGACTTAACGCTAGAGGTATGATCATTAAAAAAGGTAATCAGGTCAAAGCGACTCTGCCCATAGGCAATACCAAAATAAGCATTACTCAGACGATTAAGATGGAAGACATACAACAGGGCGCCTAAACCATATCCACCTTTTGACCGATAGCTTAATGTGTTGGTATAACTTATCTCTTTGGGCTGATCAGACAAATAGCCAAAATCAATCGACAACTGTATGGGACCACGGAAATGGAGATCAACCCCTCCCCCATAACGTCTCTGTCCATTGGGCCACAAGTTCCGTAGGAAGGTCAACCAATTTATCCTCAGCCCAATCTGCTGTACAAGAGGAATGTAGCTAGGTATCTGCATGGGCTTAGCAACCAAAAATCGGTCTAAAAGATCCATTACATTGCTATGGCCCCCTTTGACCAAGGGCAAACCCGCCTTGTCTTCTATAGGCAGATGGCCTTCAGGTCTATTGGCTACTTCCAGCGGAGGATCTGCTTTTTCAGGGGACCAAGCATACCTGCTACCTGGCACCTGATTACTGGGATTGGCCCCAACTGGGGCAACGTTAAACCATGCATGGGCAATGATCAGGAATAAGTTTCGTATTTTTAATAGGGATCGCATAGTTATTAAATACCAATATTGAAATGTATACTCAGCTACCATGCCTACCTTCGAGCACGGCTATCACCCATCTTTCTTTTTGATGCATATCCTTATATAAGCATATTTGCTTAAAATTTGCACGATATAGCAAATCTACAATCTTTTCGCCTAATGCTTCATTGATTTCTAAACAGAGTATGCCATTGAGACGCAAATGACGCACCGCAAGTTGGATAATCCGCCTATAAAATAGCAATCCATCATGCACAAACAAAGCTAAATGGGGCTCATAGTCTAGCACATTTGCATGCATAAAGGACTGCTCCTGCATACGCACATAGGGAGGATTGCTAACGATTAAAGACCAATGCGTGGCAGGAAGTGGCTCGTTTAGAATATCCATTTCTATAAAATGCACAGCTACACCTAACTGCGCTGCATTATAAGCAGCAATGGCTAGTGCTTCTTTGCTGATATCAATGGCATCTACTGCTGCCTGTGGGAAGTGCTGCTTGAGGGTAATGGCAATACAACCACTGCCGGTTCCTATGTCTAGGATAGAGGTGGGAGGCGCAAGTTGATGCATTAAAAATGTGACCCATTCCTCTGTTTCTGGTCGTGGAATAAGTACAGCAGGCGTTACTTTCAAGCGATTGCCTGCAAAATAAGTAGCACCAATAACGTATTGAATAGGCTCATGCTTGTTTAGCCTACTGACTGCATCTAAAAACTTCTTTTGAAGGGTAGGTGAAATGGTACACAATGGATTGATAATATAATCTTCCAGCTCAACCTGTAAATAGGCACCCAACAACTGCTGCACTATAGCACGACATTCTAATAGGTTGGGTATAGGCAATGCTAGCGCTTGACACAAGAGATCTGATAGCGTACGCAGGGGCATAGACACTACAGAAGATGCTGAATTAAAAAGTAAACGCATTAGATTTTTGTAATATGATTTGCTAGAGTGAAACACCCTATTTGCACTTTTTACAACCAGCCCACCCGACCAGTTATTTTGCCTGGTCCTATGTGCAATGTATATAAAAAGCGCACGGATAAGCTACTATAAAAAAGTATCACCCACCGGATATGACCTAGTATATACATGTGAAATAATAACTGAGGCTGATAAAATATAGTACAACAGTCTACAAAATTAGTAAGGTTAAATTGGTTTTTGTAATTTTTTTTATAAAATTGTGATTCGTATTTTTCTTTTATAATTTAT
This sequence comes from Cardinium endosymbiont of Sogatella furcifera, assembly GCF_003351905.1. Classification (NCBI taxonomy): domain Bacteria; kingdom Pseudomonadati; phylum Bacteroidota; class Cytophagia; order Cytophagales; family Amoebophilaceae; genus Candidatus Cardinium; species Cardinium endosymbiont of Sogatella furcifera. Next base: position 626,149 of record NZ_CP022339.1, on the reverse strand, counting down.
TGTAATGATCATGTTAACGCACAGGCACAATCAAACGAACCTGGTAGCCCATGAGGCGGACAAAACCGCCATCCTCATCGCCCTTGTTACGCCCCAGCAACCTTTAGCTAAAACAGAAGAATATCTCGCAGAACTCACCTTTTTGGCAGATACTTGGGGATTAAAAGTGGTTAAAAGATTTATACAAAAACTAGACCATCCACACGGTGCTACTTTTGTAGGTAAGGGTAAACTAGAAGAAATAGCTGCTTGTATAAAAGCAGAAAAGGTTGGTTATGCTATCTTTGACGATGAGCTTTCTCCCTCACAAGTGCGCAATCTGGAAAAATTACTATCCTGTCAGATATTGGATAGAAGTTTGTTGATCCTGAATATCTTCTCTATGCGTGCCCAAACCAAACAGGCAAAAACACAGGTGGAATTAGCACAGTATCAATATTTATTACCACGACTTACCAGAATGTGGACCCACCTTTCCAGTCAAAAAGGGGGTAGTGCAGGTATGCGTGGCCCTGGGGAAAAAGAATTGGAGACAGATAAAAGAATTATTCAACACAAAATCACTAAATTGCGCGAAAAATTAAACAGCATTGCACAACAATGTATAACCAGGCGTAAAGGCCGGAGTGATTTGGTTCGTGTGGCATTGGTTGGGTATACCAATGTAGGAAAGTCTACCTTAATGCAACTGCTATCCAGGTCAGATGCCTTGGCTGACAATAAATTATTTGCTACAGTAGATGCTACCGTGCGCCGGGTAGTATGCAATGGATACCCATTCTTGTTAACAGATACAGTAGGCTTTATCCGTAAATTACCCCATACCCTGGTGGAATGTTTTAAGTCTACCTTATCAGAAATTAAAGAAGCAGATTTGCTGCTGCATATCATAGATGCCTCACATGCGGGTTTTGAAGAACAAATAGACATCGTCAATCAAACCTTAGCAGAAATAGGGGCGGTAGATCTGCCAAGGGTTTTAGTATTCAACAAGATGGACGCCATCAAGCAGGAAAGCATACCCAGCAGTACACACGCAATAGATAGCGCAACGGCTTTAAACAGCACAACCTGCCACGGCACCATTGATGGTTACCCTTCCGTTTTGATCTCTGCAACAAAAAATCTACATATCGACCTGCTAAAACAAGCAATTACAGAAGCAATAGAACGGATTCAGGTAACCAGATATGTCAAAGCTGGTTATTAACAACTACTCAGCCTTATAGACCTAATCCAAATGTTTATATTTCCAATGCGCTGCCTCGCCATGTTCTGCTATATAATCCATTCGTTCTGTACGTACTTGCATTTCTAGCCTTCCATATTGATAGGTTTCAAAGGTAAGATGGAGCGACTCATAACTGCTATCTCTTGGTATACTGATCCAATCTCTCATAATATTACAAATCGGGCTATACAGATCACTGACAATGCTAAGCACACGCCAACAAGCTATCTTTTCTTCTTGTAGGGTTTTCCCATCCATACCTGTTAAAATGACTCTAATCGCAGCAAGATCATGTATTTGATCGACATTAACCTTTAATCTTTGAATTTTATGCCAAATAGAATAAATAGATTTAATACGCTTCTTTAAGATAAAATTAATTCCATGTGCTTGCACGGCTGAATACACCTCTTCAGAAATAAGGTTTAACTTCTGCTGCCTTTGAAGCTTGGTCATGCCGAGCTTAGCAGTAATAGAGTAATAACTCAAGCTATCGGTATGCTTTAACCAAAAATCTGCTAACTTAGCTTGAATATTATATAACCGCATTCTATGGGCAAGTGGAATATAAAAACACTTCAGATCCAGTAAAAGCTTCGTACTAGTGCAATAGAGCAATTCTGACTGCAGATTCTCCAACGATACGCCACTATAGTTTACACGGATGATGTCACAAATTTGTAACAAGATGGCTAAAATACGAGGTGCAGCTGCATCAGGGGCACTACGACCGTTCAAAATGGAGCTACGACACAATTTGCAACGCTTTAATCGATTCAGTTCTACCAATATAGAAGCTATTTTTAAGCCAAACCGCCTTTGAATGGCTTCTTTCCGGACTAACCCTTTTAAGAAAGGTGGTGCTAAGATCGCAGCAATAACTGTAGAAAGCCCCAAAGACATCTCCGTAGCAGCAATAACAGCTATCTGGATAGATTCCCTTAAGGCGTGCTTAAACATTTTTGAATGGGCCTGCTCTGCAAAGCTTTCTGTCCATGAACACGCTTCCTGTATACTGGACCAGGTGCGCTTCATATCTTTTGGCGTTTCAGAAACTGCCCTTACAAGCTGATGCAAATTCCAATCATTTAAATCAAGCATTTCATGTTTTTTCATGGCTCTACACAATCAAAAGTTTCCTACATAAACCAACTCCATATATAGACTTTGGTTCATGACTCCCTTCAAATAAAGTTTATTACTTCGCTTCAAAGTTACAACTTTATACATTTGTATGGCACACAATAGAAGAAGAAATGCTTCAAGTTTGAGACCCCTCTAAAACGAATGAACTATAATTTTAAATAAAGTATACTAAAATCAAAAAACAAGTTCGGTATTTTTATGCTTTTAGATAACCTGTGCACAGCTAGCACACCACCATATGGCTACCTTTACCTTGCTTAAAGTGTAAAAAACTACTGTTTACGCTTTAATAGTAGGCATATAGCATGGTACCTGAGGCCGGAATCGAACCGGCACAATATCACTATCATTGGTTTTTGAGACCAACGCGTCTACCAATTCCGCCACCCAGGCAAAAAAAACACGGGGACTACCGAATAGGAATAGTTTTTTTCAAACTACTGAATCCATCCAAAATGGATAGTAGAGGTCGCGAGTGGGTTCGAACCACCGTAAGAGGTTTTGCAGACCTCTGCCTAACCACTCGGCCACGCGACCCAAAGATATGCCTATGCCTTATCTTCTCCTTGTGTGTTTTGTTCTAATTTTTCCTTCAGGTCAGCAAAAGCTTCAAACCCTCTAGGCGCTTTCTCTGTTTTGACTTTTGGCTCCGCTTTCACTTTACCCTCACTTTTATCCTCTACTGCTGGATTAAAAATAATTTGATGCGATAAAATTATTTTTTTATCTGCTTTAGCAAATTTCAACACTTGAAAGTCTAACTCTTCGCCAACTGCTGGTTCCTCCCCATCTACTTTAATTAAATGTTGCTGAGGCACATGACCTTCTATACCATGGGCTAGCTCAACAATGGCACCACGACCTAGGGTCTTTTTCAAAATCGTACCTTTATGTAAGGTACCTATTTGGAAAATCTTCTCACAAGCATCCCATGGATTTTCCTGCTTGAGGCCAAGTGAAAGGCGCCTATTTTCCCGATTAATACCCAACACGATCACTTCTACCTTTTCGCCCAACTTCAACACGTCACCAGGGTGTGCCACGCGCTTGGTACCGGAAAGACGCGAAACGTGTAGCAAACCTTCAATACCAGGCTCTAACTCTATAAAGGCACCAAAATGGGTTAGATTGCGCACAATACCTTCATGGGTGGCCCCCACTGCATAAGCAGATAAAAATGCATCCTGCTCCCACGGATCTCCAGTTAATTGCTTAATCCCCAAGGATATTTTATGATTCTTCCGATCCAAAGATAATATACAGGTTTCAATGGTATCGCCTATTGCATAGTGCTCATTGATGTCACGCAAATACTGCGACCATGAAATATCTAAAACATAGACAAAGCCCTCGACACCAGGCATCAATTCTATAAAAAGACCATAATCGGCAATATTGGTGATGGTACCCTTAATGGTAGATCCTACCTGAACCGTTTCTGGCAGCGCATCCCATGGGTGGTCCTGGAGTTGCTTCATACCCAAAGAAATACGTTTCTTATCCTCATTAAAGCCAATAACCACTACACGTACTTTTTGGCCAAGGGTGAAGAGCTCCTCTGGATGGTTGACCCTACTCCAGGCCATATCTAATTTATGAAGCAAACCATCTACCCCTCCTAAATCAATAAACGCACCAAACTTGGTTATATTTTTCACATAACCCTCTAGGATTTGCCCCTTTTCAAGCTTACTCATGATTTCGAGCTTCTGCCCTTCTAGCTTCTTCTCGGTTAATGCTTTATGGGAAACAACCACATTATCATTGGTATGGTTGATTTTAATAACCACCACATCAATGGTTTTACCTACAAAGACATCAAAGTCTAATACAGGCCTGATATCAATTTGGGAGCCAGGTAAAAAGGTTTCAATATCAAAAATATCTACAATCAATCCTCCTTTCGTTCTGCGCTTAACAAGCCCTTCTAATACCTCTCCATGTTCCATGGCATGTTGAATCTTCTCCCAGGCTCTGACCAATTTTGCTTTTTTACGAGAAAGTATCAATTGACCTTTTGCATTTTCTGTCTCTTCTATATAGACCTCAACCTCATCACCTGGCTGTAATTCAGGCAGATCCCTAAACTCAGAAGCAGCAATTAACCCATCTGATTTGTATCCCACACCTACAACCACATCTTTATTGGTGAGGCTTATCACGGATCCTGTTACTACTTCATACTGATTAATAGCGCTTAAAGTAGCTCCATATGTGGCAGCCATATCTTCTCTTTCTTGATCTGTATATGCACTACCTAATTTACCAACTTTGTCATATTGATCCCAGTTGAAAACGCCTTCTGTTGCACTCATAAGGGGATGATATTGTCTTTTATGATTACTTGAAAACAGTGATACGAAACGATGCGTTTTATGCTGTTTTACGTGATTAAAAAATGAAATTAAATATACCGACTTCTATGTAAAAGCAACAGCTTGGTGTAGCTAAAAGTGCCCTACAGCTTATAAAGTTACAAAAAAAATTATGAAGACCAATCAGCTGCTATTGACTATTTTCCCTAGCAGATTGATTACCCGACGCTCTTTATTTACTTTACCATCATCAAAAAAGGTGTACATAACATTACAGCGTACGCGTGAGAAACTCAACCTACTTTGACTACAAAAAAGATAGAAAGCAAAGTGCACGAACCACTAGATGGGCAAATATAGATGACTATCGCCCCATCAAATGCACCTACCCAATGGTGGTTCGGTTAAGGTAAGTTAGGTTATTTGATTTCTAGCAGCACTTTTTTATCTGCAATCTTCATGAGTTGTTCTTTAATATCTGCTGCTTTAAAACAGTTGGCAAAGCCATTGGCTTCTGTTTGAAAACCATTTTCATCTGGGTTTTCAGCGGCGTTTACACAAGTTACCAACATGCCCAGTGCCAAATCTGCATTATTGACAATAGCGGTAAGCCATTTTTTAGCCTTTTTAAGCATCTCTTCCTTATAACTTACCACCTCACTCACCAAGCCCATGCGCTCTGCATCTTCTGCTCCCATACGCTTACCGGTCATGAGGTACTCCAATGCTTTCGTCTTACCCAATAATTGGGTCAGTCGCTGTGTACCGCCAAAACCAGGAATAACCCCACAAGCAATTTCTGGGAAGGCAAAAACAGCATTCTCAGAAGCAAACCGAAAATGGCAAGCCAATGCCAACTCAAATCCAGCACCGAAAGCATATCCATTAATAGCAGCTAAAATAGGCTTAGGACAATTTTCTATAAAAGCCAATACCTCTTGACCATGTTCTGCAAACTTTCTTGCATTCAATTCACTTAACTTGAGTAGTTCAGCAACCTCTGTTCCTAAGGAAAAGATCTCTTCTCCTTCCCCAGTAATAATTACGCCCTCTATAGTGTCATCGTCATAGACATCTTGAATAACATTACGCAATTCAGTAAGCCTTTTATCTGTTAAAGTAAAGGAGCTAGCCTTAAAGGTAATGGTTAAAATACCATCTTCTAGATTACTTTGTAATGATTCTGTTTTTTCCATGCTGAACGCAAATTTGTTTTATAGCTTAATTAACCAAACAGTATGCAATGGGCAACATTGCATTTTTCTATCTAAGCAATTCAATAGACTTCTTTCAAAGCTCTAACTACTGCTGGTTATTTGCACGTCGGTCCGGTGCTGATAGCCATCTAGTACGCTGTGGCTTTGCACACCGTTTCGCTTATAAATTCCTCAGCATAAGCAAGCCTTAAAAGAAGTCTACTTATTCCATTTTATACCAAAGCTAAAAACCATACTACCCAAATATACAGGATATTTAAATAGTTCAATCATGTTTTGCATAACCTGCATCTTATCGTACCCATACATAACAGATCCATGTATCAAAGATGAATCACTTCTCCATAGGCAGCAGCTACTGCTTCCATAATGGCTTCGGACATAGTCGGATGGGGATGGGTACTATTTTGGATCTCATAGGCAGTTGTTTCCAGTTTACGTGCGACCACCACCTCTGCAATCATTTCTGTAACATGGGCCCCAACCATATGTGCACCCAACCATTCTCCATACTCGGCATCAAAAATCACTTTTACAAAGCCTTCTGGTGCACCAGCTGCATGTGCTTTGCCAGAGGCAGAAAATGGAAAAGTACCTACTTTAACCTTATAACCAGCCTCTTTTGCAGCTTTTTCTGTATAACCTACAGAAGCTACTTCAGGTTGTAGGTAGGTGCAAGAGGGTAGATTATTGTAATCCAATGGATCTGGTGTAAGACCTGCGATTTTTTCTACACAAACAATGCCTTCTGCCGATGCTACATGAGCTAAAGCGGGCCCTTTGACGAGATCGCCAATCGCATAAACCCCATTACAACTGGTCCTATAATAGGGATCTACTACAACTTTCCCTCCTTCCATAAGAATGCCATTTTCCTCTAAGCCGATGTTTTCTATATTAGGCTGCACGCCAACAGCAGCAAGCACCAAGTCACTTTCTATCTGTAAAAGGCCTGATTGGGTAGCCATATGTACTCTAGAAGAGGCTTGCATCACTTCCACTTTGGTAACCTCTGTAGCCGTATAGACTTCCATACCTTTTTTTGTAAAAGATTTAATCACTTGTTTGGATACGGCTTCATCTTCTAAAGGCAATAGATAGGGGCTATATTCCACCAGAGTAACTTTTGTGCCTATCGTATGGTAAAAATAAGCGAATTCACAACCAATAGCCCCCCCGCCTACAATCACTATAGAGGCGGGTTGCGTCGTACGTGCCAATGCTTCTCTATAGCCCATAACATGGACGCCATCGATAGGCAGTTGGGGCAACTGACGACTTCTTGCACCCGTTGCTAAGATGATATGTGGCGCACGGTAGAGAGGGGTTGTACCTGCCGATGTGGTAACAGAAACGGTGCCATGAGGCAGTAATTTGCCACGCCCTGCTAAAATGGTGATTTTATGCTTTTTAAAAAGATGATGGATGCCTTGGCTCATAGTAGCCGACACGGTACGGCTCCGCTGCATAATAGCCTCAAAGTTGGGATTGGCATGAGTTACCTCAATACCATAAGCTGCCGCATGGTGCACATAGTCAAAGACCTGAGCGCTTTTTAATAATGCTTTTGTAGGAATACAACCCCAGTTGAGACAAACACCACCAAGTGCTTCTTGCTCTACAACCGCAACATGCATCCCCAACTGAGCGGCTCTAATAGCGGCTACATAACCACCTGGCCCACTTCCGATTACAATAAGATCATATTCCTGAGACATAATGAGTTGTTTACTTTCGGTACATATGAAAAAATGATAGCTGCTAGTATGGCAGACAATTATAGTTAAAATCAGCTAATGTACTATACCCAACTGCTCCTTTATAAGATGAATGGCCTGTTTTTTTTCTGCCATAATCATCAGCAAGTCAAAGGCAATAATGACGGTATCACCTCTGGGAATAACATAGACGCCATTGCGTTTTATAAGGACAATCAATACATTTTCTGGAAAGCTCAACTGAACTATTTTTTTACCAATAGCAGGAGAGTCTTGGGGAACAATGACTTCTATTAATGCACTGTCCACATCTTTGGATAATTGAATGGTAGGTTCATGAGGTTCCAACTTTGGGGCTTCTAATTGTAGCCACTTGGCAAGTGGCGAAAGCGTCGTGCCTTGAAACAAGATAGAGGTGAGCACAACAAAAAAAACAATATGGTAGATCACATCTGCTTGGTGAATGTTATCTAACAACGGATAGGTAGCAAATACAATCGGAACAGCCCCTCTAAGGCCTACCCAAGAAATAAAAATCTTATGTTTTAAATGTAATGTTTTAGAAAAAAACAATGAAATAAATACACTCAATGGACGAGCTATGAACATTAAAAAGATGGAAAGCAATAGGCCAATACCAGCTATAGGTATGAGTTTACCAGGGTAAACCAATAGCCCAAGCATAATAAACATTATGATCTGCATCAACCAAGAAACGCCTTGGCAGAATTGAATGATGCTTTTTTTATGTGGGAAATCCTTATTGCCTAAGATCAATCCAACCAGGTAAACAGCAAGAAAGGCATTGCCATGGAAAAAATGGGTCGCTGAATAGGTAAAAATAACCACAGCTAGCATCAAACCAGGGTAAAGGGAACGGTTAGCCAAACGAAGGTTGTCCAGCAATACCAACATGATTTTACCAACTAAAAGGCCAGCTACGCCACCTACAACCATCTCTTGAATAAAGATCCAAATGGCCTCCATAGGGCTAATGACTTGGTTGGTAAGCAGCAGCGTTCTAAATAAAAACATCAAAAACCAAGCCATGGTATCATTGCTACCCGACTCCAGTTCTAGCATGGGACTCAGATTGGCCTTAAGATGCATGTTCTTCGCCCGAATGATTGCAAAAACAGCAGCTGCATCTGTAGAAGCCACAATTGAACCCATCAACAGACCTTCCAACAGGGTAAATTGCATGCTACCTCCCCAGAGGGTTGTCATGCCCCAAACAAATAGGCCCACACTAAACGTGGTAATGAGAATACCTACAGTTGCCAGTAGTATACCATTCCAAAGAATGGGCCGTATATGTTTGTACTCGGTTTCTATACCCCCTGTAAAAAGAATCAAACTCAAGGTAATAGCGCCGAGCAACTGAGCGGCTATAGGATTATGAAAATCAATACCGCCCAACTGTTCATGGCCTGCCGCCATGCCTACTAATAAAAAAATAATCAACGCTGGAATGCCTAACCGGGTAGATAGCTTGGTAATGACAATGCTCAAGAAGAGTAAAAAAGAACCGGCAATAAGCAAGCTTTCTGGAACTAAATGCATGGATTTTTATACTTAATAATAAGATACAAGGCTAAAGGGCACAACTGACATAGGTGGACTGTATAATGGCCAATACATTAAATTTAAGTAAAAATTAACTGCATCCTACCCAAAAATGCTCCATTATGGATAAATAACTTAACTATGCTTAACTTTATAGTCGTTTTTATGCTTAGCTATATAAAATAGCGCGCTTTATCCACTAGGCCAAACCATCTCATGCGTTATTTCATCTATATATCCTATCTGGGCAAGGGCTATAGTGGTTGGCAGATTCAAAAAAATGGATGTGCTGTACAACAAGTGATCGAAGAAGCACTTGGTAAACTCTTATCCAGGACGATTGCGATCTCAGGCAGCAGTCGAACGGATAAAGGGGTGCATGCCACACAACAGGTGGCCCATTTTGATTCCATAACGCCTATAGACCCGCTACATTTGATCTATAGGCTCAATAGGATTTTGCCATCTGATATCAGCATTACGGCCATTCGTCCAGTAGTAGAGGGTGCACATGCGCGTTTCGACGCATGCCATCGTAGATATGCCTATACCATCATTACACAAAAAGATCCTTTTTATAGAGATCGCGCAGTTTGGCTGCACCACACGCCACCGCTTGCCTTATTAAACCAGATTGCTGGTTTATTTTCTGTACAGGCTGATTTTGAATTTTTTAGCAAGACAACTGATGCAACCAAGAGTTTTATCTGCAACATAAAAGAAGCTACTTGGGTAGCAATGGACAACAAGCTTGTTTTTTACATACAAGCCAATCGCTTTTTAAGGGGTATGGTTCGAACGATTGTCGGTACCATCCTTAAAGTAGCGACTGGTAAAATGGATAGCACTACAGTAGCCCAACTGATTCGACAAAAACCCAGCACACGTCCTATACTTACCTTAATGCCACCACACGGCTTAACATTAGTGGAGGTAGGTTATCCAGAAACTTTATTTATAAAAGAAAATGTATCCTAACCAAGATCCTATTGTGGCACTCGCCACGCCACAAGGCATGAGCGCCATTGCAGTCGTGCGCCTATCTGGAAAGGGTGTAATTAACATCGTGAACCAGCTGTTTCATGGCAGTAACTTGACCCAAAAAGCCTCTCATACGGTTCATTTTGGCATCCTAAAAAAAGGGGATACCCAAATTGATGAAGTCCTAGTTTCCATTTTTATTGCGCCCCATTCCTTTACCAGGGAAGAGGCAGTAGAAATCTCTTGCCATGGTGCGCCTTTCATTGTCACACAATTAATAGAGCTGTTGGTAGACCAAGGTGTGCGCATAGCTGAACCGGGTGAATTCACCAAAAGGGCTTTTTTAAATGGCCGCTTTGACTTAGCCCAAGCAGAAGCGGTAGCAGATTTGATTGCAGCCGATAGCATGTTGGCCCACCAAACGGCCCTTCATCAAATGCGTGGGGGGTTTTCGACAGATTTACAAGCATTACGTAAAGACTTGCGCCATTTTGCAGCAATGTTGGCATTAGAACTAGATTTTTCCGAAGAAGATGTCACCTTTTTAGAGCGCAAGGAATTACAAACATTAGCGGATAAACTGATGCAAACTTTAACACGCCTGATCGATAGCTTTCAATTAGGTAACGTGATTAAACAAGGTATTTCCGTTGTGATTGTGGGCAGACCCAATGTAGGCAAATCAACCCTATTGAATGCATTATTACAAGAAGAACGGGCCATTGTTTCGCCTATAGCAGGTACTACGCGCGACACCATTGAGGGCACATTACACTTAGGAGGCATACGGTTTAGGTTTGTAGATACTGCTGGTTTACGCGAAAAGCCTTCGGATGCCATAGAAGCCATAGGCATCGAACGGACCAAAGCGCAACTCAACAAAGCTTGTATCGTACTCTACTTGGTGGATCTATGCCATATGACCTTTCAACAAGCAGAGGCTGATCTGGTTGCCTTAGGAGAGGTACCCCTACTGAAAATTGGCAATAAAATGGACCTTGCACCACCTGCTGCGCTAGAAGATTTTAAAGATTATTTGTGCATGGCTGCACAAACTGGTAAAGGGCTCAATCAACTTAAAGGGCAGCTTTTGCAATTGGTCACACAAAAACCTGCCGATGGGTTAGCCACTATTGTGGTCAATGCACGCCATTACGATCGATTACAAAAAAGTAGAGCAGCTTTAGAAGCTGTAATGGCAGGACTTGCGCAACAACGATCCAATGAATTACTGGTTGTAGATATCAACCAGGCACTATATGCACTGGGTGAAATTACAGGAGAGATTACCACAGAAGAGATTTTAGGAGACATTTTCTCTAAATTCTGCATTGGGAAATAAGCACGCACCCAATAGGATTACATTGATTTGCATACACCATCACCTGGCTCTTCAACCTCCTTTGACCGGGGCCATAACCGGTGTACCACTAACATAACTAAACCATTGACCACCATACAAGGAAAGACGCCATCATTGGTACCCAATAGGGGAAAAATCCACTTCCGCCAAGCCAAAACAGATAGCGCACCTGCAACCATACCGGCTAAAGCAGTATGTGACGCACTACGAAAGCCTAAAACAGCTAAAACAAATGGCGCCACGACTACAGGCACATACCAACGGTTATACCATAGCGCTACCTTTTCTACGATATAATAGCTACTACTAAGGGCCAACGGAATGGCCAAGATCGCCACAACCAAGATCGCTACATGCGCTATCCTATAATGATGCACAGAAGAAATTTTTTTTCTAAAACGCACCGGCAATATATTAGGGAATATATCATAGCTGATCATAATCGAACAGATATGGAGCCTAGAGTCAGCTGTGGACATCGTAACAGCTAGTAAACAAGTACAAATGATTCCTTTTAACCAAGGAGAAGTATGTGCAATGATGTAATGCCAAATCTCCATCCCTGATAGATTTTGTGGCACCCATGCAAAAACAAACAAACCAACTAATGAGAAACATATCATTATAACAAAACCAGCTATACCCGCATATAAGAACATTTTTTTTGCTTGGGGAGGACTAGAAGCCATATAGACATTTTGTATATAAGCAGGTTCTATACAGTTGACCATAGTAGCTAGATAGCGCAATATAGCTACTGACTTTCTGTTATAAAGGAACAAATGACCCAAGCCAAAATTTTTTTGAGTGGCTGCAAAAGTAATGGTTTCACCAAATGAAGCATCTGTTTGTATAAACATAAACCATGCTAAGAGGGCAATAACCGTAGAAAAGGTGATAAACTGCCATATATCCGTTAAGACAACGGCACGAATACCACCAAATAGTGCATAGGTCACCAACATAAAAGTAGCCAAGAGGGTAATAGCTAATGGACTAGCTGAATCGATGCATATATTTATCCCCCGGCACATAATACGAATTTGCATCGCAATCACAACAGTAGAGTAACACAGACTCAATAAAGCGGTAATCATCCTTGGATACTTGCCATATACCCGCCCCATGGTCTCTGGCATTGAGATATGATAGATAAACTTGGACATATGCATACCGAGCCAACTAAGCGTAAAAAAAGCAGCCATAACACCAAAAATCCGCCAACTGACCCAGAAGAGTCCATCAGAGAATTGGGTTACATAACTCATCAGCGTAGCCCCGCCATAATAAGTGGCCAATATAGTAGCCACTAAATTAGCAGTAGAAAACACCCTATTGCCTACAGCATAGGCACGAAAGGTAGTACCGCTTCCTCTAGTAGCATAACACGCTACTGCTGAAGTAGCTAATAAAAAAACAATTACTATAAGTAATGGAAGATCAAATAACATAACGCAATATAGTTGAATGCACTTTACGCACGGAAGCCGCAAGTTCCATGAACCTTTCTATTAAAACCTATCATTAACCACCCTGGATTTTACCACCTGAATCATCAGACTGTTGCTTGCATCTATTTATGGGTACATCGCCCCACGCAATAGGCCTACCGAGCGGAGATCCCTCACATAGGTGCATAGCGTGTGATGCCATGAGGTGCTGCACGGATGCACACCAACACTGTATTTGTTGTGACGCCTTGGGTACAATAGCCCTAAAATTATTGCTATTGCCCAGTGCGGCTTTAGCAAAAAGAATGCCTCTCTGCTTCACGTATGTTGGATGCGTAGGATCCCCATACTGTGCCAAACAGGTCAGTGGAGCTGCACTTTCTGGCATTTCATAAACATAGTATTCACGTGCCATATCCAACGGTGTAGCGCCTGCTTTATTTTTTATACTTAAAAATTCTAACAGATAACCGAACACACGATTCCATGCTGCCACTTGATTTTGTTGCCTTGCAGTGCCAGTTATAAGAAACGTATACGTGTCTATTAAGTAGGCTACCATTTCTGGCGCTAAGTCACATGCGTTCACCGCTTCTTGGATAAGGGTGAATTTTCCAGGACCGAACCTGCTGCAAAAAACCTCCTGATATAATGCCTCTACGTCAACACCACGGGAACGTTCCAAAAAATCAACATAATTATGCAGCTTTGCAAATAATAATTTTAGTATATCCAGGTCGCCTTTAACCACTGCCCGAGTCAATAGAGGTATTTTCATGCCTGTTATTGTTGCATTTCCACAGCCAGTTATTAAGTATATTACCTTTTCAGGAGGGTACTTTATAAGGTCGCGCTCGATGTAGCCCAGCAACCGATCCAACAGATCTATATCACCCATTTCTATTACTTGACAAAGTGTAGTCTTCTTATCATACACTTTACACAAATTAGATGTAGACCAGTCAAAGTGATCATGACACATGCCATTCGTTTTACACTGCACCTCTAGCTGACCATCTGAATGATAACATACTGCTTCTTGCAAGTCAAGATACCCGTTGTGGTTAACCAAAATAGATGTAGTATACCTACTACAAGCAGTAGTAAATAACAAACATGCTACACACATGACTATTATTAAGCGGGAAAATCTATTGTTACGCATGATATTTTATACAAAATCCCGGCGGTTATCTGAGAAGTAAGGAATTATAATAAAATATTTTTTAATATAAAAAACATCTAAGGCAGTAGATCTGTTCCGTCCACACTTACAGCATGGGGCATATCTAAAAAAGAAACTGCATTTGACTGAGATTGCTTAGGCCGCTTCGCTCCCTGCATACGTCCACTTGATGAACCATCAGAGGCCTGAACACTGTTTCGCTTACGCCTTTTAGTAGGGTCAATAAGCCCTGGATGCGCATCGCATCGCCTTTTTGTACCCTTAAGTTGCGTGGTGGTGTACGTTGAGAGGCCATATCTTTGGAACAGATCCGCCATTGATGCTTCCCATACATGCCGCGAACGTTTGTGGTTATCATGTTGGTAAGCCGACATAACCTCTTTGTATATACGCATCAAACAACTTTGATCTACCCCAACGTTTTTTATACGTATAGCTGCACCTAACATTTTTACAATTATACTAAGCATATGGCCCTTATCATAAGCTTTCGAAGCGCGCACACGGATCTGCCGCACGGCTATATCTAAAGGCGTATAGCCTTTACAATCTCTTAATAACGCACTGCTCCCAGCCTCTAGAAGCAGCTCTACCAAACATACGCTGTTCGACTCCACGGCTAGATGCAGGGGCGTCTGACCCAAATTATTGGGTATCAAAGGATGCGCACCAGCATCCAACAAAGCAGCAACAATCTGAGCATTGCTATGCCCTATAGCAACATGATCCCATCCATCATCCATATTATTTTTTAATACCTTATATCTTCGATGCTTATTGCGCAACAGCAGTATTGGCATGAGCACTACACTTTGTTTAGGCTTAATGGAAAAATTCAGCGGTGTTAACCCATCTCTACCTTTGTTATTTATATCCACCTGTAGCGATGCATTCGCGGGAAATTTTTTATCCAATAACAATTGTACCATATGTAGATCCCCATACACAATAGCTATAAAAAGCGGAGAGACCCCATTTTTATCGAACCATGTGCAGTTGGCACCTAGTGCCATGAGGTACGCGACTGCATCATAGTTGCGGTTTAGCACCGTATAATATAACAAGGTGCGGCCATCTTTATCTACGCAATTGACAATCTTGCGCACCATATCTATATCTTTTCGGTCATACATCTTTTTTGATCCGGCTCTTATGGCATCGATCATAATTGGTAACTGGGTGCCATTACCACGCTTGGCAGCAGCATACAACGCAGACTTATCCCCCAAGTCTATTTGAGACAAAGGATCCCCATACGCTGCCAAATATTGTATCATAGCTGAATTTTCTACAAAACTTAAATGATAGGTACCAAATGCGAGATCCAGTGGTGTTTCGTTGATTGCATTTTTGATATTTAAAACCTCTATTAGACTATTTGATAGAACAGAAGGCTCAACCCCTTGCTTTTTTTTAGTTTCGATATAATGCGCTATTAAGCACATTACTGTTTCTAAGTTGGATGATTCTACCGCTTGATGCAACATGGTGTATTTTCCAGCACCAAATGGTATGAAAAAAGCTTGCGCACATGCGTTTAAGTCATAATAAGATAGTGTTTCAAACAATAGATCTATTATATCTAGATCCTGTTTAAACACACTCCTAAACAACAGAGACATGCGCATCCCTTTTATTTTTTTGCTTCCACAACCAGCTATTAAATATATGACCTTATCATAAGGGTATTTTACAGGGTCACGTTTAAGGTATGTAAGCAGTGCGTTTAACTGATCTATATCATAGCTGTCTATTGTTTCACAAAAGACAGTCTTCTGGTTTGTAACCTTACACAGATCAACGTTAGACCAATCCAACTGATCTACACGGTTACCTAGATCTTTTACCCTACACGGATCATCCAGATGGCAACATCCTCCTATCCATTCACCACCAGAATGGCTTGCAGTAACAGGAAGATGTCTACTACAGGATATAGTCCATAATAATAGGCTTCCTATGTAAATAGGCGCTATGAAGCGGAACTGTTTATTATTTTTGCACATAACTTCAAGTTATAAAAAATACTACCATTAAACAAATAGGCGGGTTGAATGTATGCCCATAAGGCATATGTAGCCTTACTTCTTATCTTGATAAAATCAGTAAGCAAAAAGGTCTACAATTACCGCAATCACAGCTTGCAGCTGGAAAAACAATAGCTGCCGTTGGAGCCTTGACGGCAGCTATTTTTCTATGCATCTATCTGGCTACGCTTGTTGCGCACAACTTTTTCCTAGGGGTGCTTTTTGCAGCATAACCATAGTCCTACTATGCAAAATCAATTGATGTAAATAGTATATTGTTTGTAATGTTTTTTATGTATATTGGTCTAATTTTATTTTATCGGTTCAAGTGCAACCACAAAGCCCTAAACGGGTTGTAGCGGATTTTCATTATTAAAATATAAACGAACGAAGACAAATGCTTCTGATAGGTTTAGCGATACTTTTGCTTGCTTCTTTCTTGGGTGCCCGGTTGCAAGGTCTAAGCCTTAGTATGCTGGGTGGGCTGGGTGTATGGCTGTTTATGGTGGTTTTAAATGCAACGCCAGCAGATCCTCCTTTTCAAATCATGCTTTGTATTGCCGCAGTGGTTGCTGCAGTGGGCACCATAGAGACTGCAGGTGGCTTGAGTTATTTGGTTCAACTGGCTGAGCTATGTATCCGCAAACATCCACGTAGCATCATCTACATCAGCCCTGTGGTCACCTATGCAATTACTTTTTTGGGTGGTACCAATCACATCGCCTATTCTATTCTGCCTGTTATTGCAGAGGTATCTAAAGAAGTAGGCATTCGCCCGGAACGGCCTTTATCGCTTTCTGTTATTGCCGCTTTGCACGGTGCACTGGCCAGTCCTATTTCTTCTATAATGGTTATCTTAAGCGGGTTTTTAAGGAATGCTGGCATAGAGATGGTCACCATTTTTAAGATTGTCATTCCCTCAACACTGGGAGGATTATTAATCGCAACATTTGTAACCAGTTTATTGAATAAAAAGATGCCAGCGACTGCAACGGTTCCAGGAAAAGCTACAACAAACCAGGCTGCCACCCTACTGCCCCGTGGGGCTAGGGTAGCCAAACTTTCGATTATTTGCTTCTTACTGGGTAGTTTAGCTACGGTTTTAATAGACGCCATGCCATTTTTACGCCCTTCGTGGGAGGTAAATGGCCTAAAGGTATGCTTGCCATCTGCCTATATTATGCCACTGGTAATGTTATCCACTGCGGCATCTATTATGTTGTTATGCCGGATTGCACCACAATCCATTACCCAGGGCAAAGCATTTACGGCTGGCGTACAAGGCATGTTTGCGATTCTAGGTATTGCTTGGCTAAGCAGTACATTCGTGCAGAGCAACCAACCGGTTTTACTAGAGTTTATATCCACTTACCTTTCTGAACCTTGGCAATTTTCTATTATCTTACTCTGCATGGCTTCCATTATGGGCAGTTCTGCGGCTACTATTAAAGCGGTATTTCCACTAGGTATTGCCTTAGGAATTCCGCCTAAAATATTACTGGCTTCTGCAGCAGCTGTTAATGGGGTTTTTATTATTCCGATTTATCCAACTATGTTAGCGGCTATGCATTTAGATACTACAGGCACTACACGAATTGGTAAGTTCCTTTTTAACCATAGTTTTATGTTGCCAGGTTTGGTCTCAATAGCTGGCGCAATCGGCATCGGATTCTTATTGGTTTATATGAGCGGTTTATAGTCTATAATTATACATTACATATCAAGATGGTTACAATTGGATGGCCTATGCTGCTATTGCTGCTTATAATAGGTTTGCGCTTAGGTGGGGTTTCGCTTGGTCTATTGAGCGGCCTGGGGTTGGGGGTTTTAACTTTTTTCGTACAACCTGCTGCTCCGCCTAATGACTTAATGCTCCTACAGGCCACCTGGTTGCTACTCATGGCTACACTAGAGGCAACTGGATTTTTTTATCTACTGGAAGCCAAGCTCAGGAGTTGCCTCATGCAAACCCACGCTACTTATAGGTGGTTGATAGCGCCCTACTGCTATGGGTTGGTTTTTTTAACAGGGGATAAAAAATGGTTGGATCAATTGGTATGCGATCCAGATGGGCTGCATAACACCAAGCCCCATTTGTCGGTTGCGGCGGGCATTGCTGCACATATGGCCTTACTGGCTAGTCCTTTATCTATTTCAGGTATATTGCTCATAGTGGTAGCAGGACATAGTGGCTTAGCGATACCTAATTTGATAGGGCTAATGGTCACCATCACGGCCAGCTTAACAGTAGCCAGTAGCTTACTGGTTTACCTTATACCCGAACCATGGCTTATAAAGGTATATACATGGCATAAGGCATCTGCTCAGGATAATGTTGAGGTTGTATTTGCATCAGCAGGTAAAATGCACCTTGCCTTTTTACTGGTACTGCTGGCTGAAGTGCTATTTTTACTTATTAAACCTGAAGTCAATAGGTTCACCGGACTAAATGGAAAGATTTTTCCCGTTAGATTGCCTATATTTTTTGCCCTGGTCTTGCTTTCGATTGCAGCTATAGTCATGTTGGGGTCGAAGATAAAGCCTGCTCAGATTTTGCAAACCCATCGCTTTAAACTAGGCATTCAGCAGTTTTTTATATTCCTAGGTTTGACTTGGCTACTAGATAGTTTAATAAGCCACGACAAAACTTATTTAAACACCCTATTATCTGGTGCGGAGTATGGCTTTTATTGCATAGCAGCGCTATATATGCTTTTGATAGATATATCTATATTTATTTGGCTTTTCACTGGACTACTGGTAGCGCAAAATTGCACGCATCTAACCCTTGCCCTATGGCTTATTGGCATACATAGCCTAGCGCCTATAAGGTGTTGGCTCAGCAGGATTGCACAAACCAAAAAATAGAGGCATGGAGCAATGACCCATCTACCCAGTGTAGCCATCGTAGTATTAAACTACAATGGCCTAGCGCTACTAAAAGTCTATTTACCTACCCTATTGCTGCACAGTAAGGGCTATACCACCATAGTTGTGGATAACGCTTCTACAGATGGCTCTGTAGCCTATATACAGCACCACTTCCCAACGGTAACCTGTATTGTGCATAAGGGAAATTATGGGGTGGCTAAAGGGTATAACCTAGCCTTGCAACAGATTCAAGCTACTTATTACCTGCTGTTGAATAACGACCTCCTGGTTACTGCAGGCTGGTTAAAGGAACCATTAGCCCTTATGGAGGGAGACTCTTCTATTGCATTTTGCCAACCGAAAATACTTTCTCTCAAGCAACCAGATCAATTTGACTACGCCGGCGCAGCGGGTGGATATATAGATAGATATGGCTATCCTTTTTGTCGAGGAAGGATTTTTAATCGTATAGAACAAGACAAAGGGCAATACAATGATACAAGAGCTGTTTTTTGGGCCAGTGGAGCGTGCTTATTGGTACGTGCCACTGCTTTTCATAACCTAGGCGGCTTTGACGAGTTATTTTTTGCCCACTTTGAAGAGATTGATCTTTGTTGGCGTGCACAGCTTGCCGGTTGGAAGGTTTATTACTGCGGCAGCAGTATGGTTTACCATCTAGGAGGGGCTACATTACCCTATAGCAGCCCTAGGAAAACCTACTTAAACTTTAGAAATAGGTTATTGATGCTCTATAAGCATCGCCACAATGATCTGGTATCTATACTAATAAATCTATGTCTAGATTTTCTAGCTATCTGTTGGATGGGTGCGCTGGGCAAGTTTGCGCATAGTTGGGCGATTCTAAAAGCACAGATAGATTTTTTTAAACTTAAAAAAAAATGTGTAGCCCAACCTACTGCCTATTTGCCCAATAGTTATAAGGGGAGTATCTTGATGGATTGCTTGCTTAGAAAAAAGCAATATTTTTCTGAACTTAGATCCGATCGGTTTAGATAAGCTTTTTTAACCAATATTCGCATTGGTATACGTTCTAAAGCATTATTGATTAGTGTCTAGGCACGGCATGGATTAGTACAGGGGCGTTTTTCTTTTAACACAAAAAAACCAGTGACTGGAACAGATAGACTTATTATATTTTTAGGCGAGAAATCAACTATATAAATTTTACTACTATGCAAAAGGTAACTGTAAGTATCATTAATCATAAAGCATTAAGGATTCTAAAAGAGTTAGCATCATTGCAACTTATACAACTGGATAGCATCCATAAAAAACATAAAAAACCAACATCCAAAAGCTGGATTACACCTTTTGAAGGAATAATGCATAAGCAACCATTAGAAGAATTAGATCAACAGCTTCAAGAACTTAGAAACGGATAGGAGTAAAATATTTATGGGACACTAATACGGTCATTTACTACTTACAAAAACAATTTCCAGAGGTTGTGCGCATCTATATGCATAGATTGCTAAAATCAGGGTTGCCAACGATATCAGTGGTTACAGAGATAGAGTTATTGTGCTGGAAAACGGATAATACAGATAGGAAAAAAGTATTGAACACATTTCTCAGTAAAGTGTCCATTATTGAGTTAGAACAGCCCATAAAGTTTAAAACAGTTGCTCTCAGGAAAACAATAAGGATTAAACTACCTGATGCTATTATAGCAGCCACAGCCATAGTACACGACCTAACATTAGTTACACGTCATGTTAAAGATTTTACTAATATTCATGGATTAAACGATCATTAATCCATGGGATATAGCACATTGTACGTAGATCTTTCTTGTACATAGCCTAATTTTCAATTTATTCCCAATTCTACACCCAGAGTTATGTTTCCATTCAACAACTACACTTTTATATACTTTATAGGTATTGGTGGCATAGGCATGAGTGCTTTGGCACGGTTATGCGCTAAACAAGGCTACCAAGTGTTTGGCTACGACCGTACAGCCTCTCCTTTAGTAGCACAATTAAGCAAAGAAGGTGTGACAATCAGTTGTAAGGATACAACAGAGGCAATTCCTGAAGTTATTTGCAACCACCCCAACCAAACCCTAGTGGTTTATACACCTGCTATCCCCACTGATAACCTGATCTTAAATTATTTTAAACAGGCTGGTTACAAGATCCAATCACGCGCAGAAGTCTTAGGACATATTTCCAAGTCATTAACGACCATAGCAGTAGCAGGTACACATGGCAAAACGACTACTTCAGCTATGATTGCGCATATACTCTATCAAAGTGACCTACCCATGGTTGCCTTTGTAGGCGGTATGATGCATCTATATGATGTCAATTTATTATATAATCGTTCATTGGATGACGCCAAACTAATGGTAGCAGAAGCCGATGAATTCAATAGATCTTTTCTCCACCTTAGGCCTACCTTTAGTATTGTGACTGCCGCAGATGCAGATCATCCAGAAACCTATACAACAACCGCCTTGATGGAGGCTAGTTTTATAGAGTTTATTCAACAAAATCAGCAATATTTACTTATACACCATAACGTTTCGGATCAGCTAAAAGTGCACAAACATTACGACAAACCTTTTCTAACCTATGGATTAAGCCAAGGCGACATTGTAGCAGGTAATGTAACTACTGCCCCCGATCAAAGTGCTTTCGACTATTTAGGCACCCATACCACCCTCTCGAATTTGGTATTGCCTATAGCCGGGTGGTACAACATTGAAAATGCATTAGCCGCCATTACGATTTGTTTGGAGCTTGGTATAACAGAAACCCAAATACGCACCGCTGTGGCGACTTTCCCAGGGATAAAAAGGCGATTTTCTTTTGTTTGCGACCATCCGAAATATCTCCTTATAGATGATTATGCACACCATCCTGCAGAGCTTAGCGCCTTACTCAGCTCGGTTAAAACGCTCTATCCGAATAGCCATATAACGGCCATCTTTCAACCTCATCTTTTTTCACGTACCCAGGCTTTTTATAAAGCATTTGCTACAAGTTTAAGTCTATCAGATCAGGTTTTTATACTACCGATCTATCCAGCCAGAGAAACTCCGATACCAGGTGTTACGTCAGCGCTTATCTTTGATGCACTCAGCTGTAAACAAAAAGCTTTGGTAACAATGGATGCTTTGCCGAATGTACTGGCTGCTTGTGGGAGGATTCAAAGACATCAGGTCTTTCTTACGATTGGTGCGGGAGATATAGGCGAGGCGGTTCCGGGTATAGCTGCTACGCTGCAACAGATTTTTATTACTGTTTAAGCTAGTGGTAAAAAAGAGATTTTTAGTATCTATTCACAAAATAGCGTCAACTTAATGATTTTTTCATTGACTGTCAAATAAAAGTATCTATTCACGCCATTAGCTAATAATGAATTTTGTCCACTTTTTTATCAAGAAAAAAGTGGACAAAAAAAACCAGTGCTTTGAACAACAGATACCTATCATTACAATGGACATTTGCTTCCATTGCGTCCATTTAAAGCGTTCATGTCCGCCGATAAAAAAGTTGGCGGACAGGGACAACGACCTATACGCATGAGCCATTTCTATCTATGTGTTAGCATAGATGTCCCTTAAGTTGACACCATTGTCTGAACAGGTAGCCTGGTTGCAGGCTAGCTTTAATTGGTAGGTTGTTTCGCCGGGCATTCTTCTGTTCCATGCAATTTTTCTATAGCTTTGTGCAATTCCCCCATGAAAACAGATAAAACTCGCAATTCATCTTTTGGTTGATTGCCTGCTACCATACTTACCACCGTGCGCTTAAATACAAAATCTTGTATACACGGATCCGCCCCATGTTTTAGTAATAAGTTCATTATATCAGAATAAGGGTAAAGTATGCCTCTTAGAATATCCTTAATATTATTGTTATCGACTAGTAAAGTGAATAGGGCCGTCTGTCCAGTACTACTTTGTATATTCACACCCGCCCCCTTATTTAATAGGGATCTAACCGCCTCTATATTTTTATTTTCTACACTATACATCAATAGAGTTTGCTTGTTGACATACCCTAATCTTGCATTGATATTTAACCTCTTATCAAGCCAATACTGTATCCTTGCTTCCGAAAAACTATGTTCCTTAAGATCGTCAAGAACCCGCTTCTCTAAAACCATTGGATCCTTTACGAGTAGCACGCCATCGTCTGGTTTTACAGTAGTAGTGGATGGTTTTGCGGTAGTAGTAGTACTAGTAGACAGTTTTGCGGTAGTACTTGTAGTAGTAGTGTACGGCTTCTTAGAAGGTTTTTTAGACGGCTTCCTAGATGGTTTTTTTGTAGTAGTGGATGGTTTTTCTGTAGTTGTACGATTACCCCATCGTTCCTTTTCGCCCTTTTTTATCGCCTCAGTAACAACTTCTTCCAGATGCGTTATATTAGTTCCATTAAACATAGTACTGCTCCCATTGGTTGAAGTAAAGGGTCCAGCAGTAGTTACACCTGTATCATTATTATAAATAACAGGCATATTGGAGCTATTTCCACCATAGTTAACCGATTTCCACAGATAAGACAGACCAAGGCAGATAAGACCTGCTCCTGCAAAGGCGACCGCCGTATACTTCACCTGCTTAGCCCTTTGCGGATGTCTTTCCTTCGCTATTTTTATGTTACGCCAGCAAGAGGACAAAGGGCCTAGCTCTTGCCTGCTGGCATGGACACAAGAAGACCATATATTAAAGCTGAATAGCGCAATGAAGAGGGCTACGGTATAGTTATAGTAGGTATATTTTTCATAACATGGATATTTAATCGTAGGGTACCATCATCCCTAAACAAAATGGTTGCAACCTATATTCATCATCTATCCATATGTTCCATCTGCTTAACGCTAGATCAAGCAAAAAACCAAGGCCTAAGGCCAACCAGGCATCCTATTGCCATTTAACCTTTTTTATAAAAATTAAATATAATTCCAAATATCCGTAGTCAAATCTACCCTAGCTGAAGCCCTAGAGAACCTACCTAAAGGGTAGTAGCCACATGTTATATTTAGGGCATTACCATAGCCTAACCAACCATAAATCAACAAGGGAAAGTAACGGGGGAATAGGGCATAAGATGCACAATGATGTATAGCATGGATGACATACGAGTTACTAAGGTGAATCATTAGTTGAAAAAGTCCTTTGAAAAGACTATATTTGGCCCTTAGTACTAGGTCCGTTGCCCATATTAGGTTCCCTCTGGACCAAGGCGTAACCTAACATAAAACGGAATCGCTAAAGTTATCATACCCGATTGTATCGCTGCAAGGTATTCTACCTCTGCCACACTTAGTGCTACTGCAATACATAACTTTAAGCTAAAGCATCTATAAATATGGAATACAACACACTGCTATACCGCTTTTTTTTTGATCCACTTGCACATGGTATCGCTTGTATGGTCGTAGCCTACTTAGTGGCACCTGCTCAGTTTGTAAAAGTAGTCTACCAAGAAACCGGCGAATCTTATGCCTCTATTGTGACCAGGTGCATACGTACTAAAAATTTTAAATTATTTTTTTCCGGCGCACATATTTATGCACTTCGACAGTTTATAGCGGCTTTGGCCTTTGGAGTTTCTCAGTGGCTTTTCCTTTGTTCTACTGATTATTATGCGATAAGCAATTTTGCGTTACTGGTTATCTGGGAGTGCTTCTTAGCAGGAATGGTAGAAACAGCCGTAACCATATATAGCGAAACAAAAGAAATTGCTGCTAATAAAGGGGCTTTAATGAAACGAAAAGAAAGGATGAGTGATATTGTAACGCCGATCTTTTTAAGGAATATACTGAGTGGCTCCGCTTCTATATTGGCATATGAATTTACAAAGGATATCAGTGGGGTGTGGATTAATATGATGGTTAGTACGGTATTGGGTATCGCTGTATCTGCCTTAACGATGCCATTTGATCTAATCGCCACACAAAATTGTGGCTCAGAGGTGCCTATGACTTGGATAGGACGACTTAAACATAACATTACAGTAGAAAAGAAGTTTCTTGCCATCTTTAATGGATTAACCATGCGCATCTTGCAAATTGTTCCCTACTCTGTTGCCCATAGCCTAGTCATGCTTTTCTTGGGAAAAGCTTAAAGGGCAAGATATACCTACTCGGTTTGTACTGCGCTAAGTAACTTAAACTGTTCAAGACATGGTGTTAATGTAAGAATGACACCATGGACCAATTGTAACCCTTAAGAAATTTTTAAACTTACTTTATGAAACATGTAACAGCCTTACTAAAAAAATGGCATCCTATGCAGTGGCCTATTAAGGGACACGCACTGCAAAAATTTTTTTCTATGGCTATCTTGATGTTTCTTATCTTACTGAATCAAAATTTAATCCGTGGCATAAAAGATGGTCTAGTAGTCACCTTAATAGGGGCAGAAGTATTGAGCTTTATTAAGCTATTTGTTGAAATGCCCGCAGGAATTTTATTTGTAGTGGTCTATACGGTCTTATGTAATAGGGTAACCACAGAAAAGATTTTTAGAGGCATTATCGTCTTCTTTCTCTTTTTTTTTCTTTTATTCGGCTTTTTTTTATTCCCTTACCAGGGGCTCTTGCATCCTGATCCTTGTAAGGTGGATGCCTACATTAGGCTTTACCCCTATCTGAAATGGTTTTTTATCATGTGGGGTAAATGGACCTTAATACTCTTCTATATGTTAGGTGAACTTTGGCCTATGATTGTCTTTACCTTGTTGTATTGGCAGTTGGCTAACAAAATAACGACAACAGAAGAAGCGGGTCGCTTTTACTTCTTTTTCAACTTGATTGGACAAGCCAACCTGCTTATCTCTGGCAGTATCATGGTCTACTTTTCGCGTGCTGATCACTTTTTATTGCGTTTCATAGGTAGGTATACAGTGGCAACAGCCTCAAAAATAGCCACACTCATGATTGTTATTGCCACGCTATGCCTCTGCATGCTGCTTTTACATAAGTATATCGAACAATATATCATCTGCGGCCAAAGGATACAAGGCAGGCATACCACTAGACTACACCTGGGGTTATATAAAAGTTTTAAAATGATTGCTAGGTCTAAATACCTTTCATTAATTTGTATATTGATGATTGCTTACTCTATGGTTGTGCATTTAATAGAGGGCCTCTGGTTTTATGAAACCTGTCAGCTATACCAGCAAGATCCTACCCATTTTATTACCTACCAAGGTAGGGTATTATTCTGGACGGGCATTTGCACATTGTCTTGTGCTTGTTTTGGCCATGTAGTGATTCGGAAACTAAACTGGCTAGGGGCAGCACTGATCACACCTGTTACCACCCTTATAGTAGGTAGTGCTTTTTTCCTGCTGATTATTGCAGTGGATTACCACCTTGTATCAAAGACGATCATGGGTATATCCACTTTAACAGCTATTGTAGTGATTGGCGGCCTGCAAAATGTATTGGCAAAGGGAACGAAATATTGTTTTTTTGATGTCACTAAAGAGATGGCCTATATTCCTTTAGACCAAGAGATGAGCACAAAAGGAAAAGCAGCGGTGGATATATTAGGGGGAAAAATAGGGAAGTCTGCAGGGGCGGTTGTACAAGTCATCTGTTATACTATCTTTTCAGCTGCCGAGCCAAATCAACTGGCACCATTTTTAATGGTCCTGTTTTTTTTAATTTGCCTCACTTGGATTGCAGCAGCCCGTATGCTTGCAAAAAAATACCACCACCTAATAGGTAAGGTAGATTGCCCAACTTGCAGGTCAAGTGCAACCAACATGCAATAAGGCCATGCATCTTACGCTACACATGGCTGTGCTCGATCCAACATTACTATTATAGTCTTAGACTGGGTATGTTTAGCAATAGCTTGGGCTAAGGACCGCGCTGTGTTACCTTGGTGATCTGCTATACATGGGTCTGCTCCATGTTCTATTAAAAACGAAACCATAGGCGCATCATCTTGCTTGACTGCTATCATGAGACTCGTGGCTCCATCCTTACCTTGTGCATTCACATCCGCTCCTTTCTCTATTAAGCATTGAACAATATGTCGACTATTATACCATACGGCATGCATCAATAACGTGTATCCCAAGTTCTCGTCTGGTGCGTTTATATCTAAGCCTTTCGCAAGCCACTCTGCTATCTTTTCTATTGAAAACTCACTAATAAGATCATCCATAACCTGGTCATCTAAAGGGCGTGCAGGTACTGCGTTCCATTTTGACGTACCAATCGCATCTATAACGAATCGTTCCTTTTCCGTAGTCATGTTAACCATGCTGGACATAGTGGTTACGTCTAATATGAATTGTGAAGGGGTGGTTGCATGAGTACAATGATTGCTTCTATTGAACTGAAATGTATTGGATGAACCTACGTAATAATCAAAATAACTATGAAAAACCGGTAGCATCAAGCAACCCGTTACTATACATCCTAACAGACACCCTAGCATCATATAAGCTGTAGTGTTTGGTTTTTTAATTTTTACCTGGCTGCTATCTCCGCTGCGCTCCATGTCCAAGTCTAGTACCTGCTCTGTGCATACACTGCCCCTACAACCTACTGCTGCTCTTGTATGTACACAAGCAGACAAGGTCTGTAGGCCTAATAGCCCGATAAGCAGGATTACGCTATATTGCATATACTTTTTCATAATATTAAGATGGTTAAACCTATGGTGCTTATCACCACTTAAACAGTATTGCATCAAAATGTACATACCCTCATCAATAGGCCTATTGCGCCATCTGCTTGAGCCCTAGATAAGGAAAAAACTAGACGTATGGAACCAATACATTCTATTAAACCGATTTTGAATAGTAAGCAAAATCAAATACAATTCCAAACACCCCTGCTCAAACATCAAAATACTTACTTAAGAGTGGTCTATGTATATTGCTTAAGGTTATATCTTTCCATATAAACGGAACATCTTCACAAGTCAACGGTAATACTACTTGCTCAAAAAGATATAAGCAAATAGAAGATAATAAAAAACTATATAATTGACTATGAAAGTCAAAAAATACACATAGTGTCTATATATTAGTAAAATAGTTGACCCATTAACCTTCTTTTTATTTTTTATGCGCTAATTTTGTACCCAGTAAAAGTTTTATAAACTTATAGCTAACAAATTAGCATATCGTATTATTTTTTCCCTGATACCTGTTGAGACATCAGCCCCTATAGACCACCTATGAAGCAGTTGATTCAAGCAAAACTAAAAGGAGATCCCATCATATGGGGCATTGCATTGGTCTTGTCTAACCTGAGTATTTTAACCGTCTATAGTGCTTCTAGCTCTTTAGCCTATAGACAGATGGACCATAATACTGAATACTATTTGCTCAGACAGACACTCTTAATAGGCGCCGGGTTAGCCGCTATGTGGCTCAGTCACCGGATTGATTACCGCTACTATGCCGCTATGGCTAAGGTGGCGCTTTGGCTATCGATTCCGCTCCTACTGGTCACTTGGCAATATGGCGTAAAATTAAACGAAGCCTCCCGTTGGCTGCATATTCCTTTGATCAATAAATCCTTCCAACCCTCTGACCTGGCACAACTTTCCCTGATTATACGCATGGCCCATATGCTGGCCAAACAACAAAAAAATATTGCTTGCTTTAGAACGGCCTGCCTGCCTATGTTGGCCTGGTCTGGCTTGATTAGCGGTTTGATCGCTTTAACCAATTTCTCTAGCGCGATGCTGCTATTCGGTACTTGTTTGGTACTGATGTTCATCGGTAGAGTCCCTATTAAATACCTACTCATGATCATATGCTCGGGTAGCCTAGTGGCAGGAGGCGCACTGCTCTGGGGACAACGTGGAGGCACAGCTGCCAAACGCATAGCAAGCTTTCTTAAGGGGGATGTATCCTTTCAAGCTGAACAATCTTACATTGCTATTGCAACAGGTGGACTCGCTGGTAAAGGACCTGGTAATAGCACCCAGCGCAACTTCTTACCCCACCCTTACTCCGACTTTATCTATGCCATCTTAATCGAAGAGTATGGCCTTATAGGTGGTATATGCGTTATGGTACTCTATTTGCTGTTGCTATATAGGGCAATTGCCCTGCTGCCTACAGCAACGCATTACTATGGAGGGCTTTTGGCTACAGGTATCAGCCTGTTATTGGTATTGCAAGCTTTACTGAATATGGCCATTGCAGTAGGCCTTGGCCCTGTAACAGGCCTGCCTTTACCATTTGTGAGCATGGGAGGCACTTCACTTGTATTTACAGGTATTGCACTAGGCATATTATTAAGCATCAGTCAAGGGGAAATTGATAAAGAACTCTTAACTTTAAAAAAAGACGTGGCAGGCATGCGCTATAATAAGTACAAAAAAAATCCTAAATCTTAAGTATCCCTTGCGGGCTGGGTTGTTGCGCTAGGGCAGCTGTTTGCCTTTTCATCTGCTCAAGCTACTTGCGCACCACCTCTTTCTCCAAATCACGGTTGCTGCTTGTTTTGGGAGGGCATTGCCATAAGGATGCATCGATAGATGTTTTAAAGCTATTTTTTTTGTATATTGCTAGGATTATAATCTTACCGGTGTAAACTGGAATCATTCTAAAAAAGCATCATTTTAAGGTTGTTTTAGGGTGCGCTTTGTGTTACCTTTTTACGCCTATTTATGTTTTATGTACGTGCTTATTGTTTTAGTGATCAATGGATAGTAATAAATTAGTAGAGTCATTTGCAGAATTTGCCAAATCTAAAAATATTGATCGACCCACCGTCATACGTATTTTAGAAGATGTGTTTCGTTCCGTCATGCTGAGTAAGTTTGGCAATAGTGACAATTTTGATATCATTATCAACCTTGATAAAGGGGATTTACAGATATGGCGCTTCCGTGAGGTAGTAGCTGATGATGCGGCAGATGTAGGTGCGCCTAACAAGGTATCGCTTTCAGAAGCTAGAAAAATAGAAGCCGACTTTGAACTGGGGGAAGAACTATCTGAAGAAATTAAAATTTCTGATTTTGGTAGAAGGCTGATACTAACTGCCAAGCAAATGCTGATACAAAAGATTCGGGAACTGGAAAAAGAGGCCCTGTACAATAAATATGAGCAGCTGGTGGGTGGTTTGATTTCAGCTGAAGTAAATCAAATTTTGAGTAAGGAAGTCATCTTATTAGATGATGAAAACAATGAGCTTTTTTTACCAAAGTCAGAACAAATACCTAAAGATCAATTTAAAAAAGGGGAACATATTCGTGCGGTGATCTACAAGGTAGCCTTTAATAATGCCACGCCACGCGTTATACTTTCTAGGACGTCGCCTCTTTTCTTAGAAAGGTTATTTGAAAATGAAATTCCTGAAATACAGGATGGACTTATTGCCATAAGAAAAATTGTCAGAGACCCGGGTGCACGTGCTAAAGTAACGGTTGAAACCTTTGACGATAGAATTGACCCCGTTGGGGCTTGTGTAGGCATCAAAGGCTCACGTATACATGGCATTACCAAAGAGCTCCAGTATGAAAACATTGATATTATTAATTATACAGATAACTTAGAGCTATATATTGCGCGTACCCTAAACCCTGCATGCATCAACCGGGTAGAGCAAAATGGTGAGCGGGTAGCGGTCTATTTAGATCCCGACCAAGTGGCACTAGCCATTGGTAAAGGAGGGCAAAATATTAAACTAGCCAGTCGGCTGATTGGCAAAGAAATAGATGTCTATAGGGATATCCCTAGCCATTTAGAGGCGCATGATATTCCGCTTACTGCGTTTAGTGACACCATTGAACCTTGGATTTTGGAAGCGTTGCATCAGGTTGGTTTAGACTCAGCTAGAAGTGTTTTAACCTTATCTAAAGCTACCCTTGAGCAACGTGTGGACTTGGAGCAGGAAACAATAGATGAAATCTATGCTATATTAGATCAAGCGCTTAATGGTTAAGCTAAATATACCTTATAGGTAGAGAAAGATAATCCATGAATGAAGAAAAAAACATGCGACTCAGCCAAGTGGCTCGAAAGTTAAATGTCGGAACAGAGACGATTGCTTCTTTTTTAGCCCAAAAGGGGTTTGTCATAGATAACAAACCCAATGCTAAAATAACGGTCGAACAATTTAATATACTGGCTACTGAATTTATCTCAGCTGGTGTGGATAAACAGGAAGCGGCGCATGTCACCATCGGTAAAACCTATGTAAGTCTTTCTGCTCCAGCTAGTAAGCATACACGTACAACCCATACAGAAGCGCCACCCGTCCATAAGCAAACAGAAATGCAAGGCCAAAGGGTGGAACAAACGCCTCCTACTCCCCCAGCTCATTATGAAGCCTCTGTTCCGGTTTTACCTGGCTTAAAGGCAGTTGGGAAAATAGAGTTGGCTACTGAAAAAGTGAAAGCTGAGGCGCCCCTTACTGCTGTTGAGGCTGCAGAGCTGCCATCAGGCACAGCAGATGGCGGTACAAGTCACTTGGATGACGCAACGAAACAACCTCCTGCTAAACCGGATAAAATATCCTTTTCAGAGCCGCTTAAAAGACCTACGATAGTAGGCAAAATGACTTTACCTGAACCCACTTTTAGAAGGCACCGCCCTAGCAGTGGCGCACTGTCTCAAAAGTTAAGTGGTTCCATGGGCACACCTAAAACAGGTGGCGCAAAACCACACAGTAGGGCTACCCCTCCTACAACCCCTACCCCTGGCGCTAGACCACTAGGAGGTGGGAAAAAAGCAGGGTCATATAAATCTAACGCAACCGCTGATGCTTTACGCAATACAAAACATCCTAAAACAACCGTAGGCCCCAAAGAGCAAGACGGCGTATCTGCTCAAGAAATAGAAAGCCAAATTAAAAAAACCTTAGCCAAGTTAAACCAAGGTGCCGGTGATGGAGCACGGTCTAAATACAAAAGAGATCGGCGCAGTGCCCACCTGGAGGCTGAGGAAAAGCGTCAACGTCAGGAAACAGAAAAAGTTTTAAAAATCACAGAGTTTATATCTGCCAATGAACTCGCTTCTTTTATGGACATTACAGTCAATGAGATCCTCTCTACTTGTATGTCTTTAGGCATGATTATCTCTATCAACCAACGTCTAGATGCAGAAGCCATTACCGTTGTAGCCGATGAGTTTGGCTATAGCGTAGAATTTGTTGACCTGCATGATGCAACAACCTGTAAGGATATAGACGAGGTAGCGGGTGAACTGGTAGAACGTCCGCCTATTGTCACCATTATGGGCCACGTAGATCATGGCAAAACTTCTTTATTAGATTATATCCGTACCACAAAGGTAACCGCAAAAGAAGCAGGTGGTATTACCCAGCACATTGGGGCCTATGCCATTACTACCGATCAAAACAAAAAGATTGTGTTTTTGGATACACCTGGGCATGAAGCTTTTACAGCTATGCGTACTAGAGGTGCACAGGTAACTGATATTATTGTCATTGTGGTCGCTGCAGATGATAGCATTATGACCCAGACCAAGGAGTCGATCAGCCATGCACAAGTAGCGGGTTGCCCGATTATTATTGCCATCAATAAAATTGATAAACCACAGGCCAACCCAGAAAAAGTCAAAGAAGATTTGGCCAATTGCAACATCTTGGTGGAAGACTGGGGTGGGAAGTATCAATGCCAAGAGATTTCAGCCAAAACAGGACAAGGGATCAATGCGCTTTTAGAAAAAATTCTTTTAGAAGCCTCGCTACTCAACTTGCAAGCGACCCCTGCTAGAAAAGCAAGGGGTACAATTATTGAGTCCTTCCTAGATCCCGGTAGAGGGTACGTGGCCACCGGTATTGTACAAGAGGGGACCCTACATGTAGGCGACATTGTGCTAGCGGGTGTCTACTATGGCAAAGTAAAAGCGATGTTAAACCACCAAAACATCACCCAAAAAGTAGCTTCCCCTGCTACACCTGTGCAAATATTAGGGTTAAATGGTGCGCCCAGAGCAGGAGATACCTTTCGTGTGATGAGCAGCATAAAAGAGGTAGGAGAATTGGCACAAAAAAAGCAGCAATTGTTGCGCGAGCAAACGTTGCGTACCAAGTCTCACCTTACCCTTGATGAAATTGGTCGTCGTTTGGCTGTAGGCAACTTTAAGGAGCTCAATATTATCATCAAAGGAGATATGGATGGTTCTATCGAGGCCTTAGCAGATGCATTGCTTCGGTTATCCCATGAAGAGGTAGAGGTGAATATTCTACATAAGGGTGTAGGAGCTGTGTCAGAGTCTGACATACTCCTTGCTGCTACCGCTGAAGCGATTATTATTGCCTTCCATATTAAGCCCTCTGCACAAGCTAAAAAATTAGCCGAAAGAGAAGGGGTAGAAATCAAGCAATATTCAATTATTTACAGCGCGATAGATGATGTGCGTAGTGCGGTACAGGGGCTTTTGGCACCTACCATAGAAGAAATGACTACAGGTCGAGCAGAAATTAAAAAGATCTTTACATTTTCAAAAATTGGTAATATTGCAGGTTGTCAAGTACAAGTAGGTTTTATTAAACAAGCCAATCCCATACGTATCATCAGAAAAGAACAGGTTATATTTACCGGTACAATCCATACCATTAAACATGGGCTAGAGGAGATCAAACAGGTCAAATCTGTTTCTGAATGTGGGATACATATCAGAAATTTTGACGAAATTGAAGTGGGGGATATTATAGAAGGCTTTGAACAAAAAGAAATCAAGCGTCAACTTTAAAAAGAAAGGTAGCTGAAAAGGCTTTTTTCTTGTTTTTTAGGTTTAATTTATGGGATTTTTTACAGGCAAATCTGAAACAGAGGTTAAGATCAGTGTGCTTTTAATCCTTTGGGGCATTCGGTGGCTATATAAGTATTTGGCTGCTTCGGATGATTCAACCTCCGAGGAGGAACTAGATGAAGAGACCTATACAGGTACAAATAAAGTAAAAAATATAGCGCCGCCTATGCCCATCATGCGCAAAGTGGTAGACCAAGTAGCGCCACCTGCGCCTTTGCGCCAGATAACAACCGAAAATCCTCCACTCGCTACTCACACAATAGTGAAATACAAAACGACTTTAGGCCGCAAACGAAGGTTATTTAGACATCTATTGCTGGTAGATGCGCTGATGCAGCGAAAAAATTTTACCGTATAACTGGGTGTAGGGATGAAAGATTCCACTGAAAAACCAGCATATGTGGTTACGGTTACCAAAGAACAGTCCGG
The DNA here is from genome assembly GCF_003351905.1 of Cardinium endosymbiont of Sogatella furcifera. Lineage (NCBI taxonomy): Bacteria > Pseudomonadati > Bacteroidota > Cytophagia > Cytophagales > Amoebophilaceae > Candidatus Cardinium > Cardinium endosymbiont of Sogatella furcifera. The sequence continues at coordinate 591,908 of NZ_CP022339.1, read as the reverse complement.
GCTTCGTATAGACAAATTTTTAGCTGAGGTCTTACCAATCAGCCGAAACAAAGTCCAAGAAGCCATTACCAACCAATGGGTTTCGGTTAATCGGCAACTTATCAAATCCAATTATATGGTTCGGACTACAGATGAGATAGTAGCACGCATACCCAACCCCATCGACCTTGAAACCCTTACACCAGAAGCAATCCCATTGGACATTGTATATGAAGATGACCACTTACTGGTTGTCCACAAGCCCGCTCAAATGGTGGTGCACCCAGATACGACCCATCGAACGGGCACACTAGCCCATGCCCTATTGTATCGTTATAAAGCGTTGCCTTTAAAAGACGATATGCCTACCAGGCCTGGATTGGTTCATCGGATTGATAAAAACACATCCGGTCTACTGGTAGTAGCCAAAACAACAGCAAGCTTGGACGCTTTGGCGCGTCAATTTTATAACCATACGGTCACACGAACCTATTATGCATTGGTCTGGGGCAATCCCCAAAATGAGCACGGAACCATTGATGTTAATATAGGCAAAGACAGTCATAACCATCAAAAAATATCCGCCTTCCCGGATCTTCAACAAGGCAAAAGAGCCGTTACCCATTACCAAGTCGTTAAGCGGCTGCATCATGTAGCCCTGGTAGCCTGTAGATTAGAAACCGGACGGACCCATCAAATTCGCGTGCATATGAAACATATCGGCCATCCTATCTTTGGTGATCCGCAATATGGCGGTGACGCAATCGCTAGTGGCGAACGATATGCCTCTTATAAGGCCTTTGTGCACAACTGTTTTAAACTGATGCCTCATCAGGCACTGCATGCAGCTGTGCTTGGCTTTACCCATCCTATAACAAAAACAGCCCACTCCTTTGAAGCACCTTTACCAGAAAACTTTATTAAACTGATAGAGAAATGGGAAAAATATGTCACAGCACGTAGGCATCATGTTGCACAAATTCAAACATTGGATCAAACAAGCTTTTCATTTCTCCAATAGGGAAAGCAACGGCTTATTAGCCATTATTGTGCTGATCCTGCTCACCATCATTGCACCTAAAATATATCAGCTATACGTTAGTCATCAGCCAATAGATCATCGTGCAGACATTGCGTTATTGGAAAAAAACTTAACCCTGCTGCAAGAAAATGCCCGTACATACACCCTACTTAATATCAACACAGCTACGGCAAACCAGTTGCAAACGATAGCAGGCATCAGGCAACCACTGGCTATGCGCATCCTACGGTATAGAGACAAGCTAGGTGGATTCATTTCGTTGGATCAATATAAAGAAGTATATGGTCTACCGCACCACCTTCATATAAAACTCATGAAGCGGACCACGATACCAGCCAAGTACAGACCTAAAAAATTATCCTTAAACCAAGCAACTTTTAAAGCATTGGTCTTTCATCCTTATATCTCAGTTGCTATGGCCAAAGCGATCATAAACTATAGAAAGCAACAAGGAAAATTTACCCATTTAAATGCGATTCAAAGGCTACCAGGCTACAGCTCCAATTGGGGAAACAAAATCATGCCTTATCTCACGCTTTAATATGGGAAACACATGGTTAAGCTTACTTTTTTCTTCAACCCCTTTGTTTGATTCTTAAATAAAACTTCTTATAATAGGTGCTTCTGTATGAACCTTGTAGCTCTTTTGTAGCTTAACGACTTAAGTTTATGATCTCTTTTGATGTCTCGGTATGTATACTGTCCGCTTTTTTATTACTGACCTTGGGTGTAGGTATTCACTTTAGTAGAAAAAAAACCACCTTTCGAGAATATGCGATAGGGAACAAACAATTTGCTACCGCTACCTTGGTAGCCACCATATTGGCTACTGCTTATAGTGGAAGTGGGTTGGCCCGTAATGTAGAACAGATTCATACACTTGGGCTTTATTGGATGATTATAGTTATTTTAGGCGACTTAGGCTTATGGGTGGTGAGTGGGTTGGCACTACGTATGGGGTCATTTATGCAAAATCTTTCTATGGCAGAAACGATAGGTAGCGTCTATGGCAAGTGCCCCAGGGTTATTGTGGCGCTTTGCAGTATCGGTTCTTCCGTTACAATGGTTGCGATGCAAGTGCATGTAATGGCGTCATCGATTCGCATATGCATACATACAGTTGATCCTCAGTTCATTGCGGTCTGTTCTACTTTAGCCCTGATTTTCTATTCCTCTTTTGGAGGTATTCGTACAGTTGTATTTACCGATGTAGTACAATTTATGACTTTTGCTGTTATTCTACCTTTTTTTTCTTGGTTTATATTTATGAAGTTGGGCAAACCATTTTTAGAAATTTTTCCACTTTTACAGGAACACGATACATTTCAACTCAGTACCATATTCCATTACGATATGAATCTAGTGGCCATGGTTGCGCTGGCTTTATCTATCCTTGCATCTTATATAGACGCGCCTATTGTGCATAGGGTGTATATGTCTTCTGGCCCCACACAGGCTAGGAATGTTTTCCGGTATGCTGGTTTTTTTGGGATATGCATCAATATGGTTATATGCTTGATTGGATTACTTATTTTTGTAGGTACACCAGAGGTTTCAGTAGTCAAGGTTTGGGACTATATCATGACGGACATTCCACCTGTGCTTAAAGGGTTTCTTTCTGTTAGTTTACTAGCTATGTCTATGTCTACTGCTGACTCCTGTTTACACTCAGGCGCTATTGCAGTGAGTCATGATATACTGGCATCTATACGTAGTACAAAAACCTATCCTTATCAGCTCGAGTTAGCAAGAATTGCGTCCATTTTTATAGGGCTATTTGCTATGGTATTAACCTTTTACTATACCAATTTGTTGGATTTGCTCAAATTAAATCTTGGGCTTTATCTACCTATTACCGTTGCCCCATTTATCTTAGCTGTTTTTGGCTTTCGAGGCACATCCCATACGGCTTTAATCGGTATGGCATCAGGTGTACTCACTATTTTAGCTTGGAACAAATGGGTTGAACCATCAACAGGGGTAGACGGCTCTTTTATTGCTATGGTAGCCAATGGCTTGACTATGATAACCGCCCACTATCTACTTAAAATAGTAGGAAAATACAAGTTAAGTTGTGCCAAATCACCAAACTATCTATAATGGCTTACCTTACCCTGTTACCCCTAAGCAACAACCGGATGCTATGATGCTATTCCATATTAAGTTATGGTATCTGTGCAAGTCACTGGTTTTTTACGTTAAAAGAACAACGCCCCTGTAAAATGATACTTTCAGCGGCTTTTGCCGAGGGCTGCATTTTTTATCCACTTTTTTATCAAGAATGAAGTAAAAATAAAACTGCCTTACCAACCAGTGTCGTGAAGAGACACTTATTTTGAATTTTAGTTTAAAAAACTTATTATAACATATATTATAATTTTTTAACGACTTTCCCTATGCTCTGTTTAAACATCTCCCTATTTATAGTGGCCATTTTTTTATTGCTAACCTTGGTTGTAGGCATTTACTTTAGTAGAAAAAAAACCACTTTTCGAGAATATGCAGTAGGGAATAAACAGTTTGCTACCGCTACTTTAGTTGCTACGGTATTGGCCACTTTATATGCTGGCTGCACATTAATGTGTGACGTAGAGTGCGTCTATGAATATGGCTTATGGTGGATAGTTCTTGTATTTTTAGATTGTTTTGGTTTATGGACTATTGGTAAGTTAGCCTTACGTATGGGTCCATTTATGCAACACTTCTCTATCGCACAGACGATGGGTCATGTCTATGGCAGATATGCAAGAATCGTGACGGCTTTGGTTGGTACTTGTCGTTGTATCATTATAATTACCATGCAGATTACTGTAATGTCTCGATCCATTACTATGTGTGTGCACGTAGATAACCCCTATTTAGTACCTATCTTCGCCAGCTTATTCCTTGTTTTCTATTCAACATTTGGGGGGGTCCGTGCCGTTACCTTTACAGATATACTACAGTTTCTAACCTTTTCCATTATTATTCCTCTTTTGACTTGGTTTATATTTCTAAAAGCAGGTAAACCAGTATCAACCATCATTCCTATACTGCACAACCAAGCTAAATTTCAGTTTAGTACCCTATTCCATTTTGATACTAAGTTAATAGCTTTGTTTTCCCTCATATTGGCTGTCTTAGTATCCTATATAGTCCAACCCCAACTTATGCAGCGGGTATACATGTCTTCTGGTACCATTCAGGCCCAAAAGGTTTTTTCATATGCTACTGTTTTTAATCTTATTATAGCTTCTTTTATTATTCTAATTGGCCTATTTGTTTTTGTAGGTGCACCACACTTGTCTAAAGAAGAGGTTTGGGGGTACATTATGACTCATATGTCCCCTTTTTTTAAAGGATTTTTGGCCGTTAGTTTACTCGCTATGGCGATGTCTACAGCTGACTCTTGCTTAAATGCTTGTTCTATTATGATTAGCTATGATATATTGCAAAGTATACACAAGGAAAAACAAATTGATGATGCGCATCAGCTTAAAATAGCTAGATGGACCACGCTAGTGTTGGGCTTATTAGCTATGATGCTAGCTTTTTATTGTCAAGATCTGTTAAAATTAACATATTGGGTTCTTGATTCTGCTATCCCTGTTATAACAGCGCCCTTTATATTGGCTATTTTCGGTTTTCGGGGCACCACTCGTACTGCTTTAATCGGTATGGCTACAGGTGCACTAACTATTTTAGCTTGGAACAAATGGATTGAGCCACTTGACCCAGAGATGGGAATAAATGGCGCCTTCCCTTCCATGTTAGCCAATGGCTTAGCTATGCTAGCGGCCCATTATTTATTCAAACAGCCAAAAGAGGCTGGTTGGGTAGGGCCAGACCCCGATTTTAAACAAATGCAACAAGCGCATGCACGCAAGCAGGCGGAACGAAAAGAAGCGATTAAAAATGGTTGGGCCAATAGAAAAATCACTTTGGCTAACCTGATACCCAACCATACTATGATCATATGTGTAGGCATTTATATAGCCGTGACTAGTTTACTGGCTTATTTTATAGCGCCTATTGCGCATCATGTCTGCTGGCTTATACTGCAACTATTTGGAGCGGCTTGTTATTTAGGCTACCCATTTCTCTATGATATCTTCCAAAGGATAAGGGATATTCCCAGTTGGTTTATTGGTCTATGTTGGCTAGTAGGATTAGCCGTTTATCTTCCTTTGAATTTGCTTGGTACCTGGTGGTATCTAACAGAACCGATTTTTTCGGCTTCTTTGTCTTTAGCCCATTGTGGTGTCATCTTATGGGGATTACCCCTTTATCTAGGAATAGGAGTGGCAACAACCACCTTACTCATATCCATTTATCCTATTGCTACTGGTCCCTGCTTTCCGCTGTTATCTTCTTTATTACCGCTATGTATAGTGAGTCTACTACTCCTATTCGCTATTATTATTTTCTTTAAAATCAAACAAGATCGCTATATTGCTCAAATTCTTTACCTAAAAAATCAAGAAAAGATTGCAAAGGATCGCAAACTCAAAGCTTCTCTTTACGATTCAGCCATGGTGCCCACCACTACGATGAGTCAAGCCAAAGGCTATGGCGCCATTTTAACGCAAGTAATAGGGAAAATTGAGGAATCCATCTCTTTTTTAGATAGCAACGTACCACTTTATAAGCAAGATTTTCAAAGTATTATCAATAAGCTTTATGATTGGGTGGCCTATTTTAATAGGAGAGCAAAAGCTAAAAAGCATGCCCTACTACAACCCGCTCAAATTACCTTCGATCAGTTGATGCGTAAGGTAGAGTTGGCATTATCCCAAGAGGTGATTGATCCACCTAGACTGCTGGTAGAAAAGATAATGCATCCTAATGGGGGTCCATGCCCGCATATAGTATGCGATATCAACCAAATCGTCTATTTGCTGGTACAAGCTGTTTTACGTATTGGTAAGCTAGAGGATAATACTGTACCCATTGTAAAGGTACAACTGCATGGCACCACGTTGCAGTTTAAGCAAGCTGACCCTATTGACAGCAGCTGTCCTGTATATATGCTTTTTCAAGCGACTGCCCTAGTATTCAGTCAAGCTACTACTTCCCCTGAGGCATTGCCTAAAGTGCAGGGTATCTATGATGATGGGATAGATGCTATAGACGATCCAGGGAAACAAGCAGTGCCACCATCTATAGACCTCCAACAAGAAACCATATCCAGTATTGTTGGGGCTCACTATGGCCATTTGGAAATATGCGATGACAAGCAGCAACCCACTATGCTACTGGTACTGCCTAATGATGTGACGGATATGCTGAGTAAGATGACGGCTAAGCTACCTTTAGATTGCTTAACCTCAGAAACCCCTGTTACCCCTAAAGAGCAAGCTGATTCCATGATGGCCTTAATGCAGTTCCATGACTATATCTGCCAGTCTTCTCATCGATCCGATCCTATTGACCTAGGTACGATTTCAGGTTTGCTTTTATTACTACGGAAACATTTTGGCTTTAAACGGCATGCCTCGGGTCAATTGTTTTATGTACGTGCGGTAGGGATTACCACGTTAATAGTAGAATGGGTCTTTCACTCCCCTAAAGTAATTTATGCTGCTTTGCTCTATGAACTGGTGCGCCATACCTGCCTACCACTTTCTTATGTCAAGGAACATTATAACTTAGGGGTTTATGCCTTTGTATTGAATGTAATAAGTATAGACAAACGCCAAGACTTAGACCACCCTTCCTTGCTTTATGTGCAAAATCGATTGAAAGAAGCGATTAAGGAAGAGCATATACAGCTTTCTGTACTCTTTATTAAGCTAGCCGAGCGGCTCTATGACCTACACCAGGCGGCAAGTTATATCCATCCAACAGAGGTGCACCATATGGCGCAAGAAACCTTAGACATAGATGTGAAGTTAGCCCATACTTACTTAGGTCCAGAGATAGGCACTGCATTAGAACATGCAGCTAAAGAGGCGCTAAAGATTGATATTGATAAGGATACAGTAAACATAAAAAAAGGAAAAGTTAACAAAAACAAGTAACAAAAAACCCAGGCCTTAAACTGACTCCGCTGTAGTAGTCAAGCTCTAATCTGACAATTTTTAAATTGTAATGGGTTAGAGGATAGATTAGGAACAGGCAAAGATAACGCTAATACCTCTCCCCCCCCCTCACTCGTATCTGTTCACGATACTGATTAATAATGAGTTGTATCCCACTTATATCTTAGCACTAGATAGATATAGCTATAGATGTAGCTTGAATCATATTCAATTTATAGTAAAAAATAGTAGTAGGTAAGCTGTGGTTTTGTGGATAACTTTAGTTATCCATCAAAAACACAGCTTAAGAAAGATTCTAGATGTAGTTAAGATTTAAAAAGATTGTATTTTAAAGGTAGCAGGTTACTTGTATCCCACTGGACTTTATATAGTTAATAGTCGAAAAAAGCTTAAGTACCTGCTTACCTTTATTTTCTTTGAACAAATAGCAGAAGAAGTTGCCTACAACTGTCTTGTACGATAAGAATAAGGAAATATAAATAAATATAATATAAAATGAACAGAATACTTGGTTTAGATATAGGGAAAACATGGCTGGATGCATGTTTCTATAGTCAAGAGGCTAAATCTGTATATAAAAGGTTTCGTAACGATGAGCAGGGCCATAAGGAACTTATAGATTATTTAGATCAAGTAGCTGTTAAAATTATAGTATGTGAACCAACTGGGGGATATGAAAGAGCCATTTGTGAGAAATTGTATGCCGCTAATGTACACATACATCAAGTGAATACATATACTTTTAGTTCATTTAGTAAATCTCTAGACCACTGTAAAACGGATAAACACGATGGCGTGCCACGAAGGCCTCCTTTCTAGTGGGTGCAAGTCCCACCCTGGCAATAGGCCTGTTGGCCAGGTAGCGAGGAGTGCATCTATAAAGAGTAATTTTTGTAGATGAAGCCACTCGACGACGGCTCTGTACAAGGAGCTACGCAAACTGCGGGCCGTACGCAAGGAACCTATATGTAGCGCCGTGAAGGTCTTACCAGAGAAATCTGGGAATTGGAGATGCTGAGCCTCTCGTCTGGTGGGCGAAAGCTGTAAAGTGACGGAAAGATAACAGGTCAATAACCGTCACTTATCTCCCGGCGTAGCAGGGGCGGCACGTAGGAAAGAAAGGAGGAGAAACGTGGGAGATCCTGCACGGTCTTTAAGTTCCAAGAGTAAGGAAGGATATAAGGCGCAAGTCGAAGTTCGTTCCGATGCTGTGCAGGAAGTCGGGAAGATAGTAGTAGTGAAGATGGCAAGGACAACAAAACCTTACCGGAGCGAAGGATCTTCAGTTTCGTCATGTTTTCAAAACAGGGAAAGATACCATGATTCCGCAAGGTAACCACATGGCACAAAGCGTCCGAGAACTGCAGCGAGAACTTTATCGATCTGCTAAGTCTAATCCTAAACGCAGCTTCTACACCCTTCATGACAAAATATATAGATTGGACGTACTGGTCTGTTCATGGAAACAGGTTTGTGCAAATCACGGGGCACCAGGCATAGATGGAATAACAATAGAACAAATCAAAGAACAAGGGGAAGAAGCGTTTCTTGGACAAGTTCAAAAAGAACTGGAATCAGGAAGCTACCGAAGCAATAAGACAAAGCGCGTGGAAATACCCAAACCGAAAGGAGGAATAAGAATCTTGGGAGTGCCCACGATTAAGGACCGCTTAGTACAAACTGCAACCCGTCTTGTTATAGAGCCAATTTTTGAAGCAGACTTCCAAGAATGCTCATTTGGGTTTCGACCTAAACGATCCGCAGTCCATGCAAGTCTATCAATATATAAATGGCTTAATTACGGGCTCACCCAAGTTTTAGATATTGATTTGAAGCGATACTTTGACTCAATCCCACACGATAAGCTTATGAAAGTCATTCAAAAGCGAATCAGTGATAGGTATGTTCTAAAGTTAATACAAGCCTGGCTTCGCTCAGGAGTCCTTAAAGGCGAAGAAGTTGCTACTCGACAAGGATCCCCTCAAGGGTCCCCCATTTCGCCCTTACTTTCTAATATATACCTGAATCTGCTAGACACAGTATGGGTCAAGCGGATGACCGAAAGGAATGGGTGGAATGCACAGATTGTCCGCTATGCGGACGATCTCGTGATAGTGTCGAATAAACCGGTAGAGAAGATTTTGGGTATTTTATGTGGGTATCTGCAACGCTTGGGCCTTTCGATCAATGAAGAAAAGAGTCGAATGACCACGGCCGAAGAAGGTTTCAATTTCTTAGGGTATGCCTTTAAAAGGGGATACTCGCCAAGATATCAGAAACCCGTTACCCATATGTATCCTACACCTGATGCAATCAAGCGGATTATTAAGAAAGTCACGCAATTGACCTATCGGAACCGGTTGCACGAAAGTGTTGAAACTATTGTTAAAGACTTAAACGCATCCTTACTGGGGTGGACGGAGTATTACCGTCACACGGCCAGTTCTAGGAGATTTAGGAAAGTACAAGGGCATGCAAACAGGCGTCTGAGAAGATTTATCATGAAAAAGAAAGGGAGTAGGAAGAACGGGTATAAGGAACTCCCCGACGAGAAGCTCCACAAAGTGTACAAATTAGTCAATGTAGGAGCTTATCGGGTGCGATACAGATGGACGTAATGCAGACGAAGAAGACGATCCGTGCGCCGTATGAGGGAAAACCTCACGTACGGTGCGACGAGGGGGTGCTGGAAACGGGAAAGAGAGATTGGGTTATTTAGGCACGAAATCGGAAACGATGGACACGGATAAACCTGGTCCTATACTTCACCGCGCCAGTGCTCTACTCTACCTTTTAAACTAGCTCGCTATGGACAGGAAAGGGGATTGAAAGCTAATTACAGCTATTATATTACAACAGATCGGCTTAAAAGGCAACAACAAAGAAGAGAAGAGCTGGTAGCTACATTAAGCAATGAAAAGAAACGGTTACACCATAGCCAGACTAATATAGATAAAGAAAGCATAGAAAGGCATATCGATTTTTTAGAAAAAGAAATAAAAATTATTGATAAAGCGTTAAATAAAACCATAACTACTGATAAGGATCTAGACGAAAAGGCTAATATACTAGAAACCATTCCAGGAATCGGGAAATGTTTAGCCACTAAATTAGTCAGTTTTTTACCTGAATTAGGTGATAGAAGCTACAGTAGTAATCAACTATCAGCTTTAGTAGGTATAGCACCATATGCGGCTGATAGTGGGAAAAAACAGGGAAAAAGATTTATTAGGGGAGGAAGGAAAATACCACGAGATGCACTGTATATGGCTGTATTAGCAGGGAAAAAGTGGTTCCTATATTTAAAAGAATGCTATGATAGATTAGTAGGTAAATATAAGCCTAAAAAAGTGGCTATCGTAGCATGTATGAGGAAGCTCCTAGAGCTGGCGCATAAGCTTATACAACAAAAAAGAAGCTTCGTCAAAAGTATCAAAAACGAGTACAAAATGACTAAAAAACTTGCATAGTAAGATAATAGCTTTTTTCTTGATAAAAAAGTGGACAAAAAACCAGTGATTGGAACAGATGCCTAATAAAAACCAATGCGCTGAACACATACTTCTATATGATGAAACGATTGATCGCTGGGCTATTGGATTTGTTTTTTCCACCCCTATGCGTGGGATGCAACCATAAACTGATTCAGGGAGAAACATGGGTTTGTACCATTTGTTTGAGTGCATTTCCAGAAACCAACGCGCATACATTAGTAGACAACCTTATTACCAACTACTTTATAGGTAAAGTGACCATAGCCTATGGATTTTCGCTTTACAAGTTAAGAAAGAAGAGCCATCTTGAACAAGTACTCTTTGCTATGAAGTATAAAAACCAACCCAAAATCGGACAGATGCTAGGGCAACGCTATGGCCAGATCTTACATCAGGCACCGATGATGCCATCCATCGATGGAATTGTAGCGGTTCCACTGCACCCCAAACGACTCAAAGAACGGGGCTATAACCAGAGTGATTTTTTTGCAAAAGGACTCTCCGCTGCACTAAACATGCCTTTGTACACAGCATGCATAGCACGGACCCGTTATACGCCCTCCCAAACAACCAAAAATAAAATAGAACGTATCGCCAACCTTAAAGATGCCTTTAAAGTTATAGACGCAGGTTTACTAGCAGGCAAACACCTGCTGCTGGTGGATGATATTCTCACTACAGGAGCGACCTTGACCGCTTGCACCCATGCGCTTTTAGCGGCAGGTGTAGCCCAAGTAAGCATTGCCACCATAGCGGTAGTAGAAGCCTAAAAATAGGCTGACCCAGCATCTATTACTGCCCTAAGCTGGAAACCACACACCGGAAACCAATGGTAGCCGTAGCCGAATCTTTATTCAAATACCGGCGGGTACCTATTTGTAAAAAATAGGCACAGTCTGCCCAAGAACAGCCTTTATAGACTTTTGCATCATCATTCACCAGGGAAGCCTTATGGGTTGCACTATAGTGCGCAGCAGGATCCAAAAAACCATCACGCCTAACTGGATTTAAATCACTTGTATCTTGTATGCGCCTATAGGTATCAAGTGTCCAACAACAGACATTACCCATTATATCGCGAAGACCAACTGCATTAGGAGGGTAGGCATAGACGTTAGAAGTTGGTGCCGAATGGTCAGATTCACCAGCCATTCCCTTATAATTGCCTTTACCGCGCTTAAAATTAGCTAAAAACCGACCATTTTTTCCTCTTGGAGAAGATCCATCCCAAGGGTAGTTGCGCTGATGACTTTGTAAATAGCTTATATCCGGTGCGCCCACTACACCACGCGCAGCATATTCAAATTCTACTTCAGTAGGCAACCGAACCATAAACTTTGGTTCATCTTCACCATTCGAGGATCCCGCATCAGGATCAGGATCGGGAACTGGACTTCCTTTGCGTTTCTTAATCGCCTCATGAAGTTTCTCGGTCCGCCACGCACAATATTTCATAGCTTGCTCCCAACTGACGCCCACAACAGGATAGTACATAAAACCAGGTGCATATAAATAATTGTCTACCAATGGGTCATTGTAGCTAAAGTGCTCTATAAAAACTTGCTGATTGGGCATAGCAGCCTGATATTGTTCCATCAAGCCACGCTGTTTCAAATCATAGAGGTATTCTCTATAGGCCAAATTGGTAACAGGTGTTTCATCCATCCAAAAAGAATTAACGGTAACAGGCTTGGCACAACAACCCCCTGTACCCAGTTTATCTTCACCTAAGTTACCCATGATCATATACCCTCCCTCAATATAGACCATACCTGGAATAGGTGGCCTTGCCTTACAAGGAACTACCGAAAGGGTATCTGGCTGGTTAAAAGGACGCCCTGTCGTCTGGCTTACCTTACCGGGAGATTGACTGGTAGGGTGATTGCGACGAAGACCTGCAAAGGAAGCCAATGACAACCATATAAAAAACAAATATCTGAACCGAAACATACTAAAAACCATTGTCATATAAATATTATATTGATCCCTATTAGTGGGCACCACGGCCACTTTAAAGGGGTGATTTATTTTGCTGTCGCAAAAGTGCAGACCAATATAGGATCAAAAATAACCAAAAATATTGAATAGCGTGCATGATTGCATTAAATGCATCCTTACCATCATTATTTTACAGGCAAAGCATCCCCTACTATCTCTTTGGAGGCCTCAGTGGTAGGAGGGCCTACATTATCGGCTAAGTAGGCCTCTCTAGTGCGCATACAAGGTCGAATCATGGCATGCGTTATTTTGCTTACTACATTCAAATAGACCAAATAGGCCTCTAGCCGATCTAAAAAAAACCCAAGTTGAACGGTATAATGGGGTTGCCTGTAATGTAACTTAGCAGGGTAGGAAAAGGTACGCCCCAACTCTTGGGCTTTTAATGCTGCGGTTCTACTGCCACCCATATAAAGCTGTATGGTATACCCTTTTAAGCTATGCCTATCTAGATAAGCTGCCTTGCGTTGTGCCAAACGTTGGGCCAAATGGTCGCTTTGGTCCAATAAACAGACCAATGGCATAGGTGGTGCTTTTTTGACCGCCTTAGGCTGTTTGCAAAATTCAATCCTGTATACCACAAGATTTTCTTCATAGATGCCTTTCTTCAACTTTTTCAAAGTAGAGGAAGGTGCCGCATGAACCTTCATCCATACCATAAGGCCCATCAAAAAGAACCATACCAACTGCTTTATTTTATATTGCATGGAGATGTATCACTTAACATTAATTAAAAGCGTAAGATACGAGCGCATGAAATACATGTAAGCCTAAAATAACCTATAATAGGTACCTAACATAAACCAAACCTGCAATAGCACCCACTGAAAAGATAACTAGTATTGATTATTAAATAATAATATATTTTTTATCGATGCTTGGCATGCGCCTCGCTTGCAGTCGCTGATACAAGTATTTGGATTCTACCACAGATTTACCTACCTTGCCAAGGCAAATTTAATGTGTATCACTTTGTATCGCAAGGGAAATATAAACAATAAAAGTCTCATATATCTAAAAAGGTCATTAAGCAGCTATGAAAAGAACATTTCAACCCTCACTTAGAAAAAGAAGCAACAAGCATGGTTTTAGGGAGCGTATGTCCACGCCCAATGGCCGTGCGGTATTAGCCAGAAGACGCGCCAAAGGAAGGGAGAAGTTAACTGTTTCTGATGAACCTAGACATAAACGCTAATATTTTTTCCTGCCGCTATTGGTTATGGGGAAAAATAACCTGCCCAAGTGCCATAGACTAACCAATCGAAAGCATATAAAAATGCTTTTTCAGGAGGGGCGCAGGCTTAGGTTACATCTCTGTAGCGTCTTTTACCTGCAAAAAAAGCAAGAACAATTTAGATGTAATCAAGTTCTTTTTGCTGTTTCTAAGCGACACCTTCGTTCTGCTGTACAACGTAATAAAGTAAAACGCTTGCTTAGAGAAGCCTATCGCATCAATAAATATCTATTGGATGATGTTTTAGCGCCTACCGGGTTTGCCTTTTTAATAGGATATGTGTATACTGGAAAAGAGGAAGAGATCCACTATCCTATTTTAAATAAGGCTGTTATTAGGTCGTTGCAACACCTTAGCGCCTTGCTATCTCAGGCACTATACTAAATAGTTTTTGAATAGTTGCGCTAGCTGTTCCATATGGTTTTAATAATGGGCTGACAAGTGCTTTATCTTGCTTACCTAAAAGATTTGATAGGTGACTGTGGAGCAGATCCTTATAAAAACGCATATTGTTCAGCACAATAATTACAGGACCGGTAATGGACTTAGACAGTATTATTTTTCTTCTTTTTTTATTAGCCTACCTATTCGTTAGCATCCGTGCTACCAAACATTCCTCCCACCCATATACGCACTTTACAGCAGCGCATACTATAACAGCCATCTTAGCGATAACCTATGGAGGAGAGGTGTTGTGTAATCCGTTGCATATAGATGGCTTATTATATTGGGCAGGCAGCATGCTCAGCTATTTTATAATAGGCAACCTGCTGGCCCATCGGTTGCATCTTTTTTTTAATACTGGATCAGTAGCAGAAATAATGGGCCGGCTCTATGGCAACCCTATTCGAAAAATGGTCGCCCTATCTGGTATCTTACATAGCGCTGCAGCAGCTGCTATGCAGTGTAAGCTACTTTCCGTGGCTATAGGTTGGTACTTTGCCATGCAACCACATTATAGCCTGCTGATCGCGGCACTCTTGATCATGTTGCCTGTTGGACCCAACCAGATACACCCGCCAACATTGGTACGTGTAGCACGCTGTGCGACCTTTGGCATATTGCTCCCCCTCATCGCTTGGATTTTATGGAAAAGCATGGTAACCCACCCCTATGGGGATCAAGCGCATTTTACTTTAGCCATTAAAGATGGCTGGGATCGTTTGCGTGATGCGGTTCCACTGAATCATATGGTGTATGGTATGGCTTTTGTCCTACCTGCTTTCTACCCTGCTCAGGTAGCACCCATTTTAGCTGCTGAAAATGCTACGCAAGTAAAACGGACTTTTAATAGTGCAGGTTTCTTGTCATTAAGCATCAACTTGCTTTTACTATGGGTGGCGCTGTTGGCACAAAAAAACGCAGGCAAATTAATGCCATTGGTCATGACTTCTTTTGAGGCTTATCTAGGGTTAAAAGGGTTGTTTATGATAGGTGCCGCCGCATTGACGCTGTCTACAGCAGGTGCAAATTTACACGCCGCCACACGTTTAATAACCAACGACCTGCCAGATCTATTCAAATGGGTAAAAAAGCCGATCCTGTATCAGGCAATAGTAAGCATGATGGCCACGCTTATTGCCTTATACACACAAGAACAACTGATAGCAATGGCTATTATTTTGTTTAAAACCATGGTAAGCCTACCCTTATTACTCTCATTAATCGGCATTGCATTACATCCCCACGCGGTTTTAGCAGGTATGCTAGCAGGTGGTCTAACGACTATAACCTGGTCCTGCTGTATAGCTAACCCAGGTATGTGTAGTCTACTCCCAGCTATGATGGTGAACCTACTTAGCATATTAGTGATCCAGTTTTTCAAGGGTAAACGAAGTACAAACCCACCGCACTGCACCAATAGGTTGGCCCAAGATCCGGTAGTTAAACCGCCACCGTTATGGAAGCGATTGTCTAAACATGCCTTGATTAGGCCATTTAATCTTGGGGATTACCTATCCTTACCCAAGCATCACCTACCCTATATACTGTTTGGTTTTTATATCCTTCTAACAGGTTATGGTTCCTTGTATACTTTTACCAGTCATCCCATATGGCATACCAGACTAGAAGTCTTTATGCTTTTACCCAGCCTCTTTGTGGCCACATTTTTTTTCATTTACCCCTTCATTTCGCCCCAACGCTATATCCGAAAAATAGCGTCAGTAATATGGCCATTCAGTCATGTCTATTTTCTTTTTTTAGTAGGTACGGGCATGGCTATGCTTAGTAAATTCACCTACTTATATACCACCATTTGTATACTCAACCTGCTCTTATCTATTTTTATTACCCCATTGATCGTGCTACTCATTGGCTGCATCATGAGTACTATAGTAGTGTGGACCTTGCGCCACTATATGGACGGCACCGTTGCATTGATCGATTACCCTTTAGACCTGAATCTGCATATTGCCTACACCCTACTTATGTTCTTCATTTTGGTGGGCGGTTTTTTATACCATACGCATGCCTTAGGTAAGCGCTTATCAATCATACAAACATTAACTAGTGAAAAAGAAGAGCAAAATGCCAGGCAATTTTTTAATAAACAACAAGTAGAAGCACTGGCTTATGAAAGCAGTTGGATCATCTCCCAATTGAACCACCAACTCATGCGATTGGATCAACCAGAGGAACGACTCCTTACCTATGCAGATCAAACACTTAGGTTAAAAAAATATTTTAACAGCATCTTTCAACATTTAAAATATAACCTCCATTTAGTTACGAATTGGATGAGCATTGATCAACTATTAGCCGAATGTTTTGATACAATAACAATCAGCAATATATATGAGACGCCCTATGTAATGATCAACACCAAACACCTCTATATACAGTGTGCAATAGAAAGCATTAAAAATCTAATCATCAGTAGTTTATACGCCTGTAGCACACATGAATCTCTACATAGCGATCAAAGAAAGGATATCTATATATATATAGATGATACACAGTTAGGTTATCGACTCACACTGTTACAAGGTAAGTTACAAAAAATCAATGCAATCAGCTTTTGCATCACCACTGCCACACAATTGCCTGCCATAGCCCCCATTTATAAGGTGGCAGAAATGGCAGATATTCAAATCTTAGATGCGTATGAAGAAAAAATAGATTCAGAAAATCAACATATTGTACATGCACATTACGGGTACTATGAGCGATTCTGTTCTGCATCAGAAATCACCCATTTATACGTAATACCTGTCAACGTGCAAGAAATTACGAAGGCATTTGCTACGCTTTCACCTGTTGTCTATACACAAACGACGGTATTGGACCCAATAAGTATACAAGCAGAAGCTGATTTTCTAGAAAAGGTTAAGCAGAAGAAAGGACTTAAGGTAGATGCAGTAATGGATGCACTACAATTAATTAAAATCTATTATACCACGCAAAGAAGAAAAACAGGTGAACTTTTTTACTTACATCCCATGGCCGTAGCCTCCATTTTACTGACGATAACGGAAGACACCAGTGTAATTATTGCAGGTTTAGTCCATGATGTGGTACAAAATACACCCTTTACAGAAGCAGGCTTAACGACGCTATTTGGCCCTGCTATTACAGAGACGGTATGGGCGGCAGCACGCTTAGAAAAAGAATTACCCAACCAAAAAGAGGATTATGCTACCTATATCGAACAAATCATAGCTCATACAAAACAAGATGCGATACTGATTAGGCTAGCAGATGTGTTACATAATGCAAGAACGATTGCTGGTCACGCCATCGAAAAGCAGCTAGAGAAAATAAGATTAATTCAAGACTTTTATCTACCATTGGCTATGCAGCTACAACTGGTTGATATAACTGATGAACTGCAATTACATGCTGAAAGGGCATTAAATATAACAATGGTAAAGTCTTAAAAAAATATATTTGATGACCACTGTTCATATAAGCCATGGACGTTGTTTAGCCCCATCTTGATCAAGCGCTTATGGAAGGAGATAATCCATTCGTAAAGCTGTTATACTACACCAGATGATCCAATCAAGCAGAAGCAACCGTTTCGCATGATGAAATATTTCATGCAATACACTCAGACCCATGATATGCTCAAGCTATGGGAGCAATTTTTAGAAAACTTTCAATCCTGCTATGCTACTAGATAAGGAAAAAGGTTATATTTATAGAGTAGCCCCCTTTGGGGGCCTTTCTGTTTTTCCATCTGTCAGATGACAATCTTAGCGATTTTTTTCCGAGGACTTGATTTTTGGTTACTTTCTTATCAAGAAAAAAGTAAAAATACCTTAGGAACCCATGTCCGTGCATAGACACTTTTATTGGACAGTCAATAACACATATACTCCTTAAGCCAACACGATTGGCTGAACAAGGATATAGTGAACGTTTTTTATTATGGATCTAAAAGGAAAAAAAATATTTATTACAGGCGCTTCACGAGGCATTGGCCAATCTATTGCCCTTAAATTAGCAGCAGCAGGGGGTGACATTGCTTTTACCTATTGCGGATCTGATCTAGAAACGGTTCAAGCTACAGAAGCGGCATTACGCGCCTTAGATGTGAAAGTCAAATGCATCCATGCAGATGCCTCTGACTTTCAGGCTACGCATCAAGCAATAGAGGATGTGGTAGAAGTATTTGGCGGACTAGATGTACTAGTTAATAATGCAGGCATCACTAGAGACAACTTACTACTACGTATGTCAGAAGCGGATTGGAATGCGGTATTAAATGTCAATTTAAAATCTGTTTTTAACACCGTACAGGCAGCCACCAAAACTTTTCTCAAGCAACGCAGTGGTTCTATTATCAATATATCTTCTATTGTAGGCATCAGTGGCCATGCCGGACAGGCGAATTATGCGGCTTCCAAAGCAGGTATGATTGGGTTGACGAAATCGATCGCTTTAGAGCTAGGCAGTAGAAACATTCGTGCGAATGTGATTGCACCAGGCTTTATAGCAACCGCTATGACGGATCAACTGGATACATCCCTACAGAAAGGCTGGGTCGACAAGATTCCTCTTAAACGTGCGGGACTTCCGGAGGATGTGGCCAACTGTGCGCTTTTTTTAGCTTCTGATGCATCAAGCTACATTACAGGACAGGTGATTCAAGTAGATGGCGGGTTACGTACATAGACGCAGGGGCGATTTTTCGAACTAACCCTTGTAAAACCGTTCCTGGCCCACATTCTATATATGCCGTAATCCCATCTTCCATCATATGGTGAATGGTTTTGGTCCAATAAATAGGTGCTACCAACTGTTGGAGGAGGTTGTTTTTAATGACTGCGGGATCATGCACAGGGCGTCCGGTCACATTCTGATAAATGGGGCAAATCCCTTTAGCAAAAGGAATAGATGAGAGTGCTGCAGCCACACTTTCCTGGGCATGCGCCATCAGCGGAGAATGAAACCCTCCCTCTACTTGTAGGGGTATGACTTTCCGCGCACCCGCCTTGATTAAAGCTTCTGTAGCCAATGCGACACCTGCCTGGCTACCGGAAATCACCAATTGCCCTGGGCAATTGTAATTAGCCGGTACAACTACTTCCTTTGTAATCTCTGCACAGATGGCTTCCACCACCTCATCTTGCATACCCAGTACAGCAGCCATGGTACCAGGGCAAAGCTGACACGCTTTTTGCATCGCTTTAGAGCGGACTGATACCAAATGGAGCCCTTCTTCAAATGACATGACTTCAATAGCGACCAAGGCAGCTATTTCACCCAAGGAATGGCCTGCCACAGCTGCTGGACGAAAGGTATTACTTAAAAAAGCAGTCGCAACGGCATGCAAAAAAACAGCAGGCTGTGCCACCGTAGTGGTCTTTAAAGCTTCCTGTGTACCTTCCAACATCATGCGCGTCAGATCAAAACCTACTATTCGGTCAGCTGTTTCAAACATTTGCCGTGCTTGCCTACTGTGTGGATAGAGCGACCTGCCCATGCCTATGTATTGACTGCCTTGCCCAGGAAATAAATAGCCTTTCATATATGATAACGTGTGTCGTTCAGAATTAAAAAGCAGCTATCGTTTTACACAAAATTTACACCGCACACCAGGTTGGTAATCTACATCTATATCTGCCTCTGTTAAAGGCATACGACAGCCATAGCAAAGTAGGCTATTGCCTTTTTTTAATCCATGGCCTAGGGATATCCGCTCATCAAAAACAAAACATTCGCCTTGCCATCTGGATTGCGCTTCATGGGTATGCATTAAATATTGTAGGATGCCGCCACTGAGTTGATAGACCGCTTTGAAACCATTGGCCAGCATATAGGCAGATACTTTTTCGCATCTAATACCTCCCGTACAGAAGATAGCAATGGGCTGCTCTTTATAGGCCGTTAAATGGTTTTCAACAAAAGCAGGGAATTGGCTAAAATAGGTTGTTTTAGGATTTATGGCCCCTTCAAAGCTGCCCAACCGACACTCGTAATCGTTGCGCACGTCCACTACAACAGCTGCCTGGTCCAGGGTTTTATTCCAGTCAGCAGCTAAGACATACTGACCTCGTAATTGCATAGATTGCACCTCTGGTTGGTGCATGGTGATGATTTCTTTTTTAAGCCGAACCTTTAGACGGCGAAAGGGTTTATGACCCGCTTCAGAATATTGGTACCACAACTCATTAAACGAAGGGATAGCCGCTATCTGAGCCATCGCATGGTCTAGTAAATCGGGCGGGCCCGCAATGGTACCATTGATTCCCTCTGAGGCAATAAGCAGTGTACCCGTTAACGCACTGCATATAGATTGAAGTTGCTGTTGTAGTAGTCCCAAGTCATGTAAGGGCACAAATTTATATAAGGTTGCTACTTTAAACATATATGGATGGGGTTGATCTATGCATCATACTTTAGCTGATTCAAATTTAGCTAAATTCTTCTCATAAATCATACTTTTTATCTTTTGGTATTATTAGCTTAGCTGCTTATAGCAGCTAAGCTAGCTGTTTCAGTTGTTAATCCAAGACAAATCAAACACTTTGCTAAGGCAATGCATCATATAACTAAAACCGATAAGGTAGATGCGCAACTTATTGCTTTATATGGTGCTAACATGGAACCTAAATCCTACCAAATGCCTGTAGCAAGTATCCAAGCCTTAAAGCAACAAAAAACACTTCTTTCACAGTTGAAAAAACAACTGACGATGTCTTATAATTTGTTAGAGTCTTTTTAATGTGTTGCCTAAAACAGATGCTGTAACCTTAAAAATGATCAATCAAAATATATCTTCTTGAGAAGAACCAATAGCCTTCTTAGAGCAAGAAATGCTTACTATTACACAGGAACGCTGTAAAGAACTCTATAAACAGATCAGTTCTATTAAAGGTCTTGGCAATAGAACGACTATGGAGCTTATCGTTGCCACTGGTGGCGGTCACCATTTTGAAAGTGCTAAGCAGTTCTCTAAATACATTGGGCTAGCGCCTACTTATGAACATTCAGGCTCATCGGTAAGAAAAAAAGGCCATATTAATCGTCATGGAAACCCTGGGTTGCGTCCTTTGCTCTATGTGGCGTCTTGGTCAGCTATACGCTTTAATAAGGCCTGTAAGGAATTTTATGAGCGCTTAAAAGAAAGGGGTAAGCCTAGTAAAGTGGCACTGATTGCAGTAGCTAACAAGCTTATTAGACAAGTATTTGCTATTATGCGCGACAATACTTTTTATGTAGATGGCCATGTATCTAAACTAAAGGTCAGCTCTTAGTCTGCCTAAAGAGGAAAGATAATAATTTACAATTTATTATTTGATGAGGAATATAAATTAAAAATATAACAGTTATGATGTGGACTTATGGATAACTTTATCAAGTTATCCATAAATCCACATCTCAATCAAAATAAACCTTAACAACGAAATATTTTTATCACAAAAAATTTGCTTATTAACATAGTTCGTCTAAATTCATTTGGATTTTATTCCTCTAGAAGTAACCTTTAAACTTAAAACAATGAGAAGAAAAGATACACCTAAAGATGGTATAAGCAAATCGATAGACGTATTGATAGACTGAAGGGTAGACCTATCGACGCTTTTTGATCAAGGCGGCTTACTCAAAGAATTAAGCAAATGTCTTGTAGAAAAAGCGTTACAGTCAGAAATGGATAACCATTTAGGTTATAATAAGTATGGTCGTAGTGATTCAGCGAATACTCGTAATGGCTTATCCAGCAAGCAAGTTATCACTGATAATGGCGTTATATCTGTTGAAGTACCCAGAGATAGAGCAGCCACTTTTGAACCGTTTTATTACCTAAGCGTCAAACAAGGATACCTGGTTTAGATGATAAGATCTTATGTTTATATGCTAAGGGGACGAGTCTATCAGATATTCAGATTCAAATACAGGAGTTATATGGCGCAGAAGTTAGTGAAAGCCTTATAAGCAACTACACAATCAATGTCGTGAAAGCTGTAAATAGCCAATTTCGTAAGTGGACAGACCCATAGCAATTGCCAAAAGAATGCTATTGAAGAGCTATCCGATAGATGATATCGTTGCAATGACTGGTTTATCGGTCACAAAAATAGAGCAGCTAAAATAGTCTGATTAAATTCTATAAAAACTATCTACCTTGTAGTGGGCAACACGATTATATACCTCTTAAATAAAAGTAATAGAATATGGATTCTAAAAAAGGAGATAAAGAGCTAAAAATAGCTGATCAACAAGGATACGTTCCACTAAGTATGCAAATTCCTATTGGCAGCGCTGATGTCAAAGAGATGATCGCGCAAAAATTGTATGCAGATAAAACGTCCTATATCACTAAACTCTTCAAAACGAATGGTATATATTACTTCTTTACAAGGCCACGTAGGTTTGGTAAATCTCTACTCCTAGATACCATAGACCAAATAGCGAAAGGGAATAAAGAATTGTTTAAAGATTGTGCTATTTATAGAGATAAAAGCTATAAATGGGAAAAATATCCAGTTATTTGGTTGAATTTCTCGGAATTAGTTTCTAAAGAGCGTGATTTACTGGAAAAAGAACTTCAATATAAGCTTTTAGAAATTGCAAATAAATATGGCGTCAATGAACTAAAAGCACCTTCACTTAGCACAAAACTAGGTGAGCTGATCAATATTCTAGGAAGGCTTCAAGAAGATTACGAATCTACTCCCATTATTTTAATTGATGAATACGACAGTCCACTCATTTCCTGTGAAAAAGAGCAGTATGAAGCAGTACTTTCTGTTCTTAGTTCGTTTTTCAAAGTTTTAAAAGCGCGTCAGAAGGATTGTAAATTGATTTTTGTAACAGGTGTAACTAAATTTCACCTATCTGGTCTTACCTCAGGAGCGAATTCAGCCAATGACATATCATTTCATGAGGATTATGCAGAGATTTTGGGGTATACGGAAGAGGATATTGATAACTTATTTCTTAGCAAAGAGACAATTGTTAAACTAATACTTGAAAGACTAAATAGAAAAAAGAATCAGGAAGAAAAGTACACGTTTACTCAACTAAAGCAAGCATTAAAAGATTATTATAATGGTTATTGTTTTACAGCTGATAAAATGGTCAGCGTTTATAATCCAGACTCCATACTAAGGTTCTTCTATGCGAAAGATTTTGAGAATTCTTGGTTTAACTCTGGCAGCCCTACCATTCTATTGCAACAAATGAAGCAAAATATAGATCGGTTTAATATAGATTGGGATAAAGGCAGTTTCCCAATAGATAAGATGAGATTTAAGCTTGTACATCCCTCTCTCCATGAAATGCCTTTGTTACCCTTGATGTACCAAACTGGATATCTTACGATGGATCTTGACCCATCTCATGTAGAAGATAAAAACAATCTAGCTTACTATTTAAAGTTTCCCAATCAGGAAGTAAAATCTTCTTTAAAGCTTATATTATCTGATTTCATTGTTCACTCACAACAAGAATCAGGGAAAATATGTAGCGTTTCTATCTTAGAATCTTTAAGAAAAGAATCATGGATTCCTTTTCTTAACGTCATTCGTAGCTCTTGTTTGGCCAAAGCAGGTTATCGTTTTCTAGATAAAACAGAAAGGAGCTTTCAGGGTGCTTTATATTCCTTTCTGAATAGTGCTTTTCATACCACTTATAATACATGGGCCAGTGCTGAAATAGATAGTGGCATAGGACGTACAGATATCGTTATGGAGGACCAATATAATGATCAAAGTACTGTTTATGTTTTTGAGTTAAAAGTAGATAAACCACCCTCATACGCTCTAGAGCAAATACATAGTAAAGATTATAGCATTCAATATGATTTATGTTATAAGAAAGTGCTTATAGGTCTAAAATATGATCCTGTAAAACTTAATATTACAGAAGCAGCTATTGAAGTACACCAATACGATGAAAAATATACTTTTAAGGTGATGCCACGTAAAAACTTTGCCGTTAATTCGGTTGGTTATTTTCAAGAAATAGAATCTAAAAGAATGGAAGTATGATGCGTATAGAGGGAGGGACTTTGTTTTAAGTTTGTAAATACCATCACAAAACTTTGACAGAAAACTGGAAACCATACAAAAAATATTTAAAGAAGGAATCAAAATCACTAAAAAACAAAGTAAAGAACAAGGGATTAAATTAGGAAGAAAAGAAGAAAGACTAGAGATCGCTAAGCCCACATCATGGCATAATGGATAATAAAACGGGTGATATTAATGTACGGGAATAGCAATGCGCATATTTTACCACACTCTAGCAAATACCTAAAATGGAAAAAAATGGCTCACTTCTGTTGAAGTGCCACAGTGTACGCCCAATGGCGGAGGCTTAAGAGAAATCGTATCTATTCAATTTACTGGTTAATAATGAGTTTTATCTCACTTTTTTCTTGATAAAGAAGTGGTCAAAAAATCAAGCCCTCGGCAAAAAGGCGCTGAAAGTGGCATCTGACAGTATGAAAATAGATAGTTAGTATATGCCATTACCCATGTTCACCAACTTTTTTTATCGGCGAACATAAGGGCTTTAAATTGACGCCATGGAAACAAACGCCAATTAAAATTATTTTTATCTAATAATCAATAAAATAAAACCATTAAATGGACGCCCTTACCCGCGCAGCTACCACCTACTGCTTATAAATAGGGGCTAAGGTAAAGCGTTTGCCTGGTAGTGCACGCAATAGCCCTTGTAATTCCAGTGACAATAATGCTGCTTGTAATGTGCCAGGTGGCAAATCGGTAGTATGGGCAAGCGCATCAACCGTTATGGGGTCTATAGCTTCATGCAGCTGGTTTAAAACCAGTTGTTCGGATGGGGTAAGCAGATGGTTGGCATAGGGATCAGCTTGGGGTTGATGGTGCACTTGCCAATTCATGATATAGACCAAATCATCTATATGGGTGAGGAGGTGTGCTTGATTCCGTTTAATCAATCGATGGCATCCTGCAGAAGTAGCTGAATAGATGCTACCCGGCAAGGCAAAAACCTCCCGGTGGTAGTTATTGGCATAGTAAGCCGTTATCAAGGCACCACTTTTTTCTTTAGCTTCAATCACTATAGTAACATCTGCCAGACCGGCTAAAATTCTATTGCGTGCCACAAAGGTATGGGCGCCTAATCCACTTCCTATGGGATATTCTGTGAGTAAACCGCCACTTACCTTACACATCTCTAGGGCTATTTTTTTATGCGCCGTGGGATAGATTTGATCCAAACTGGTGGGTAATACGGCTACGGTAGGTAGCCCCATCTCCAATGCCTGCCTATGGGCCCATATATCTGCTCCATAGGCTAAACCACTGACCACAAGGGGCTTATAAGGAAGTAATTGCTCTAAAAACTTAGTAACCGCTGCTTGTCCATAGGAAGTTAATTGCCTAGTACCCACAATGGTCACTACCCGCTGTTGGTTTAACCGTGCTTGTCCCTTATAATACAAAATAGAGGGCGCATCTGGTAATTCTAGCAACCTTTGGGGGTAACTATGCTCCTCCATGGTCAGCAGTTGAATGCCCTCTGCTTCATGTAACGGGAAAATCTTTTCTACTTGGGCCAAGCTACTGCTTAAGGTAATCGATTGGGCTATCTTATAGGGAATCAAACTATTGCCTTTATGTGCAGCTGCAAATACCGCTTGGGCATTGCCGAAATAAGCTAATAATTTTTTTAACCGGACAGCGCCTATACCTGGCACCAGTGAAAGTGCCACCCGGTAATGTTTTTCAGTAAGGGGAACCATTGCTTTGTATAACCGTAAAATACAGTAGCTAATTTAGCGTATTTTTACGCTAAAACCGCTTGCCCTATCCGCCCTTTTATCTCCCAATGGCTAACGGATCTGCCTCTATTCCTTACCTTTGCACCAAAGAGATACCATCATTTGTATCTACAGTAAAAATTACATATAATAGGCTAATCTACAGGTTATAATCTTTAACCAAATATTTATCAGATATTTAGCATGCATCGATCATATGGTATCGCTCAATAGTCCCCTTCTAATCATAGGTGCTTTTTTATTATTGACCCTGGTAGTAGGTCTAACGAGCAAGCAAGCGACCACATTTCGAGCATATGCTGTGGATACCAAACGCCTTTCTACCGTTAAGTTGCTGGCTACCCTATTGGGGACCTCATTTTGCGGTGTATCATTGTTATCTCCTGTAGAAGTGTGTTATAGTGCTGGCCTCTCTAAAGTTGTGCTTACATTTATGCGTGCGCTTACTTTATGGCTTACGAGTCTAATGTGGATACGTATGGCGCCATTTATACAACATCTTTCCATTGCAGGAACCATAGGCAGCATATATGGCAAATATCCAAGGATTATTGTTGCGCTATTAGCTACTTGTTCTGCCATTTCTGTTGTTAAAGATCAAATCAATGCCATCTCCACCATGATCACTATCTGTCTAGATAGCATTAACCCTACCGTCATCACCGTGTTGGCTACTTTAACGCTTATGCTCTATGCAACTTTGGGAGGCATTCGTTCGGTGACAAATACCGATGTGCTACAATGTATCACCTTTGTGATTATTATTGCGCTCATCGCTAAACTTATGTTTGAAAAAATAGATAACCCCACCTTAGATATTGTATCGTTTTTACACAACCAAGAAAAATTTAAACTAAGCAGCCTATTCCATCGTGATAGGCAACCATTGAATCTGCTGTTCTACATTCCATTTTCCTGTTTTATCATTGCTGATCCAGGAAATATACAACGGATCTATATGTGCGCTAGCCCCGCTCAGGTCAAAAAAGTTTTTTTGTATGGCAGTTTGTTATATCTGGTTATCATGTTTTTTGTATGTCTTATTGGTCTATTTGTTTTTGCCGGAAACCCAACGCTATCAATACCAAAAATTTGGCCATACATCATAAGCAATATGCCATCTTGTTTTAAAATATCTGTTGTCATTTGTGTATTAGGAATGGCGATGTCTACGGCTGATTCTTATTTACATCTCTGCTCAGTTATGGTTGCCCATGATCTGATGGAAAGCATACGCGGGGTAAAACCCATATCCTATCTGCTTCAGATTCGAGTGGCTAAGTTAACCGCACTAGCGTGCGGTTCGTTAGCTATGCTCATAGCTATTTATTCCAGTGGTCTATTGATAGATCATCGCATTGCACATGCGCTCAATATATTTGATACGATCGACGGTAGCATCATACCACCCCTGTTTATCTTAGCTGTGTTTGGTTTTCGGGGTACTGCTCGTACCGCTTTGATAGGTATAGCTATAGGTATATTGGCCAGCTTGGCCTGTAACCAATGGGGTTTTACAATAGGATTCGCGGCGCGTCTCACACCTGCAATAGCCAATAGTTTGGGTATGATGGCGGCACACTACCTTTTACCACAACCAGCAGGTACCGGATGGGTTGGATTAGATGCCCAACAAAAAAGGATACAGCAACTTACCAAAGCCTTTAAACGGCATAAAAAAATACTAGACCTAGAGTAGTACCCTTCTATGGCCTTCCCAGCTGATACCCCCCTACCGCTGATCTACGCTTAGTAGACACAGGATTCAGCCACTTGCATGTATAGGAAAAATTATCTAACATCCAATAGGGCTGATCTTTCATAAACATTAAACATAGCACATCGTTTTTTCACTATAATAATTAAAAATGCTGGTCCTTTTGCCCTTTAATAACCTCATACCATTTGAATATTTAGTTATTAAACCATGTACCTTAAAAAAACAGCTGTCTATATCCCTCGTTTAAAAATAGTGCTTTGTATAAGCATCGTATCATGGACCACTACTACTTGTAATAGGTATCGTCTGGAGTACGATACAGATGCAACCAATAGCAAGACACCCCAAGCCAAACCCAATACAAACTCTTTGGATCAATCTATAAATCAGTCTATGCTTTTTCAAGCAGACAAAAATGGTATGACTGTATTTTGTAAGGCAATAGAAGCAGGCGATTACAAGAAGCTAAAAGCGTGTTTACAGGCGATAGCATACCCCCATACTACGCGCTCCGATGATGTAATCTATTTAATAACTGGTGTTAAAAAGCAAGACAACAAACAACATCCTACAAAGGCTTTGTTGGATCAAGTGATCACTTCGGAAACGAATGAGATATGGGCACATAAACAAGAGGTGCTGAATATATTATTTGAGACACTGCTTCAATATGGGTTCGAACTGGAGCAAGCTTTCTTACAAAAGCATGGCCAAGATCAGAACACCATTATACATTTAGCGGTGGGTACTGGTGATTTAGACATCGTAACCTGCCTAACAGGTTGGTACCTTAAAAAAGACAGTACGAATGATCTATATGGTCAAATGAAGGTTTGCAGTATGCCAAACCGGGAGGGTACAACACCACTATGGATGGCACTCCAAGCCATCTATCATGACCCATTAACATGTGGCATGCATGGATATGATAACGAGTGTGAGACTTGTGACTATGAAATCGAAAGAACAGTAAATCGGCAAGACATCGTGTTACATCTACTAAACTTAGGTGTACCTTTCTATGAAACGATAAAACCTCCAATAAGCGCTCCTCCTTCAGTATTAAGCCTTCCTTCACTTAAAAACAGAGGATCTAAAATAAAATCTGCGCTGCATTATGCTAGTAGGCATGACGCTGGAGATTTTCTTATAGAAATGATGGAAACCATACAAAAAAGAGCCATCAATAAATATACCCCAGAAGAGCTGGTATCTCTACAAGATAAGACAGGGAGTGGTGTACTCTTCTATGTAGTGCGGTCCCGTAATTATAAATTGGCAGAATACGTACTGGCATCAGGTGCTTGTCCTATGCAAGCTAATGAGCAGGGTACTTGCCCTATCCTCTGTGCCGTTGCGTTTCGTGATATAAGGATGTTAAAATTCTTATTAAGAGCAAAATGTTTACTAGAGCGCATATGTAACATACATAAGCACAACAACTATGCACTAAAGATTCTGACGTTAGCAAAATCACCCGACTGCGGTGGTATATGCGCTTACTTAAAAAAGTACTGTAATAAATTTAAAACGCAATACGGGAGACAAATTGTACCCAATGAGTGGAACTGGCAAACGAACCATGAGATAGAACAACTCCTATCCTATCTTTGTAATTATTTTGCAGTCAACAGCATAAAAGAACCGAATTTACCTTTTCACACTACATTAGGCAGAGATTTCCGGTCCCGTAAAATAGATCATACTGATAATGAATCTAATAATAAATATTCTTTTAGAGCTTCTATGAACCAAAATAACCGTAAAAGGATGGCTTCAAAACCAGAATTTCCCTGCAAGAAGCTGAAGGTTATACGCACCCCTATGTCATTGCTGGCGCTGCCGATGCCAACGCCTTCGCCATTCGGAGGAGGATGAAGCAATATGCACGATTCCATTAAATTACATATATTATAATCCAATTCAATTAACTACATATATTATGTCGCTTGATATTCCGCTATTGACCATTATAAGTTTCTTGTTAGCTACTGCAGTGATCGTTTGTTATTCTATTAAACGTTTTACTACCTTTCGCGTATATGCTGTCGGTGATCGGCAATTTTCTACAGCTAGCCTGGTAGCTACTACCTTAGCTACTTATTATGGTGGCGCCACACTAATAGGGAATCTAACCAAATTTTATTTGGGACCATTTTGGATCAGTTGGCGATTGGCGGGCATTCTCCTCCCATTCCTAATGCTTAGTTGGTTGAGTATAAGGATATCCAAGTTTATCTATCACATCTCAATGCCCGAGACAATAGGGCGTGTATATGGTAGATATCCAAGAATTATTACTGCTTTATTAGGTTGTTGTCACTCTATTGTGTTTGTTGCTACGCAAGTACATATCGTATCACAAGTCATAAGTAGATGTATTCATTCAGTGAACCCACACTTTATTACTATACTGGCTGCAGTAATGCTTATTGCCTATACAATATTTGGTGGCATTCGTGCGGTTGTCTTGACAGATATATGGCAATTCATCACTTTTGTTGGCCTTATCTGCCTCTCAGCGTGGTTTATGTTTACAAAAACAAACCACCCAATTAGTGAAACGCTTGCTTTAAAAGATGCATGGGGGGATCTATTTCTTGGTCAATCTACATTAGTAGTTATGTTACGCTATCTAGCCCTTATATTTGCCTTTATAGAACCTGGTTACCTGCAACATATGTATATGTCTTCTGCACCTGCTCAAGCTAAAAAGGTATTTTTGTATGCAGGTATTATTGGTTTTATCATCATGCTATGCTGTATACTTTCTGGTGCATTTGTTGCTGCATGGATACCACAAGAAGTACCGCCAAAAGAAATATTCAATTATATAATGGATCATACTTCTCCTTTAATTAAGGGAATACTCTGTATATGTTTATTAGCGCTTACTATGTCTACAGCTGATTCTAGGCTACATGTTTGTGCAGTTATGATCAGTTATGATCTATTACCAACACTGCTGCGTGTGCGCCTTAGAAAAAATCTTTCCTGTATAGTCCATTATAGGATAGCCTATATATCTATATTAGTTATTACTACATTCGTTATTGTCTTGTGCTTAAATAGCGCCTACCTTGCTACCCTTCGTGATATGAGCAACTGGCTCGGTCGCTTTTATATACCTATAGTAGCGGCTCCCTTTATCTTAGCTGTTTTAGGCTTTCATAATACCTCACCTACTGCTTTAATAGGTATGGCTACAGGTGCACTAGCCGTTGTGGCTTGGGGCAAATGGGTCTATCCTATATTATTAACGGGCAGTAGCACCTTCCCTTGCGTATTAGCCAATGGCTTAGCTATGCTAGCTGTGCACTATATTATTACCACAATCAAAACATACAAAAAGTATCCACTCAAGCTCCTAGCTACATTACTTAAAAACAAAAAGAAAATATAATATAAATACCTAACCAGCTACTTTGTATCTATTCAAGTCACTAGTTTTTTGTATGTGTTCAGCGCAGTGGTTTTTATTAGGTATTTGTTCAAGTAACTGGTTTTTTGCGTTAAAAGAAAAACGCCACTGTAAAATGACACTTTCAGCGACTTTTTGCCAAGGGCTTGATTTTTTGTTCACTTTTTTATCAAGCAAAAAGTGGGATAAAATTCATTATGAACCAGTAACGTGAACAAATACAAAATGCCTTGCTAACCAGTGGCGTACATAGACACGCTACTTTACCCCACGCTCCCTTCTAAAGTAAGCGCTAGTAGTTTTTGGGCTTCTACGGCAAACTCCATAGGCAATTGATTCAGAACTTCCTTACAATAGCCATTGACAATCAGCGCAATGGCATTTTCATGATCCATACCACGTTGGTTACAGTAAAAAAGTTGATCTTCACTAATTTTAGAGGTAGTGGCTTCGTGTGCTACCTTTCCGGTTGGGTTTTTTACTTCTATATAAGGGAAGGTATGGGCCCCACAGCTATTGCCAATCAATAAAGAGTCACATTGAGAAAAATTAGTGGCGTGCGCCGCACCAGGTGCAAGCTTGACCAAGCCTCTATAGCTATTGTTGGACTGACCCGCTGCAATCCCCTTAGCTACAATGCGGCTCTTGGTATGCTTCCCTAAGTGAATCATCTTTGTACCGGTATCTGCTTGCTGTTTGTGCTTGGTAACGGCTACGGAATAAAATTCACCTACTGAATGATCCCCCATTAAAATACAACTCGGGTATTTCCAAGTAATAGCTGACCCTGTTTCTACTTGTGTCCAGGAAATTTTAGCATGCGCACCGGCACAAAGCCCTCGTTTGGTTACAAAATTATAGACCCCGCCTACGCCTTCTTGATTACCTGGATACCAATTTTGTACCGTTGCATATTTTACATGGGCACGTTTTTCAGCATAAATCTCTACTACAGCGGCATGTAGTTGGTGTTCATCACGCATAGGGGCTGTACACCCTTCTAAATAGCTCACATAGGCATCTTCTTCCGCTATAATCAACGTACGTTCAAATTGCCCTGTATTGGTGGCATTGATGCGGAAATAAGTAGAAAGCTCCATGGGGCAATGGACCCCTTTAGGAATATAACAAAAGGAACCATCACTAAATACAGCGGTATTCAGAGTGGCAAAGTAATTGTCGGTTATGGGGACCACTTTACCCAAGTATGTTTGAACCAAATCAGGGTGCTTTTGCACGGCCTCACTAAAAGAACAAAAAATAATACCCAACCTACTTAAGGTTTCTTTAAAAGTAGTAGCAACGGAAACACTGTCCAATACCACATCCATAGCTACACCTGCTAGCCTTTTTTGTTCCTCTAACGAAATCCCCAAGCGCTTAAAGGTAGCCAACAGTTCTGGATCAGCTTCTTCTAAACTGTTTAGTTGCACTTTTTGTTTAGGTGCGGCATAATAAATAATGTCTTGATAATCTATGGGCGGGTAGACTACCTTTGCCCAGGTAGGCTCTTTTAGTTTAGAGAGATGATTAAAAGCTTGTAAACGCCGTTCTAACAACCAATCGGGTTCATTTTTTTTCTCAGAAATAAGGCGAATAGTCGCTTCTGTTAAGCCTTTTGGAATCGCATCCACAGGAATATTGCTCTCAAAACCATATTGATAGTCAGATGCGTTAACAATAGCTCGTATATCTTGTGTTGCCATAATTTCTCTAGATCAATAGCATGGTTTGTAAGGGTTCATCTGCCCTTAAGCTACAACTTGCTTATTCTGTTTGTTCTATATGCTGTAGGGCTTGCTGGGCAGCCATTTGTTCAGCACATTTTTTAGTCCGGCCCGTCCCTTCTCCCATCACTTTTTCATCTATAAGCACTTGAGCGGTAAATTCTTTGTAGTATTCATACTGCTTCTCCTCAAGAATTCTAAATATTACGCGAAGGTGGTGTTTATGGGCCCATTGAATGATCCTACTTTTAAAATTGGTATCATGCTCTATAAGCTCTTTCAAGCTTATATAATTGACTATAAGACGCTCAATAACAAATTTTCGACAGCGGTCATAGCCATGATCTAAGTAAACGGCACCAATAAGCGCCTCTAAGGCATTCCCATAAATAAACTTATGGCCACTTCGTTTGACAAGGTTCGTATCGTAATGCAATAACTTATCTAAATGAATTTTACGCGCCAACCCATTTAGGGAATCCCTATTCACCAACCTTGAACGTATATCCGTTAAAAAGCCTTCTTCTTTTAAAGGATAGCGCTTGAAGAGATAATCAGCAACCATAGCAGATAATATAGCATCTCCTAAAAATTCGAGCCGCTCATTGGAGGTGGGCCCCTCTTCTATAGAGCTATGTTGAAGGGCTACCCTATATAAGGCTAGATTTAAAGGCGCCATTCCAGTAACTGCTCTTACAAAAGAAACCAACTGCTGCGTACCAGGATCCCGCTTTGTAAAAAAATACTGAAGTAAACTCAGGAATCTTCCCATCTTTTGAAGATTATAGAAACGTTATGTCCACCAAAACCAAAGGCATTGTTTTGCGCAAATAAGACCGGTCTGTTTTCTGCTTTGTTCAACGTTAAATTGATGCGGGGATCAATGGCTTCATCTAACACCTTATGGTTAATCGTTGGAGGAACCACTTGATGTACCAAAGCCAAAACAGTAGCTATAGACTCTATCGCACCTGCTGCACCCAGCAAGTGACCCGTCATCGACTTGGTCGAGCTAATATTCAGTCTATAGGCATGGTCACCAAATACATGTTGAATAGCCTCTATCTCATTGATATCACCCAACGGGGTACTGGTGCCATGGGCATTGATATAGTCTATGCCATCTGGTGTAAGCCGGGCACTGGCTAATGCACGTTGCAAAGCCAACACAACCCCTCCCTTATCGGGTGCAGTAATGTGATAGGCATCTGCAGACATGCCTACCCCTACTACTTCAGCATAGATTTTAGCATTTCTTTTTTGGGCATGGGCATAAGACTCAAGGACTAAAGCGCCTGCGCCTTCTCCCATTACAAATCCATCCCTTGTCTTGTCAAAGGGACGAGAGGCTGTTAGGTAGTCTTCATTGCGCTGCGAGAGGGCCTTTAATGCATTAAATCCAGCCATACCTATTTGAATAATAGGCGATTCTGAACCACCTGCTACTACAACATCTGCATCACCCAACTTAATCAACTGACAAGCAGCTACTATAGAATTTAAGGCAGAAGCACATGCAGCTACCGTAGCAAAATTGGGACCTTTAAATCCATATTTAATGGAGAGATGACCAGCAGGAATATCTGGTATAACCTTGGGAATAAAAAAAGGATTAACTCTTGGGTCCATATCGTTTTTAGCAAACGCCAAAACGAGTTCTTCTGTAGTACCTAAGCCGCCTATGCCAGAACCCCATACAATGGCTACCCGTTCTTTATCTACGAAAGAAGTAGTCAATGCAGCATCTTGTATGGCTTCATCCCCAGCTACCATCGCATACTGGGCAAATAGGTCCATTCGCCGCATATCTTTTACATCAAAGTAGTTGCGGGGATCATAGCCTTTTAAGGTACAAGCAAACTTGGTTTTATGCTTAGCTGTATCAAACCTAGTAATGGGTTCCGCACCACTTTGACCAGCAACCAACCCATTCCAGTAGGCTGTAACCCCACTACCAATGGGCGTAAGGGCACCTAACCCTGTAATAACTACTCTTGTGGGTAACATAGAAAAGGCAAACTAGACCTTGCGTTTTACTAAGGTCTCTTCTAAGTAATCTACCACACTACCTACGGTTTGTAAATGAGTGGCTTCATCATCCTTAATATCTACCTTAAACTCTTTTTCAAGCTCCATAACCAACTCTACTTGGTCTAAAGAATCAGCGCCTAAATTATTGGCAAAATGTGCCGTAGGCAGGACCTCTTGTGCTGATACATTCAGCTTATCCACAACAATGGCTGCTACCTTGGCCATAATATCTTCCCTATTCATTTAATTAGCTATTTTATATTTGATTGAAATGAAGTTAATTACTAAGCTTACCACGCCATAACCGAATACCTAAACGGCCAAGAAAGTCGCCCTATCGGCGCTGATTAGATGCTGCTTTTTCTGCCTTCCAATGGGCAAATCTTTCATCCGCTTGCGCTTGGGTAATCGCCCCCTTTATAACGCCTACCTGAAGATGCTTTTTAAGCATCACACCCTGGTTGGATAAAAGGCTTTTAACGGTGTGGGTAGGCTGCGCCCCCTGAAAAAGCCACTTTAGTGCACTTGCTTCATTCAGCTGAACCGTTGCAGGGGCCGTGTTGGGATTATAATTCCCAATTTTTTCTATAAATCGACCATCCCTAGGGGATCTGGCATCAGCTACAACGATGTCATACTCTGCCAGATGTCTTCTACCGCATCTAGCTAATCTTATTTTTACAGCCATAGTATTATCTTTCTAGCGAATCTCGTTCGCCAATGGTTAATGGATAAGCGCTCTTCCAAAAAGGTTACTGGTCATTTGCAGCCCGATCTGGTGCTTACCTCCTCACGTACGCCTAGTAGGCCTGAGCTTTGGGTGCCCATGGCTCCTACGGATTCCGAACCATAAACACATTTAGCTTGTTACTTTTTTGTTGATTACAGGAACCAGTATGCAACACCAAGGGCACTAAACGCTATCTACTGAAACAATGGCACGCATGTCTTTCTTTTTGGTAAAAACAACCACTCCATCGGCTAAGGCAAACAAAGTATGATCTCTCCCCAAGCCTACATTTTTACCAGGGTAATAGCGGGTACCCCTTTGCCTGACAAGGATATGACCGGCTATGACTACTTCCCCACCATATTTTTTGATACCAAGCCGCTTGCTTTCTGAATCCCTTCCATTACGGGAGCTACCAGCTCCCTTTTTATGTGCCATGTTATTATACTAGTTTATAATATCTTCAATAACAATCCGCGTGTGCGCTTGACGATGCCCCCGCTTTACTTTATAACCATTGCGTCTTTTTTTCTTAAAAACGATCACTTTATCTGCCTTGGTATGTGCCAACACCTTGGCCATAATGGTTACCCCATTCAGCATAGGTGCACCAACGGTCACCGCTCCTGCTTCATCATCTAAAAGTAAAACCTTATCAAAAGTGAGCAAAGCACCTACTTCACTTTGCAATTTAGGAGTGTAGAGCCACTGCGCTTTGGAAACTTTAAACTGCTTCCCAGCTATTTCTACAATTGCATACATATATTTCTATAAGCTAAAAAATAATAACCCTCTCAAAATTAGAAAGGGTAAAGCTTAACAAAGCTAAGCTTTTTTCCATAAAATAAAAAACGCCCATCAACCGATATTACCTACTGATGCGCAAGTATGGCTAGCGTGGCGCTCTTTTTACTCTTCTTGTTTAAGGAGTGAAAAGTCAAAAGTATCTAAATACTGCGTGGTAAATTGACCTTTTTGGAAGGCCTCATCCTCTACCAAAGCACGATGGAAAGGTATATTGGTTGGAATACCTTCTATAACAAACTCTTCTAATGCCCGCTTTATGCTGGCAATGGCATCGCCTCTAGTAGCTGCATGTACAATTAGTTTGGCAATCATAGAATCATAGTGTGCAGGCACTACATATCCAGCGTAAATATGGCTGGCAATGGTAATGCCTAACCCACCTGGGAAATGCACATAGTTAATTTTACCAGGGGCGGGTCGAAAGCCATGGAAGGGATCTTCTGCATTAATACGGAGTTCTATAGCGTGCCCTTGAGGATATAGATTGGGGCCATTTAGTCGCTGCCCAGCTGCGATTTCAATTTGCGTTCTGAGTAGGTTAAAGCCTGTAACCGCTTCTGTAACAAGATATTCCACTTGAATGCGGGTATTCATTTCCATAAAGTAGAAATTGTGGTGTTTATCCACTAGAAATTCCATGGTACCCACTCCTTCATACCCTATAGCCGCTACGCCCTTTAGTGCTGCTTCTGTTATCTTGGCCCGTAATGGTGCGGTTACAAAGGGAGAGGGAGATTCTTCTACTAATTTTTGGTGCCTACGCTGAATGGAGCAATCTCGTTCAGATAGATGTATGACTTGACCATATTGATCTGCAACGATTTGTATTTCAATATGGCGGGGTTCTTCTATATATTTTTCCAAATATAGCCCATCCTTACCAAAAGAGGCGATGGCTTCTTGCCTGGCCTCTATCCATTTTTGGTGGAATGCCTCAGCTGTCTCAACCAACTTGATGCCTTTCCCTCCCCCCCCTGCGGTTGCCTTCAACAATACAGGAAAGCCTATTTCATGGGCCAAGCGAATGCCTTCTTCCACAGAGGTAAGCAACCCATTGGAACCAGGGACAGTAGGCACACCAGCCGCCTGCATTGTGGCTTTTGCGGTAGACTTATCGCCCATTTTGCGGATAGCTTCCGCAGAAGGCCCTATAAATTTAATACCATATTCTGCACAAATACTGGAAAAACCAGCATTTTCAGATAAAAACCCATAACCTGGATGAATTGCATGGGCATCGGTCACCTCAGCAGCGGCAATAATGGATGGAATAGAAAGATAAGATAAATGGCTGGCAGGAGGACCCACACAGACAGATTCATCTGCAAAACGGACATGCAAACTATCCCTATCTGCGGTAGAATGCACCGCAACGGTTTTAATACCCATTTCTTTGCAAACCCGAATGATGCTTAAAGCAATTTCTCCACGATTGGCAATCAATATTTTTCGAAACATAAAAGATCAAACTGGAAAGATGGATGCGATCGTTATCCGGTAACGGGATCTACTAAAAACAGGGGTTGATCATATTCCACAGGCGAGACATCATCTACCAAGACTTGTACGATTTTTCCAGTGACTTCTGACTCTATTTCATTATAGAGCTTCATAGCCTCTATGATGCAGAGCTTGGTTCCCTTTACAATTGCATCACCCTCTTTTACAAAAGGGGCGGCTTCAGGATTAGGTGATCGGTAGAAAGTACCAATCATTGGGGACTTAATCGTGATATATTGGGGGTTATGCTCTGGAACAGCTGCTTGTGTAGGCAACGACAGGGTGCTGGGAGCAAGTGATGCCATATGTCCCGGGATAGGCATGCTCCTTTTTACATGGATTTTAATGGCTTCCGTTTCAATATGCACCTCTTCTAACCCTGACTTGGTAATAAAGTCAATTAGCTCCTGAATTTCTTTCGTTTTCATATTTACTTTTTCTGCTCATTGACCCGTTCCATATAGAGTCCAGTACGGGTATCTATCTTTACAAGATCTTCATTATTAATGAATAGCGGCACCCGAACCTCTACGCCTGTTTCTAGGGTAGCTGGTTTTAACGTTTTTGTAGCAGTATCGCCTCTGAGCCCTGGCTCTGTATAGGTAATCCGCAATAGGACAGATGGAGGCAATTCACACTTTAATACGACATTTTCATCATCATGGTAAACGACTTCCACCTGTTGCCCTTCTTTTAAGAATTGAGGGGTATGAATCAATTCGGGGGCAATGGTGAGTTGTTCAAAGGTCTCCGTGTGCATAAAAGTATATCCGGCACTATCTTTATAAAGAAACTGATAGGGTCTGCGTTCGACACGTGCGATATGGATTTTTACACCCGCATTAAAGGTATGGTCTATTTGCCTATCTTTGGTTAAGCTCTTTAGCTTGGTTCGCACAAAAGCAGCTCCTTTACCTGGCTTGACGTGTTGAAATTCCACTACACTATAAATATCATGATTCAATAGAATACAAAGGCCATTCTTAATATCACTGGTATTTGCCATAACATCTTGCGCTTATTGCTACTAAATATATTTTACTTTTCTTAAACATCAACGTTTACATCATTTTACAACCATCATACCCCCAAATCATATACATCCCTCCCCAAGTAAAACCTCCACCAAAAACAGTGAGTATCAACTTATCTCCTTTTTTTAGTTTTGATTCATAATCCCACAAACAAAGGGGAATGGTTGCTGCTGTTGTATTGCCATACTTATGAATGTTCAGCATCACTTTTTCCATAGGAATAGCTACACGATCGGCCACAAGTTGCAGGATGCGCCTATTGGCTTGATGAGGCACCAGATAAGCAATATCAGCTGGTGTAAGCTGATGGCCAGTCATGATTTCCATCACCACTTCTGACATAGCGGTAACTGCTGCTTTAAATACATTTTGGCCATCTTGGTGAATGTAATGGGCTTTCGCATCTACGGTTGCATGAGAAGCGGGCCACCTACTGCCGCCTGCTTTTTGATAAAGCAAGTGTTGGCCTCCGCCATCTGATTTGCAGATGGTATCTACAATACCATGATCTGCCTCAGCTTCCGTTACCAGAACGGCACCCGCACCATCCCCAAACAGAATACAGGTAGCCCGATCTGTATAATCGGTAATAGCAGACATCTTATCTGCACCTACTACAATCACTTTTTTAGCGCTACCGGAAGCAATAAACTGAGCAGCGGTATCGAGTGCATAGAGAAAACCCGAGCAGGCAGCTTGTAAGTCGTAACTAAACGAACGGGTAGCGCCCACCGCATGGGCAATGATGGTAGCGGTAGCAGGCGTAACCTGATCTGGCGTAATGGTTGCACATATCAGGAGATCTACCGTAGCAGGATCGGTAGCTGTTTTTTCTAACAAATCCTTGACAGCCTGTATGGCCATAACCGAGGTACCTAGCCCTTCCCCTTTTAGGATCCTGCGTTCTTGAATACCGGTTCTAGTGGTAATCCACTGATCATTGGTAGCGACCATCTGCTCCAACGCAT
This sequence comes from Cardinium endosymbiont of Sogatella furcifera, assembly GCF_003351905.1. Taxonomy (NCBI): domain Bacteria; kingdom Pseudomonadati; phylum Bacteroidota; class Cytophagia; order Cytophagales; family Amoebophilaceae; genus Candidatus Cardinium; species Cardinium endosymbiont of Sogatella furcifera. The sequence continues at coordinate 551,983 of NZ_CP022339.1, read as the reverse complement.
CATTGGTCAACACATCGTCTGGCACATATCCAGCTACACCTGCAATAGAGGCACGCTTTATTAGCTTCATCTACAGCGTAATTTAACCTGCCCTATGCATCACCACCCTGCCCTTATAATACATTTTATCTTCATGCCAAAATGCACGGTGTGGCGTATGTACCACGCCGGTAACCGGACAAACCACTAGCGCGGGCATGGCAAGCTTCACATGGGTTCTTCGCTTATCTCTTCTGGAAGCAGACGATCTTTTCTTTGGATGTGCCATGTTGCTATAATTTATTTAAATTTAAAACGAATAAGTTATTTTTGAATTTATCCCTTTTAAGGGGTAACAAGTACCCAAATTTACAAATAATTTTACCAGCTAGAAAATTATTGTGCCGATGGGAGAAAAAGCAAATCATTCAGCCAGTGGCGCGAACATAAAGAGGACACTATTGGTACAAATTATCTATTTTGCATCATTTATTCCTTATGCGCTTCCATGCTTTTCTCATCAAGTCTGTGGCTGCTTGCCAACGTGTTTTTTCACCTGCTTGCACCTCATGCTTGCGTTTATCTATACACTTCCCCCTCTTTGCCCACTTACCTAGTTCCCCCTGCTGCTCACTCGATTGATTCGGTGGGTTGGCAGATGCATGCATTGATCCGGTTGGTGTATTGCTTTGGCCTTGCGCATCCGCTGCTGTATGGTTTGTATCCATATTCTTACTGCCCATATGCCCATCCCCTGGCTGGGGGTCGCTAGCTAAGCGGTCGCTTGCACCATCTTCCATCTGCTTTTTTGTAGGCTTGCCATTTTTAATGGCTATCTTTTTATGCTTGTCACAGCTTACCCAAAATGTACTTAGCATGAAGATTAACAATATAAAACCAAGCTTTGGAATAGCTATGGATAGCTTCATATTTTATTTTTTTCTTTTAGCCATTCTTCGAATCCAACGCCTGGCTAACCACTGTGCACCAGAACCATCTGATCATCCACCCAATTTAACATAAGAATCAACGTATTATTCTGATAATCAGGTATATTTTCTACTATAAATCCCAGCGCACTCCGCGCATTATTCGCCGAATTCCTCGCCGCATCCTTATGTTCAGTCAGATCTTTTAAGTGTTTATCTACTTCCTGCAAAGCAGCACCCGCCTTAGCCTTCAACAAAGCTTTCTCTGCACCCTCTACATTCCCCACCTCAACCTTCAACTTATTAAACGCACACCGAGCCGCCGCAACCGAATTACCAGCTGCATCAGCATACGAACTAATAGTCTTTATCTTCTCTGTGATCTTCTCTGTGATCTTCTTTGTACGAATAAATCGGTTCACATACATAATAATCTTCTCATATTCCCCTGCCTTAGATACCCTTCGATTCGCTTCTTCCCTCATCTTATACGCCTGCGTCGTCAAACTTTTTTTAGCAAATTTTTTAATTAATTTAAACTTAAGTTTATTGACAGAACTTTTAACAGAAGACGCTATACTATGTACATCATCTGACTTAGGCGTACCCCTAACCCTACCTGACATGCTCTTAGATGCACTACTTTGAAAAGATGGCGAAGGAGATATAGATCGGGTAACAACTTTGGGACTGCCTGCCGTTGTGTTTAACGAAGTCACGATATTTTCTTGAGCATCGTTAACTAAATTTAGATTAGCATTAGCATCAGTATTAGCATGTAAAACTCCTAAATCTAGTTGATTATCAGCCAAATTATTATGTATGCCAATATTATCATTTGCATTTTCTTCACCGCCATTACTGCCCAGAGACTCACCATGATCATCCCCATTACCACCATCACCATTATTTTTGTCATGATCGGAATCACTACTATGCTGCTTCTCCGCTGGATCAGATCCAGGCGTCTCTATCTTTGGTTTATTACTAGAAGAATTTGCAGCAGGAGGGTTTGCAACACGAGGGTTTAGTTCAGGTTTAGGATCTTGTTCACCGGTAGTATTATTTTCGTTGGTGTTTTTTTGATCTGAGACCGACAATGGCACCCGAACTGAGTTACGATCTTTACAAAACTTAAAGAATGAACTTAACATCACCATTAACAATACAAAACCAAGTTTTGGAATAACTATTTGTACTTTCATTTTTGTTTTTTAGCTGTTTTGGATTACAGATTGGCCATCTTTCCTTACTCCAGGGTAAGAGGTGACCTAGAGCGGTCGTGTAACTTGGTAAAGCTTACATAAATGGCTTGCGCCTTATCGTTACCTAGCATGCATCTAGCATACTTTTATGCAATTAAAATATTGATTTCCAATGAAAATATATATAAAATAATTGCAGTCTTTTTGCATACCTTCCCCCCTTATATTTTCCCCCTAAAAAACCATTATGGAAATTTGTTATGCGCAGCTGGTCCTATTCGGTTTCTTTCCTTTTTTGTAATTTAGCAAAAGGATGCCGTTGTCTACGTGGTCTATAGGTGGAACCGACAAGCAACAATAAGGCGTCTTTACACCAAAAAGGTTGGGCAAATTTAACAAAAAATATTTAAATCGATATGTATAGTCATCTGGATACCACTTCGTTTGCTTTATGGGCCACACGTATTACCACCAAACTTGCTTCATTTTCCAAACGGTATGTATGCCTTTTAATCGCCTTGAGCAGTAGCTTGTTTTACCTATCCTGGTGCTCTGCTTGGTTGGGCGGCTTGTTGTGCGTAGCTATTGTGCCTATGCTGGGTATCATGAAACTAAGCACGATAACACCTAAAAAAACCCGCTTTTGCCTCTCTTCTATTCTATTGACGCTGTTTCTTTGGAATACAATAGCGCTCTGGTGGATTTATAATGCTGCTTGTCTTGAAGGATTTTTCTTTGCAGCATGCGGTAATACGTTGTTCCTTTTTTTTCCTTGGTGTTTTTATTACTACATGCGCAAATGGGGTGGCCTATATATAGGCTATCTAGGCCTGATCACCAGTTGGTTAACGCTAGAACATGCCCATCTCTCCTGGGAATGTTGGGAACTGACCTTTCCTTGGCTAAACTTAGGCAACGGACTGGCCGCACTGCCAAAATGGATTCAGTGGTACGAATATACAGGGATACTTGGCGGATCCCTTTGGGTTCTAGTGCTGAATATCCTGGTTTACCATTTGCTATTTGAACAAGCCCATCCTGCACTACGCAAGGGATTTTTGGCTTGGTTGCTACTACCCCTATCTATAAGTTTCATCATCTATTACACCTATCAAGAAAAAGGTAGCGATGTAGAGGCAGTAGTGGTACAACCTAATTTTGATAACTATACTGAAAAAGATTGCACCTCTCCATATTTCGTGCCTTATAAAGGTCAAATAGATCGGCTATTGACCCTTTCTAAAGAGCAGCTTACTCCAGCAACTTCTTTAGTAGTTTGGCCCGAATCGGCCATTGCTAAGGATTTAGAAGAAGCATGGGTGCGTGACTATCTATTGATGCAGCCTATATATCAATTTCTAGAAGCGCATGCTGCCTTGCACCTGATAACTGGGGCTAGTTCTTTTCGTATGTATGGCCCAACTAAGGCTACAAAAACTGCTCAACTCAAGCAACGGGACTATGTTGACTATTTCAATAGTGTATTGCATTTAAAGACTGGACGCCCAACGGATATATACCACAAGGTAAAAAGATTACCCGGTGGAGAATTTATCCCCTATTTTTATATTTTACCAGAAAGCGTACACAACTGGGTCAAGCAAATGATTCATGATATTGGCGGGGGGCTAACGCCTTGCCTTGCTAAGGGAGATGGCGCTAAAACTTTTTCCATCCATCCTCAACTCAAGGTTGCACCGATTATCTGTTATGAGTTGTTATATGGTGCTTTTGTAGGTAGTAGTGTGCAAAAAGGGGCCAATCTTTTTGCAGTAGTAACCAATGATGGGTGGTGGGGTAATACCCCTATCTACCAACAGTTCTTTCAATATAGTCGTTTAGTAGCAATCGCCCATCGAAGGAGTGTGATGCGTGCAGCCAATACCGGTATTTCTGGCTTCATCAATCAACGGGGGGAAACAATCGCTGCTACCAACCGGTTAGAAATAGCGGCTAGGCGCGCAGTAGTACAGGCCAACCATCAAATGACTTTTTATAGCCTATATGGGGATTACATTGGTTATATTGCTTCATGGGCTTGTTTGCTATTGTTTTGCATCGCCTATATGAGACGACGGCAGCGTAAAAGAAAACCACGCTGCAGCGCCAACCCAACCAACGGACCGACCGCGCACTAAGCAATTTTTACATAGCTAAAACAAAATATTTTTGAGGCAACCTTGTGCTTGCGCTGTTTTTAGAGTAGATTTGTAGGTGAACAGGCAATAGCGAGGGCTTAAGGGACATCTGTTCTAACACAGAGATAGAAATGGCTCATGCGTATACGCTGCTGCCCATGTCCGCCAATAAAAAGTTGGCGCACAGTAAAAATAATGAAACGAACTGTTGTTCAGCTGGAAAAACAGAACTCGCCCACTGCGTGGGCTTCAAACAAGGGCTGTTTTTCTAATCCGCTGAACAACAGTTCGTCCGTAAACTACAAGTTTACTGAAGCGCCAAGTTTTTTTATCGGCGGACATAAGCGCCTTAACGTGACGAAATAGCAGCAAATATAGTATCTGTTCAGCGCGGTGGTTTTTTGCGTCAAAAAAAACCGCCCCTGAAAAAAGTCGCGGTTTAGAAAGTAGCATCTTACAGATGATTAGGAAAAACAGTTTCCTTTGAAGCCCCCTTTGGGGGCGCTTTCTGTTTTCCCATCTGTAGGATGACGCTTTCAGCGGCTTTTTGCCGAGGGCTTGATTTTTTGTCCACTTTTTTATCAAGAAAAAAGTGGGATAAAATTCATTATTAACCAATGGCGAGAGTAGATATTTTTATTTGAAAATCAATACAGTTCCTTAAGCCCCCGCCATTGGGTGAACAGGGCCAATAACCATTTTAATGACAAACTAAAGTAAAGGTATGATTGTTGTAGAAGTAAAAGACAACGAAGGTGTAGATAAAGCACTCAAAAGATTTAAAAAGAAAGTGGAGCGTGTGGGTGTACTAAAAGAGGCTAGACAACGTATGGCGTATATGAAACCCACCGTAAGCAGAAAAGCTAAAAAGTTAAAGGCGATGCATAAGTATCGAATACTAGGCAACAATGGGTAAAGATGGACCATCCATCACTCCTTGCGCTTTTTGAGGCCTATTTAACAGCAGAAAGGAGAGCGAGTCTGCATACCGTTATGGCTTATACAACGGACGTAAGCCAATTGATCCATTACCTCTCTGAACAGGCCCCTGAAAAAATAGCAACAGCGGTAACCGGACAGGATCTACGTGGATGGATGATGGCTTTGGCTAAAGGGGGCTTGGCCCATCGTTCTATCAATAGAAAAATGGCTGCGCTGCGTGCTTTTTATGTGTTTTTAGCGAAAAAAGGGCTGATGGTTGATCGCCCCACAGATGCATTGAAAAGTCTAAAAGGAAAAAAAAGGTTGCCCATCTTTTTTCAAGAAAAGGAACTGCTGGCTGTCCTAAACCCATATCTATTTCCGGTTAACTTTGCTGGCTTGCGTGATCGATTAATTTTGGAGCTACTATATGGAACAGGGATGCGCCTAGCTGAGCTGGTCGCGCTTTGCCAAACAGACATCAACCTGGAAGATGGAACGGTTAAGGTGTTGGGGAAACGTGATAAAGCACGTATAATTCCTTTTCCAAAACCATTGATTCAATTGATCACCGCTTATATAAGCGCAAAAGAAAAACTGGGCCATCCGCTTACCCCTCAACTCATCGTTACCAACACGGGCCAACCCACTTATCCTATGTTTATTTACCGAATCGTTAAGAAGTATTTGGCACCCGCTACACGTGCCAGTCAACACAGCCCACATATATTCCGCCATACCTTTGCCACGCATTTATTAGATAACGGAGCGGATTTACAGGCTATTAAAGAACTATTGGGTCATGCCAGCTTAGCTGCTACCCAAGTCTATACCCATAATGCTTTAACGAGATTAAAAGAAGTTTTCAAAAAAGCCCATCCTAGAGCAGAAGAAAGCTGATAAAATCATATTACGCCTTTAATGATAGAAGAAAGTTTAATAGATTACATCAAAACATAAGGGGTGAAGGGATGGGCCCAATTTATATGAGATGCTTGTTTTGTGATTAGATTGCTTATGTGTGTTTTACATGCTTTAAAAGAGGCCTACCAGCGCCTTACCACTTATACCACGCAAACCTTATCGATGGGGTTTGGTCTATTATGGGCTGTTTTTATATGGATGTTGCTATTAGCTGTGGGCAATGGCTTTCACAATGGTGTTTCCGAAGTCTTTGCAAAGTATGGCGCAAAAACCATAACCATCAGGGGAGGAAGCAGTGCGGGTGTCCACCATGCTATTCCAGCAGCCATGGCTGTAAACTTATCTCAATCCTTTCACACGATTCAGCATAGTAGCCCTATCTTACAGTGTAAGCATCCCGTAAGGTATGCCACCCAAAAGGTCACGGCACCTATTTTGGGCTGTGCACCCTGCTATGCTTTATTGGCTCATTTACCCATACAGGAAGGGCGCTTTTTTACACCACGTGATGCAGGAGTAGGCAATAACATTTGCATTCTGGGCATCAATATGAAAGAAAAATTATTTGGGCATGCCTCTGCCCTTGGGCAATATATTTTTTTGGGGGATATAGGTTTGCAAGTAGTGGGTGTACTAGATACATTAGAAGCCAGCCTTTATGGTGAATCTAATGCGATATTGCTGCCCCATAGCTTGTGCAAAGCGCTATTTCCTCAACGCAGCCATTATGTAGATGCTATTCGACTCACCCTAGTACCAACTGCACGTGAGGCAGTCGTGGAAAAACAACTCCGCGCTTATTTTGCGCGCCATTTGCATTTTGATGTGAACGATACCCAAGCACTTGAACTATTTAGTATCACCAAACATGCCGATAAATTTCATAAGTTGTTTAACAACATAGCTATTTTTAATACGATCATCGGTATATGTCTGCTCATCACTGGTATGGTAGGCATGGGTAACATGATGCTAGTGACCATTCAAGAAAGACGCAACGAAATGGCGATTCGAAATGTATTAGGGAGCCGTTCTATAGATATTATGGCGATGATTGTATGTGAAGTAGTGATGGTCACCCTTGTGGCTGGTATCATCGGTTTTGGAGCAGGCTTTACACTGATCCAACTGTTTAATAAATGGGTAGTGCCGCTGTGCAAAACCTATTACCTATCTACTTTAACCTTTCCCCTTGAATATATGTTGGGTGGATTGGGATTAATCATCGCAACCAGTTGCTTGGCAGGGATGCTACCGGCTATGCGTGCGGTACAGATAAAGCCTATCGAAGCATTGGGCAATAAGTAAAGGGAACTTTTGCTCGTTTTGGGGCAGTCTATCTATTACCTGAACGGATATTGATTATATTATATATGTTTGGATATCAATGGTTTATAGAGGTTTTACATAGTTTAAAAGCCCATAAAATCAGGACTATTTTTTCGGGTTTTGGCGTTATGTGGGCCATGCTTATCTGGGTGCTTTTACAAGGCGTAGGCAGTGGTATTCACAATGGTATGATGCAGCGGTTTCGCAGCTATACTACGCGTTGTATGTATATTTCTGAAGGGTATGGGTCAACGGCTTCTATCCACCTGACAGAAGCCATAGCCAATGCACTGGCCACTGGTTTAAATCTATTTAGCCAAGTGATGCCTTTTTTTCAAAAAGCAAGCTCGGTGGCGTATGGACCAGTCATACACAAAAGTGATCTGCTGGGTGTAGGGGTTGGGTATGAAAAGATCAACGACTTAGCCCTTGTAGAGGGGCGTTTTTTCAATGCGCGTGACATAGCGGAAAGACGCTCAGTATGTATACTGGGCTTAGAGATGAAAAAGAAAATATTTGATGCGCGCCAAGCAGTAGGGCAATTTATCGCAATAGATGGCGTTAGGGTATGTGTAATTGGTGTATTAGACGAAACGATTTGGTTCAATAACACACGCATCATGCTGCCCAGCAGTTTATTTAAAGCATTGTTTCGTGGGCATGCGGAAGGCATTGATGGTATCATAGCTACCCTAGCACCCAAACAAAATGCGATAGAGGCAGCAGCAAAAGTACTCACCTATCTAGCCAAGCGACTCAATTTTAACGCGAATCAGCAGGACGCGCTATGCATACGTGGCCCATTTCAAAGGACTACGATTTTTGAAGTGTTGTTTAACGTTATGAAAGGGTTTATTGGGCTAGTGAGCCTCTGCTTTTTGGTTAGTGGTGTGGTAGGTGTCAGTAATATGATGCTGGTTGTAGTAAAAGAGCGTAGGCAAGAATTGGCCATTCGTAAAGTGATGGGCGCAAAACCCAGCGATATCATGGGTTTAATTTTGCTGGAATCGATTGTCATTAACTTGATTTCCGGTATATTGGGACTAGGAGCCGGTATAGGCATACTCCAATGGATGAATCGCTACCTGCTTCCTATGGTTGAAAATCATGGCATCGCCCGTTTCGAATTTCAATTTTCTCTATATGCCTTAGTCGTCTTGGTACTATCTGGTTGTTTAGCAGCCATTATCCCTATAAAAAGAGTAGGATACATTAAACCAGTAGATGCTTTAAATAAAGAATAAAAATGCGTACAATAACCAAATTGATTTTAATCACTGGTCTCATAGCTGGAGGGGTTTTTGCTTACTCCAAAATATATAAAACGAAATGGGAACAACTAACGCGGACAATCTTGAAGTTAGATCCGGTCACTTTTCAAACTACCGAGCCCACGCGTAGAACGATTGTGCGCAAAAAAGTTTTTTCTGGTAGCCTGATGCCCTATAAAGAAAATAAATTAGAGTCCCATGTGACGGGTGTGGTAGATAAGTTATTCGTACGCATAGGGGATTATGTGCCACAAGGCGCAGCGGTTGCACGTATTAAAATACAGCCTAATCTGAAGGAGGTGGAGGCTGCAGCCAGCAAGTTACGTTTGGCCACTATTGATCGCAATCAAGCTAGAACCAAATACTTAAGAAGCAAGCAACTCTTTAGTAAAAAGATGCTGGCCAAAGAAACCTATGAAGCGGCATTGGCAGCCTGGGAGCAAACCAAAGAAAAAGTTGCTGCAGCTCAGAAAAAGTTAGAAATCATTCAATATGGCTATACTACAGCAAAAGGCGTAGAGGCCAACATCATAAAAGCCCCTATCAAAGGGACCATCTTAGGTTTACCTGCTAAGGAGGGCAGTATGGTGCAAGCAATCAGTGACAAAGCGTCTGGCACCACAGTAGCGCTTATTGGGGATATGGCTCATTTTTTGTTTTCCGCTCAGGTCAGTGAATTAGATGTGATCCACTTAACCAAGGGGATGACCTTTACCGCCTCATTAAATGCTTTGAATGATGAAAAACTGCAAGTTACTTTAACTAAAATTGCACCCAAGGCCAATGAAGAGGCATTCCAAAAAGGAGAAATTAAATTTGACATAGAAGGGGTGGTACATAAACCAAAAAAATCAAAAATTGCTTTACGGGCAGGGTATGTAGCGCTTGCAGAGGTGATTCTAGAGCAAGTCAATGATGTGCTATCCGTACCAGAAAGCATGATTCAAATAAAAGGTACAACCTATTGCGTAAAATGTCTACATGAAGGTAAAGTGGTTGAAAAAGAGGTGGTATTAGGGCTATCCGATGGTCTATATGTCGAGGTAAAAGAAGGCCTTACGGAGGCAGACCAATTAATTGTAGAAGCGTAGCATGATTCAGATACGGGGCTTATATAAATCCTTTCAGACGGGTACCCTCACCAGGGAAGTACTTAGGGGGGTAGATTTTCACCTTGAAAAAGGGGATTTTGTTGCCTTAATGGGGCAATCTGGTGCTGGAAAGTCTACGTTGTTGCATGTTATTGGCCTATTGGATACCTATGACCATGGGGCTTACCATCTGAATGGTGTGCAGATGAAAAATCTTTCGTATCAACATGCTAGCAGCTATAGAAGCCAATTAATTGGGTTTATCTTTCAGCAGTTTCATTTAATTCCTTTCAAAACAGCATTAGAGAATGTAGCCCTTCCGCTCTATTACCAAGGCATAGGCAGAACAGAGCGTTACAAGCGTGCATGGGCCATGCTCGATAGAGTGGGATTAACTGCCTATGCCCATGATAAACCCAATGCCCTTTCAGGGGGGCAACAACAAAGGATAGCTATTGCCCGTGCATTGGTCACAGCTCCTCCCCTCATCTTGGCAGATGAGCCAACAGGTGCCTTAGACAGCAGCACGGCACATGAGATCATGGCTTTGCTTAAGGAGATGAATAGAGAGGGAAATACAATTCTTATCGTGACCCACGCTCTGCAGGTAGCACGGCAATGCAATAGCATTCAAGAAATTGTAGATGGAAAAATTAGCTAATACATTTAATGAGATTGATAATGAAAAAATGGGTTGTACGCTTTAGCCTAATAGGTAGCATAGCCTTTTTAGGCCACCACAGCACAGAAGCGAAAAGCAAGCCGATCAGTTTGCAAGAAGCCATCAACATGGCCTTAAAAGATAATTTAAATATTCAGATTGCTGCACAGACTAAAAAGAAAGCCATACTCTCCCGTAAAATAGATGCTTTCCAGATATGGCTGCCTCAAGCCACTTGTATGTTGGCTTACGAAAACAGCTGGCTAGGAAGCACACAATCATCTGCGCAGCAAAATGGCGCCAAAACAAACGCTATGCAATCGCACATGCGATCCAAACCTGTTTTTACATTACAATGGGAATTGGCATCATTAGCCGATAAAATATTCCAAACTAAAATACACCATCAAAATAATGTGATCTATAAGCTAGATGCTAAAAAATCAATAGCAAAAGAACTACAGCGGGTAGTTATGGCTTACTATAAACTTGCCTTGGCACAAAAAAAGTGGAAATTATCCAAGAACCTAATCAAACTAGCCACAGCTAGGTTAAAGATAGAAGAAGAAAAATTAAAAGTAGGACGGATCTCCAAAATAGATTGTTTGGATGCACAGCTGGCCCTGAAACAGGTCAAGTTAAGCTTATTAGAGCGGCAGGAAGCCCTGAAAGGAAAACGCCGGAATTTAAATGTACTACTTGGCAAACCCCTCAATGAAGAAATATGGGTGCACCCAACTATTTCTGTGCAACCTATATGGGATATTCAAGCAGTCACAAAAGAAAAAATGGTTGATTTAAAGGTAGCCATACAAGAAAAAAAAGTAGCTATAGCAGCAACTGAGTTGCGCAGAGCTAAAGCCCACCCGCTTTCTTGTTTAAACCTATTGGCTTGTTTTCAATCGAAGGGGTATACATATAATTTTGAAGATGAACCATTTGCGTTTGATGCTACGCCTAGTAAATGGTTTGGAAGCATTGGGATCCAGATTGATATCGCTACTTTACTGCTCATGCCTGCAAAAATTAAAAAAGCAAAAATAGCATTGCATAATGCCACGTTTGCGTTAAAACAACAAAAATTGGCTTTAGAGGATGGTTTAGAAGATAAAAAATGGCAATACCATCATGCCTTAGATGCGCATAGCGTAGCAGAGGAGCAACTAAAAATAAGCAAGCAAAAATTGGTTTTTATAAGGGAAAAATATCGCTTGAAGCAGGTCAAACTACTAGAATTACGTGAAGCAGAAGAAGCAACGCAAAAAGCTGAAATCGATGTGGTCGAGCATGCTTTAAAGGTAAAGCATGCAGAGTTTGCGCTATATCAATTGGTTGGTATGTTTCACCAGAAACTTTCTTAGGCATGCTCAATCTATCTGCCTAATAGGATGTAAGATGTCTATAAATGCTTTTGGATTATTGTGCACATAACGCTACAATGGTCCTAGAGGCCATCTTAATGGAATACGCTATTAATTTTTTTGTCTATGATTTCATTTAAAAGTATCTTTACAATCGCCATAACATTATTGTTTTTGCCTTTCATTTCATTAGCTTTTATATTAAAGCTTGCGATACTGCCATGTGTAATTGCTATGCATTATGTATTGTTTCACTATGTAAAAAAAAGGGGTGCTACGCGTCAGTAAAACGGAACGCGACAGATAGATAGAAAAACAACCTACCTGTTCAGACAATGCTATCAACTTAATAAGGAATCTATGTATCCTATTTTAAGTAAAAAAAAAGCCGCATCTATCCGCCAGTTGGCGCTTAAAAAATACCGCCTAGAGCGGGCTGCTTTTGTCTTAGAAGGAAAAAAAGGCGTCCAAGCATTGCTTGCTTCTGATTATGTTATCAAATGTATAATTGGAACGCCTGATTTTTTTGCAAGTAATCCAGATATGGTTGCTACCTTTCGTCCAGAAACAGAGGTATTTGAAACCCATACAGCATTGCTCTCTGGACTAGGCTCCTTTGTCCACAACCATGACGTACTGGCAGTAGCTGCTATACCCCTATCCACTGCTCCCTGCCTAACACCCAAGGGTATAACCCTTGCATTAGATGGCATGCAAGACCCTGGTAATTTAGGCACTATGATTCGTATAGCAGATTGGTATGGGATAACTACCATACTCTGCGCACAAACCACTACAGAGCTCTATAACCCAAAGGTATTACAAGCCAGTATGGGCTCTTTTGTAAAGGTCAACTTGCATTATGTAGACTTACCTCGCTATTTACAGGGTGTAGAGCTGCCTATCCTAGGTGCTATGTTGGAAGGGAAGTCTGTGCATGATTTTTTGTTTCCAGACCATGGGATATTGGTTATTGGGAATGAATCCCATGGGATTCAGCCTGCCGTACAAGCAACTCTAACAGAAGCAGTTTCCATTCCTAGGTATGGCCATGCCAACTCCTTAAATGCAGCGACCGCTGCAGCGGTTCTATGTGACAATTGGAAACGGATAAGCGGTATATAAGCAACCTGCTGACTATACTGCCTAATAGACCCTCCGGTTATGATTGCCACCATGCCTTTCCTAGCTTCGTTAGGTTGAATAGCAAATTATGATGCATCTATTCAAGATATGCTCAGTACTACGACCGCTGATCAAGGAATTTAGTACAGAGTAAAAACAATGCAGTGCGCTGCTTTGCAGCGAAAACAACAGATCATTGCAATACTTTTACTGCGCGCCAACTTTGTATTGGTGGCCATACGCTATTTAAATTAGCGCAATGGAAGCAAACGCCGATTAAAATGATAGATATCTGTTCAAGTCACTGATTTTTTGCATTAAAAGAAAAACGCCCCTGCAAAAAGTCGTAGTGTAAAAAGTGGCATCTTAGAGATGACTAGAAAAACAGTTCCTTTTAAAGCCCCCAAAGGGGGCGCTTTCTGTTTTTTCATCTGTAAGATGACACTTTCAGCGACTTTTTACCCAGGGCTTGATTTTTTGTCCACTTTTTTATCAAGAAAAAAGTGGGATAAAATTCATTATGAACCAGTATCGTGAACAGATACCTTCTTTTATTGTTTTTTATAAAACAATAGATAAGCGGTTTTAGACGCATCTATAACGTCTGATAGACTCGGTTCTTCTATCGTACCATCATTCACTCTATACCATTTGTCTTCGCGCTTTACATAGGCAATATAGTGGCCACTACTTATTCCCTCGCCCCTATGTTGAATAAAAGCATATAGATTATATTTCACAACATGATCCTTACAATTAGGATCTAATGGAATAGTAAGCGTCATTGTTCCATGCACTGGATCCATTATTTTAACGCGAGAGTTTTCAAATCGCTTTAGTTGTAAACATAACTTAGAAGGCATATCCATGTACACGGTTTGTTGGATACATTTTTTTACCTTAGAGGTGTTCCCTTGTATAGGTTCTAGCCTGCTTTGATGCTTTTCTACAAAAGCAGACATCTTCTCCATAGAGAAGGTTACACAATTAGTCGGATCTACATTCCGACATTCCCGTACGTCTGTTTCATCTATGAACTCTTCCATATTCAATGCAACGAGCTCATTTAAGTCGTACTTATCCCAGTTTTCGTTCTTGTTAAAACCTATACGCAATGTCTTAGGATATTCTTTACCCATTTCCTTTACATAAATGGCTGCTTCAGCCTCTTTTTTATAAAGGATACGTGAAATAAGTGTAAAATACCCTGGAAAGTCCTCTGTAAAAAAATGGCTAATAAACTCATCAGGATCTTCCTGGTAACCTTGACCTACCATCTTCTTCGCCGGTATTGGAAAATCCGCCACAAACCCTTCTATAACATCCCGAGATATTACCCCGGGGCCAGCATTGATTTTATTAACCAGCCCTTTGAGGGGGCCATCCTGCGCCTCCTCCGGATAGAGAGCTGCAATCACTTGCAATGCTGCATTCATAAAGCAACTATTTCCAAGATTAGCAAGACCAGCAAAGGAAAACAAAGGATCAGAAGGCTTTGGCGCAGCTGAGGAGCCACTACTATTAGAACTCCTTGAAGAAGCATACCCACTAGAAGTGGCTGAAGCACCGCTAGAAACCCAAGAAGAGGAACTACCTGATGAAACGGTACTAGCTTCAGAGTATAGGCTATCTGTAGAGCCATGCAACGGGTCTGACAGCTTATCTGGTAGCTTAGTTGCTGGCACTGTAGGTGTTGTAAGCGTAGTGTCCGTAGGGGATGCAGGGATAGGCGTTATTTTCTTGTTTTGCTTACAACCTTTACAACTATCTACCATTGCATAGATGGCCATAACAATGATCCACCAGGTTGATGGATGGAATAGATTTTTTTTAAACATATTAAATTATAATAGATTTGCATTTTTGTGCACTGCCTTATAACAAGGCCAACCTATACTCCTTGACTGCTAACAGATACAAAACATTGCGTATAAACTTAGAATTTACCAAATAATTTACTTATAATCAAAGCCACCTAACTTTTGTACGATTGGTCTACTTTCGAAAGGTAGGTATACTAAACCTAATCCGCCTTACAAAATAACACAAAGCTTTTGTAACTCTATACCTTGATGGTTTATCGTAGAAACCACAAAACTGCCCTGCTCAGTGTATGATGGACCATTCCTATATTTTTCATGATTTATAAATTTGCTTTTTTGCCAACAAAATCGTTTTTTTAACACAAAATTAATCTAAAATACCTTACTGATCACAACGAATTACAAATTTTTACACGCCTAATTTATATAAACTATTTTGACTATCAACTAAAAAATAAATTTCACCCATGCCATTTAACCTATTCTATCTTGAGCGTTGGGACATTAGTTTTAGGCTTATTGTTGATATAGCACTATTGGGTTGCTTGGTTTATTGGGTATATAAATTAGTAAAGGGTAGTATAGCTGTAAAGTGCATCCTGGGTTGCTTGATCGTATATCTTTTTTATTGGATGGTACAAGCCTTACAGCTGAAGGTAGTCGCATCTATTTTGCGTATATGGACCAGTCCTATCGTGCCGATTATTCTTTTTCAAAGGGAGATCCGCCATTTCTTGTTTAGCTTAGGCAAAAGTCTGATGGGCAGTAAAGCGATGGTGGTACAAATCATTCCTTGGTTGACGGATAAAAAGAATGAAATTGATGTCACACCAGTGGTAAAAGCGGTACAAACCTTAGGCGGCAGTAACACAGGTGCGCTCATTGTATTTACAAAAGATGCAGACCTCCGCTATTATGAAGAATCTGGTGACTTGATTAATGCAGTAGTCTCTGCGCGGTTATTAATGGCTATATTCAATAAATATAGCCCATTGCATGATGGCGCAGTGATTATTCACAACAATAGGATCGTAGCAGCGCGGTGTATCTTACCGGTTACGGAACATCCAAATATAGCGGCGCGTTTTGGACTGCGTCATAAAGCAGCTGTTGGGCTTACGGAGATAACAGATGCATTGGTTTTAATCGTCTCAGAAGAATCTGGACAAATATCCATAGCTAGAAAGGGGACAATGGAAAACAACCTATCTGCGCAAGAAATTAGAAGTGCGCTAAAGGAGTATCTGAGTAATGACGCATAGCCAGCGCTTAGGGCGTTAATATTTTTTCTTGATATACCCTATCTTTGATGAGACGTATGGTTATTTAATAAAATGCTAGGAGATGCGGACGATACAATTTAGAGCAGCATTGCGCGAGGCAATGATAGAGGAAATGGAAAGAGATGCAATGGTCTTTTTAATGGGGGAGGAAGTAGCGGCATACAATGGTGCCTACAAAGTAAGTCAAGGTATGCTGGAACGGTTTGGAGCAAAAAGGGTAATAGATACGCCTATTAGTGAATTAGGCTTTACGGGATTGGGTGTAGGAGCTGCTATGAATGGTTTACGCCCCATTATAGAGTTGATGACGTTTAATTTTTCCCTAGTAGCGATAGATCAGATTGTAAATGGAGCGGCTAAAATGTATGCGATGTCGGGTGGGCAATACCATGTGCCTATTGTATTCAGGGGACCAACTGGTAATGCGGGCATGTTAGGTGCCCAACACTCTCAAAGCTTTGAGAGTTGGTATGCCAACTGTCCAGGGCTAAAAGTAATTGTTCCTTCTAACCCCTATGATGCAAAGGGATTGCTGAAAAGTGCCATTAGAGACGATGACCCGGTCCTATTTATGGAGTCGGAATTAATGTATGGTGACTTAGGAGAAGTACCCGCAGACACCTATTTGTTGCCCATAGGGAAGGCGCATCTGAGGCAAGAGGGCACGGATGTAACCTTGGTTTCTTTTGGGAAAATGATTAAAACAGCAGAGGAAGCCGTACAGGTCATGCAAAAGCAAGGTGTTTCAGTGGAACTAATTGACTTACGTACGATTCGTCCACTAGACCTATCGACCGTTATTGCGTCGGTAAAAAAAACCAATCGCTTGGTAATCGTAGAAGAAGCCTGGCCACTGGCTTCGATCGCGTCTGAAATAGCTTACCAGGTTCAAAAGCATGCTTTCGACTATTTAGACGCGCCGATTCAAAAAATAAATAACTTAGATGTGCCTCTTCCCTATGCACCTACTCTAATAGAGGCCATCTTACCCAACGTAGCCCAAACCGTAGCGGCGCTTAAGCGGGTTTTATATCTAACGTAAATAGCACACACAGCCATGCAAAAAAAATACCTTATAGGTAATTGGAAAATGTACAAAACGGCCCAAGAGGTCATCGGCTTTATGGGGGCATTGTTGCCTGAGTTAAAGGCCATAAACGCGGGTTCATTAGCGCTATACATTGCCCCTTCCTTTGTCCATTTGTCGGCTATAGCTGACTTAATAGGTGATCAACACGCTATTCAACTCATTGCTCAAAATTGTCACCATGAGGCAGAGGGTGCTTTTACGGGAGAAGTATCAGCGGCTATGCTAGCCGCTATAGGTGTAAAGGGTGTACTGATTGGGCATAGTGAACGCAGAAACTACCAAAAGGAGGATCATCGACTGTTGGCTCAAAAAATAAAAAGGGTATTGGAGGCTGGTATGCAACCTTTTCTTTGCTGTGGTGAAAGTTTAGCAGCACGCAAGCATGGCAACCACAAAACAATGGTGCAACAACAGTTGCAAGAAAGCTTAATGGGCTTAACATCAAAGGAAATAGAAACAGTAGCGATTGCTTACGAGCCGGTTTGGGCAATTGGCACTGGACAAGTAGCTAGCTTAGCAGTGGTTACAGAAATGCACGCCTTTATAAGGGAGGTGTTATCGGAGCTATGTGCAGGCGAAAACGTTCCTATCCTATATGGTGGGAGCTGCAATCCACAAAATGCAAACGCTATATTGCGCTCTCCTAACGTAGCGGGTGGGCTGATTGGAGGGGCTTCGCTGCAGGTGGATGCATTTATGCAAATAGTTGCTGCATTACTTGAATAAAAAGATGGTACAGGCTACTCATGCGATTAAAATAAAACAAATGGCTAAGCTCGTGCAAAGGGAGCTGGGCATACTATTCTTAATAGAAACCGCTCGGTTGTTTGGGGGTGCAGTGATCTCAGTTACAACGGTTGACTTAAGCAGTGACCTGAGTCTGGCAAAAGTATATCTCAGCTTTTCCCTGAATGAGGAGCAGGCAACCTTATTGCAAAAGATTGATGGCCATAAAAGTACGATGAGAAGGTTATTAGGCAAAAGGGTGGCGGGGAAAATGCATAAAATACCCAATTTAAAGTTTATCATCGATCGTTCGGTGATGCAAGGCGCAC
The DNA here is from genome assembly GCF_003351905.1 of Cardinium endosymbiont of Sogatella furcifera. Lineage (NCBI taxonomy): Bacteria > Pseudomonadati > Bacteroidota > Cytophagia > Cytophagales > Amoebophilaceae > Candidatus Cardinium > Cardinium endosymbiont of Sogatella furcifera. Next base: position 533,798 of record NZ_CP022339.1, on the reverse strand, counting down.
GTGTGACTGCTTTGATAGACCAATTGGAAGCTGATTAAAAAGTAGAGGCTACGAACTGAAGAAATGAGTATGTGTTCAGCGCAGTGGTTTTTGCGTTAAAAGAACAACGCCCCTGAAAAAAGTCGAGGTGTAGAAATTGGCATTTTATCGAGGGCTTGATTTTTTGTCCACTTTTTTATCAAAAAAAAGTGGGATACAATTCATTATTAACCAGTATCATGAACAAATACCATTTTAGATGAACCAAAAGGTCTACTATAGATGCTTTAAGGCCTTTTGCATACAACAATCAGGGATAGCAAAAGCACCCAAACCACCCGATGAAGCAAAACGGTGCACAACTAGTAACACTGGCCTGTATAACAACTGGACAAACAGCACTAGGAGGGTAAGCAGAAATAGCAGAACAAACAGAATCATCCACCTCATTCTGGTTAACCATACAACAAGAGGAGTGGGTGTATGCATCAGGAGGAACAAAGGAGTACCTATAATCAGCAACAGAAGCAGGATAATCAGCAGGGAAACGGATAACAGGATCACAAGCATGCCTATAACAAAGCGTAGCATCGAGACAATGAGAAGAATAAGTATGCTGAACAGCAGAATAAACAGGGATATAATGAGTCAAGACTGGATGGTAAGGATTTTGATGTTGCTTAGATAAGGTATTACATCCCCCTAATGTGAGCAACCATAGTATCAACACTTTCTTATATTTCATAGCTTTCATTAAATAAATCTGCGCGTATGACACAGCTAAAAACAACTTGATAAAAACAGATTTGTATAATTAAATCTAGTTTTAATTATACAAATAATATTTTTAAATAAAAAGCATACTAAAGTTTAATACAAAGAATTGCCGTAAGGAATTTTGTAGCTTTAACCTATGGAAACGCCACGCTATACCCCAAATCAGATCCAACACCTACCTACATTGCCAGGTATTTATCTATTCTACAACTACAAAGAAGAGGTGATTTACGTCGGTAAAGCAAAAAACATCAAAAAAAGGGTAAGCGATTATTTTACTGTTAGCAAGGTACATAACCTAAAAACCGCACGTATGGTTACGCATATTGCCTCTATTGCCTATACCGCTTTACATTCCGAATATGAAGCACTTCTTTTAGAAAACAACCTAATTAAAGCGTTACAACCACGGTATAACATCTTACTAAAAGATGGGAAAACCTACCCTTATCTATGTATTACCCATGACCGCTTTCCTAAGGTGATCATTACCCGTAAAACGGTCCCTCCCTTAGGGAAATACTACGGACCATTTACCAGTGCCCAAGCTGTTAAGCAAACCTTAGAGGTAATCAAAAAATTATTTACCTTCCGTACCTGCAACTACAATCTTTCGGCAGCAAACATCACCAACCATAAGTTTAAGGTTTGTTTGGATTACCATCTGGGCCATTGTAAAGGCCCATGCGAAGCTTTTCAAGATGAAGCGACTTATCAACAAGAGATAGATCAGATAGAGGCCTTACTAAAAAATAATTTTGCTTCTGTAAAAAAGGAGTTCAAGGAACAAATGCTAGCAGCTGCTCAACGACTTGATTATAAACAAGCGCAACGCTTTAAGGAAAAGTTAATGCTATTGGATCAATACCAAGCGAAATCTTTAGTCATCAATCCGCTGGTAGGGGATTTGGATGTAGTAGCCATTATTTCAGATCCAAACCATGCCTTTGTGGGTTACTTGCATATTAAACAAGGGGCCATTTCTTTTACCCAACACCGTGTGGTAACCAAAAAGTTGGAAGAAGAGGCAACGGATTTACTACCTTTGGTAGTCTGTTCGCTCCGTGCTTGCAGCGATAGTCAGGCACCAGAAGTTTTGGTGAATCTACCGCTGAACCTAACCATAGGACCCTTTTCCATCACCATGCCTAAAATTGGTGACAAGCGGAAATTGGTAGCATTGGCGCTCCAAAATGCTCTATTATGCAAAAAGGACTTTTTACATCAAAAATCTAATTTTCAAGTAAAACCCAATCTAACGCTTGTGCAATTACAACATGACTTAAAGTTAAAAGAGGTGCCTTATTGGATCGAATGTTTTGACAATTCGAATATACAAGGGGCCCATCCAGTAGCGGCCATGGTTTGCTTTAAGGATGGCAAACCTTCTAAAAAAGACTACCGCCACTACCATATTAAAACGGTCGTAGGGCCTGATGATTGTGCTTCTATGTATGAAATCATCCAGCGACGTTATGGCTCAAAAACGCAAGAAGGGTTACCTGACCTAATTGTAATAGATGGAGGTAAAGGGCAACTGAATGCTGCCTTGCGGGCGTTAGAAGCGGTAGGTATCTATGGTCAAGTAGCCATTATCAGCATAGCCAAACGATTAGAAGCGCTCTACTTCCCCCATGATCCATTTCCATTGTATTTAAATAAGCAATCTGCTTCCCTCAAACTGCTCCAACAGCTGCGCAATGAAGCCCATCGTTTTGCCATTACCTTTCACAGAAAACAACGCAGCAAAGGCGCGTTCGAGCCCCTGAAAATTCCAGGTATTGGTCCCCAAACATTCGCTAAGCTATTGCAGCAATTGGGTAGCCTTCAGACGATGCAAACCGCTTCTTTAGAGACATTAGCTACAATAGTAGGGCCATCAAAGGCTAAACGCTTGCAAGCATATTTTTTAGCGGAACCTACTTTGCCAAAAGACCGCTTAAAAAGAGGATAGATGGCCGTACTGCTTCATTCCATAGTAGTTATACCTACCTATAATGAAAGAGAAAATATTGTGTCTTTGGTCACCACCATTTTTGGATTAAACATAGGGGTAGATATTTTGGTAGTAGACGATGGCTCACCTGATGGGACAGCCAATGTGGTAATCAAGCTACAACAATGTTACCCAGATCAATTACACCTTTTACGCCGATCGCGCAAAGAGGGATTAGGTCGCGCCTATGTAGCAGGATTTGGTTGGGCACTGGCCCAAGGTTACGATTATATCTGCAGCATGGATGCTGATTTTTCCCATGCGCCTGTTGATTTACCTCGACTTTTAAACGCGTGCGCCGAACCTACCATTGATATGGTCATTGGTTCTCGTTACATCCCAGGTGGACATGTGGTGAATTGGCCGCGCGCTAGACGCTTATTATCCTACATGGCCAATTGGCTTGCACGATCTATTACAGGCATGCCGATTAAGGATACTACGGCTGGATTTGTTTGTTACCGACGCACCATACTAACAGCTATTTTGACCCTTGCAAAACCTAAGCCAACCTCGACAACAAAAGTACCAGCAGCGCTCACGTCTCCTTTGGAGACGCACATAGCTTCTGTAGGATATAGCTTTCAAGTAGAAATTAAATTTTTGGCTTATCAGCATGGTGCTAAGCTAGTAGAATTGCCGATTACTTTTACAAACAGGGTAAAAGGTCAATCTAAAATGGGTTTAATAATGGCAGGAGAAAGTTTTTTTCGGCTTATTCAGATGAAGTGGCAGAGCTGGAAACGACCTTAGTATACACATTAAACGCATTCTGAGCAAACAGATACAAGTATGCGCCTCTAAAAACAAGGCTAAGGCCGAGTAGATGATTTAATTTTAGCAACTACCTTAGCTCTTTTCTGCTTAGCCAGTGCTACATTCTTTTTATTTTTGGATTTACGGATCATAGAGTCTAAGGTAGCTTTGGCCTGCGTAAGATTACCTAATAGGATATAATTATCTGCCATAAGCAAAAAGGCACCATCTATATAATCGGTATTGTGTGAGAACTTTTCTACAAGGTCAAACAAAATATTTAAGGAAGATGCATAAGCTTTTAGCATAAATTCTGCTTGGGCCCATAGATACTGTGCTTCTGCTGCAGTAAGGGTATGGGGTGGTGTACTGGCCTTCAAAAAATGGCTTCTAGCACGTTTGTATTCTGATCGTTGCATGGCTATTTTGCCTAGATAAAGGGCAGCTTGTTGTGTGGTTTCAATGGGTGCATCTTTAGGGCTATTTAATAATTGCAAACAAGCTGGTGTTGTAATGTGATATTTTTTTAGCACAAAACTAGCTTGTATAAGCCCAAGTAAGGTACGATGGTATTCTTTATGGGTCAGTTGCATGTTCTGTAGTTGCTGGTAATGGGCAACGGCTTCTTGAAAACGTTTGTCTTGGTAAGCGATATCAGCCATTCTTAACCATGCTTTTTTATGGAAAGTAGCTGGTGGACCAGCTACTACTTTTTTATAATAACTGATCGCTTGGTTGCGCTTGTGTAGCCTATAATAGCTTTCTGCGATTAAAAAATAAACTTCTGAGCGCAGCTGACTACCTGGATATTGCTTATCAAAAGCAGTAAGTTGCTCTAATACCTTATGATAGGCCTGGTTATAAAAAAGCTGCTTAGCTGTATCCATGACACGCTCATCGGAATGGCTGGCGACTTGTTGAGCGATATGGGCATACTTTTTTAAATAGGCATCTGCTTTTTCAGGAGTTCCAGCAAATAGATGCGATAGGGCCATTAAAGCACTTGCTGCATGGCTATGGGTAGGATATTGATCTAAAATAGCCGTATAGTCCGCAGCGGCAGCTTCATACTTTTGCAGATTTTCATAAGCAAGCGCTCGTTTCATTAATAAATCTGGCTGTAAATCAGTTACTGGCTCCCTTTGGATCAGGTAACTAAATGATTGAATGGCTGCTTCGTAATGGCCTGCATTAAATATGGTACAAGCCTTATGATAGCATGCTTTTTCATAATATTTGGTTTCTGTATGGTTTGTAAGTACTTCTTGCAGGCAACGCTCTGCACGCATATTGTCTCCTAATGCATGATAAATCAGTGCTTCTTGGTAACGAACATGGGCAGGATGCGCAGCATAGACACGGGCATATAGGCGAAGTGCTGCTTCGTAGTTTTTCTTTACATAATAACAATCAGCTAACCGAAGGAGGGCATCATAATGGGTAGCAGCAGGTTGTTTTTGGGTCATCGCTATATACTGCTCAAAGGTTTGAGCGGCAGTGGTGTAATGACCTGTGTTAAAATAACCATAGGCGAGGCCATATAGGTTTTTCTCATAATAAAGTGTATTCAAACTGCCTTGTTCCATATATTTCGTATAAAACTTTAATGCTTTTTCATATTTCCCAAGTTTAGCATAAGCTTCTCCTAACCAAAACTGAGCCTGTAGCACTAAAGAGGGTTTAAAAGGGAAAAGCAGCGATTGCTTCAAGCCATTGATTGCAACCTCCAAGATACCTTTATTGTAAGCTTCCAACCCCTGATAAAAAAGTACTTTTTGGTATAACTTTAAAAGTGCCTCTGTTTTATAGGGTAGCCCTGCTATATAATCTATAGCAGATTGATAAGCTTTTGTTTTATAATAACACTGCACCAATAAGGCTTGTGCAGTAGATAGGTGTTTACGTTCCTGATGGGTTGCAATAAAACCAGTCATCGCTTCTATAACCTCTGGAATGGCGCCTTGTTGGTAACGCAAGCTTGCCCGCTTGATAGCGGCTAAATCGCTTATTTCCGGATCAAACTTTAACCGCTCTGCCTGGGCAAAAGCAACGATTGCTGCTGGAAGGGCACCATCTTTTTCATAGATAAGCCCACTATAGTAAGCGGCTATTTGACTGGCATGATCATCGTGTGGCAACAACTGCTGAAAGCAAGCAACTGCTTGAGGATGTTGTCCCGTTGCATATAACGCATGGCCCAACTTAACCCGAGTCATACGGTCTGTGCGCGCATCTAATGCTGCTTGATAATGGATAATGGCAGCTTGATAGTGCTTGAGAAAAAAGTAGGCGTCAGCAATGTATAACTGATCTTGCTGGGTAAAAGAGGAGGCTGGGCAATGCTGTATATAGGCAAGCAACGCTTCAAACCTGCCCGCTTTGTGGTATACTTTTAAGGTTAAACTTCTGGTTTCTACGCTATATTTTTGCTTGGCCTCTTCCAGCGCTTTAAGCGCATCATCATAATCTCCTTGCGCACAAGCTATATACCCCATCTGTAGTTGTGCAGGATAGTAATAAGGATGGCTGGGATTTTGAATAGATCCAAACCATTTTTTTGCATCTACCCAATCTTTTAATTGCAAATACGTCTCCCCTATCGCATAGGGCAGGGAATCCCGCTCCTTAGGCGCCAAGCAAGCGGGTTGAATGGTGCGGTATAGTGCGCAACTTTTATGCCATAAACCTGCCTCAGCAAAACACTTTGCCAAATGATAACGGATCGTTTCTACATAGGGACTGGTAGGATATTGTACTATAAAATATCGCAAAAGAATGGTTATATGGGGATGTTTATTGGCTAAAGCAGATAACACCATATAATAGGCGGCTTCATCTTGCTGATACTTTTTTCTTGAACTGTTTAAATAGTGCTCAAAGTACTTTTGGGCGGCTGCATATTGGTGCTGGTCAAAAAGTAATAGCCCTTCATGAAGGATAGCTTGTCTATATGGACCAGGTTGATGGTGGGTCATAGAAACGCCTTGATCAGGCGTGGCCACTAGCAAAAGGACCATCCAAAGAATAGAATGTATGCGTTGTATCATCGGTACATTAGGTTCAATAATAAGCACTTTTTTGTAGTCGTCTTGGCACACAGACAAGGCATCCTCCACCATGCAACGGCGTAGCTACCCTGCTGCTCCGTTGAGACAGATGCTTACTGGCCGCATCTATACGCATGACTAAAATATCACCTATCCAAAATAGGGATTTCTAGGTTATCTTACTACGTTGTGCAGGCGCTTTTACATTTTTTATAAGAAAATGCATACCCACTGCATCCCTTCCAATTGGTTGCACTCCTTCCATTAAGGGTGCATTAACTTAAAGATTAAGGCTTTCATAATCTGTTCCTCACTTACATTGGCATCAATGCCCTTTAATTGCAGATCAGCTTGATGCAGATAGGTTATATTGTCCATGGTTTGGTGCAACGTATAGTTCTGCACTGCATCGAGATAGCCTTGTATAAAATAGGGATGTATATCAATTTGCCCCGCAAGCTTCGTAGGAATGGTTTCTTTTGTTTGGTGCAATATAAGCAGCTTAGCGAACAGGTTGTATAAAATGGTGACCATAGGTAGGGCAGCATGTTCCTTGGAAACGCTAATGATTTGGTAGCTTTTCGGGTAATCTTTTTGCATAATGGCCTTTTGTAATTCAAATACATTGAAGGGTTTTTGCAGACCTATATAGGCTTCTACCATGCCATCCGTAATGGTACTACCTGGCGTAAGGTTAATATGCAATTTATGCAGTTCACTAGCGATTCGTGTTAGATCGTTACCTATATAGGCTTCTACTAAGCAAATGGCTTGCTCTGTTATAAACAGCTTTAGGTTTTCTACAAAAGCTTGGATAAAAGCAGGCAGTTGCTGATCATATAGTTTTTTAGAGGTAATCAGTATACTATGTTTACTTAAGGCTTTACCAAATGTACTGCGGCCATCTATAGTTTTATATTTATATGCAAAAACCAATAACGTAGTAGGCTGTGGATGCTGCAAATAATGCAACAATAACCGTTGCCCTACCGTGTTTTTTAAGTCTGCCATCTCTTGTGCTTCTTTCACGATAACCACTTGTAGCGCAGCAGCCATTGGGAAACGGCGTGCTTGGGTAAGTAAAGCTGCCATACTGGATTCCTTGCCATAGGCAATGGTTAGGTTAAAGGTTTTTTCAGCTGGTGCAAGCAGTTTCTCTTCGATATGTTGCGTAATAGCATCGATATAGTATACCTCCTCCCCTTGCAAAAAATAGACAGGAAGATAGATCCCTTTTTGCAGGTCTTGTAAAACCGCCTGGACAGATTGAGTCATACGAGCTTACTGAGTTAAATGGACACTATATCCCTTATAATCTGGCAACAGGTTATGCAACGGGTTATTGAGTCACATATATGCTCCTAACCATGGAGAACAACCGTTTCATACAAGGTGAAATGGGATTTGCGAAAAGCAGGACAGCCTGCCATATTGTCCATACAGCCACTTTACGCTGGCTGCAATATACCATTTTCTAGTAATAAAATTCTATCTGCAATAGCTGCCAACGATTGATTATGCGTTACCAAAACGAAAGTTTGCTTGAAACGTTTGGAGAGCCCCAAGAAGAGTGCATGCAACCGCTCTGCATTTTTATCATCCAGGTTACCAGTTGGCTCATCCGCAAAAATAATAGATGGATCGTTGATCAATGCCCTAGCGATAGCTGTACGTTGCCGTTCTCCGCCAGACACCGCCTCGGGTAGGTGATTTTTGCAATGGCTAATGCCTAGTAAAGACAAAAGAGCATCAGCCTTTTGTACTACTTCCGCTTTAGGCAAGGCGGCAATATAACCGGGGATACAAATATTCTCAAAAAGTGTAAATTCGGGCAAAAGGTTGTGAAACTGAAAGACAAACCCTGTTTTTTTATTTCTAAAGGTGGCCAAGGCATTACCCTTGAGCGTTATAAGATCTATGGCATCGAGTGTTAAGGCACCACTATCTGGCTTATCTAAGGTAGATAAAAGCTGTAGTAAAGTAGTTTTACCAGCACCAGAGGGCCCCATAATAGCCACCATTTCTCCAGTATGGACAGATAAATTGATCTGCTTTAAAAGCTCATATCCATGATAAGATTTACAAATTGCTTTGGCTACAAGCATATATGTGTATAAGATTTTGTATATTTATTGCTACTTTTTAAGTAAGCTTAAAAACAATAGCCAATATATAAAATTTTGATTGAGCGCTCGTAGTTCAACCGGATAGAACGTCGGATTTCGGCTCCGAAGGTTGAGGGTTCGAGTCCTTCCGAGCGCACTTTTTGCCAAGGGCTTGATTTATTTTTACTTTCTTATCAAGACAAAGGTAAAAATAAAACTGCCTTGCTACCCCGTGTCGTAAATACACACTTTTATTTGACAGTCAATAAAATATATTCCTTAAGTTAACGCCATTGAGGGAACACTTCCTTACCTCTTGAATCAATGTATGCCTTTGATCAAACAAAAAGTACGATCCCCTTACCTTAAGCGATCTTCATTAACGAGTTGCTCGTCTTTTTTAATATGATATCGTGCAAATAAAGTAGCTATTAAGGCGATAATAGGCAGTACAATACCTATTGGATAGCTGCCACATCCACCCAGTAGATAGGCTGCATCAGCTTTTTTAATCAGCATAAAGATCAAGAGAAGCAATAGAACCAATATACGGCCTATACCAGCAACTAAACGAAGTTGTAACTTTCTATTATCATGCCGTATAATGGTATATGCTGCGGTTACCAAAAGACAACAGGCTAATAAAGCAGATGCAGCATAAGGGAATATAATATGCTGCCCCGTAGAAACGATCAGTGCATAAGACTTCATGGTATAAGCATGATCCCAATCTACTTTCACCCAAACTGAAACCTTCAGGAAGGCAACCATAGCCATACAGACTACCCCCAAATAAAGGGATTGAATTCTTTGAATCATGCGCAATACGACAATAAAAGAGAGAAAAAATAGCCTAAAGCATTAGGCCATACCAAAAATTTGCATGCATATAAATAGCCTATCCATTTTAATAGGATACTATATATCTATTATTTTTTAAGAGGAGCTATGTTTCTATCTCATACGGGATAGAAGCGGTCTGGACGGGACTCGAACCCGCGACCTCCTACGTGACAGGCAGGCATTCTAACCAACTGAACTACCAGACCTTAAAACTTACATAAAGTGTTACATTCGAATACAAATGTAAGGCATAAATTACTATTTATCAAAAATAATAATCGTTTTATATAGAAAAATAATTGCAAGTTAAAACTCTCTCATGTAAATTCATAGCATGATAATGAACTTGTTATCTATATAAAGGTGTTGATTGGGCTAATAGCCACCCACTCATCAACCTAAATGGCTGTATCATTTTTAAATCAGTATATACTATGACTAAAGCAGAGGTAATTTTAGCAATTTCCCGTAAAACGGGTATTGATAAAGAAGATGTCAAAAATACGTTAGATGAATTATTTCGTGTGATTCAAAGTGCTGTAACAGATAATCATCGGGTGCATTTTAGTGGATTTGGTAGTTTCTCTAAAAAAAAGAGAGCTAAAAAAATTGGACGCAATATTAGTACCAATACGGCTATCGTGGTAGAAGAACACTACATCCCATTTTTTAAGCATTCTAAATTCTTTGCAGCAAAAATTAAAGCTGCTGGTTCAGTATAATTTTTATAAAACTAAATAAATAGCTGGTCAGGGTTATATGGCCAAGTACTCGATAACAAAAGATACAAAGCAAGCTATACGGGACATATAGCACGATCCATTTAGGTAGATGGTAGGTTCTAGTCTATCAAATAGATAGATACAAAAACCTTTTTATGCTAATTATTTTATATCCATTCAGCCGTATGGCAACACTAGCTAGAAACAATAATAAAGGGGTGATCAATGCTTAGTACCTGTTCACGATACTGGTTAATAATCAATTTTATCCCACTTTTTTCTTGATAAAAAAGTGGACAAAAATCAAGCCCTTGGTAAAAATCCGCTGAAAGTGTCATCTTAACAGATAGAAAAACAGAAAGCGCCCCCTACGGGGGGCTTCAAAGGAAACTGTTTTTCCTAATCATCTGTATGATGCCACTTTCAGTGGCTTTTTACAGGGGCGGTTTTTTTGACGCAAAAAACCATTGCGCTGAGCACATACGCGCGCTGAATACATACAGTATTTAGTTAAACTGGTTCATCGCATGGACCATGCCTTTATTGCACCAAGCCATCAATATTTGGCTTGCCCTATCTAAGTGGCCATCCATATCTTGTAATTCTTTTGTATTAAAATTGGCCAATACAAAATCGGCAAGCCCCCCTTTAGGGAAATCATTCCCAATACCCACGCGAAGACGAGGGTAGTGATCTGAAACTAAAGCCTCAGCGATACTTTTTAAGCCATTATGGCCTGCATGAGAACCCTTGGCCCGCAAACGCATCGTACCGAAAGGAAGCGTGCTATCATCTACAACCGTTAAACTCTGCTCAATAGGGATGTTTAAGTGATGCAACCAATACCTAACGGACCGACCACTGTCATTCATATAGGTTGTAGGCTTGATCATATAGACTTGATGATGGTTGTAAGCAAAAAAGGCAACAGCAGCCAACCTACCTACTTGAAATGCAACTTTTTGTTGAGCTGCTAGATGGTCCACTACTAAAAAGCCTAGATTATGTCTGGTATAAACATATGCTGCACCAATATTACCCAAGCCAACTAACAATACCTTCATAGACTATTTTATACGCGGATACCAATAGCTGCTCCGCTATCCTTCCAGCCAATTCCGTTAGACTTTTTTTGAAACTTACAAAAGGTGATTTGCTACTTTTTACCTTTTTTCTCCTCTTTACTCGCTGCACTACGCAATGCCCTTGGAATTTCAATAGAAGCCACTGGTGTATTAGGTAAGGCTAAAATCGTATAGTTTTCTACTGGAATTTGGTGTACACGTACAATTTGTCCTAAGTCCAGATCAGAAACATCGATATCGACCATCGATGGCATATCCTTAGGATAAGCAGCAATCGTTAACTTTCTTTGTTTTTTAGAGAGCACCCCCCCTTTGGCCACGCCTATCGCTTTACCAACAAAGGCAATAGGAATCTGCATTTTAATTTTTTTATCATCAAAAATTTGCAAGAAATCCACGTGCAACATCATTTCACTTACAGGATGGAATTGCATTTCCTGTAGAATACACCTGTAAACAGATCCTTCAATATTTAAATCTACAAAGTGGGCATGAGGTGTGTAAACCAAATCACGTAAAAAAACCATAGGCACATAAAAATGCACTTGCTCTGACCCGCCATACAACACACCCGGAACTTGTGCAGCTGTTCGTAACTTTTTAGCCTCAACCTTACCGAGATTTGCTCTTTTATACCCTAAAATCTCTATTACTTTCATATCTATCGTTTATAATCAATTTAAAAATAAAATGTTTTTAATGCGCATGCATCCAGTATTTAACCTACCACTAAGGTGGTTTAACCATTAATTAGGAAAACCGAATTTAATAAAAAAACTGAGATAAAAAAATAGCCTTACGCTAGGCCTGTTCTTGTTTATAGCTTGTATAAGCAAGGGGGATATGGTACAGTACCCCGTTAGGGTCTTTCGTTATTTTTCCAATAATTTAATTATTGTTTTGTATGCATCGATCTTTTTAAGGTAATGATTGGAAGAGTTTTTCTCAAATTAACAATTGTCAGAGTAAATCTTAACTACTACAACTAAACGGATAGAGGACAAAATTTTTTCCTCCAAATCTTTATAATCTACTAAGCCAACGTAGTCATTGTTAATAATGTTCTTCCATGTCTAATAACCTTTAGTGTCTAATTATTTAAATTATAATTTTTTAGGCCTTGAGACATTCTATCCCACGCTGCCTGAGTTATTAATCGCTCAGCTATTCCTCTATGCCCACGATCATATGCGATCATTAAAGGAGTATCACCATTATTATTTTGTATATTTAATTTACCACCATTATTTAATAATTGATCAACTATTTTTATATGCCCATTAATTGATGCAATATGTAAAGGAGTATTACCATACTTATTTTATATATCCAATTTAGCACCATTACTTACTATAAATATTTAAAAAAGAATGGGTGAAGGTATAAAATAATATCAGGTTAATCTAATATGAGCAAATTATATTAGCAAGTAAATGAAACATATATATAATATCTGGACCTAATGGAGCCGGAAAAACTACAGCAAGCTTTACTATATTACCTGAGATGTTACATTGTAAAGAGTTTGTAAATGCTGATCAAATCGCCTGGGGATTATCACCTTTCAACCCTGATAAGGTTGCTATACAAGCGGGAAGAATAATGATCGCTCGCATTAACGAATTGATACAAAAAGGGGTAAATTTTGCACTGGAAACAACTTTAGCAAGTCGGCGCTATGTATCCTTGATAAAAATAGCAAAAAATAAAAATTATCTTATATCCCTATATTACTTTTGGCTAAGCTCCGTTGATATAGCCAAACAAAGAGTTCAAAAAAGAGTTGAAAATGGTGGTCATAATATTCCTGTCGATATAATAGAAAGAAGATATAAAAGGAGTATAGTAAATTTGACAACCCTATACTTGCCTATTTGTGATAATTGGATCATTCTTAATAGTGAGCATGCTCATCCTGAACTAATTGCTTATAAAGAAATAAGTGGTCAAGAACAAATTATAAATAAGCATACTTGGGAAAGTATCTTAAAAAAGAGTAAACAATAAAAACATGAATATCTATACAATAAGTCCATCTATAAAAAAACTCCTTGAAGGAGTATATAAAGCCAACTATAAAATGGTTAAAGAAGCAGCTGATCAAAGTCGGTCTATTGTATTGGGAGATACAAAAGGAAAAGTAATTACTAAACCGGCAATAGAAATATTAAAAGAGTTAACAGAAAAGTATCATATTCCTATTTTGTAATTCTTTTTTGGATAGGTAAAACATGAATTATTGTAATATAAATATTGTGCATCAGTTATATATATAAACCTTGGTAAGTATACTGGCCTAAAACAATAAGACAAAATTTTTTTACTTTATTTTTCGCAAGCTTTAGTTTTAAAGTCATAAAATAAATTAATCAGATGGGAAGAAAAAAGATGAGGCATTTTAGTTCGGAAGAAAAGACTAAAATAGTATTAGCTTTTCCAAAAGAAGATTTAACACTAGCCCAGCTGCCGTCCAAATATGGCGTCACGAGCCAAACGCTTCAAAACTGGAAACTTCCGTTTTTAGAGCATCCCTCCACAGCCTTTTGATCCATCCAAGGTTGTTAGGGGCATATAAGGAGGAAATTAGCACACTTAAGCATCAAAATGATGAACTTGCTAAGGCCTTAGGCAAGGCTACCGTTGAGTAAGATTGGGCAGTGGGAAAGTTAAAGAGCTTGGAAAGATTTTTTAGAACCCTAAAATATAATTACCTCTTTATCAATGAGTTTAAAAATATTAAGGCATTAAAAGAGGGAATTAGAAGTTCCATTACTAAATATAATTACCAAAGGTTTCATTCTAGTATTAATTATCAAAAACCTATCAACGTTTATCTTAACCATTTAAAAATGGCAGCCTAGAAAATGGGAAAGAAAAGTAAAAAAAATGTCCGAAAAATTCAGGCCAGTATATTTTTACAGGAGCGTTGTTCTTTTAACATAAAAACCAGTGACTGGAATAGATATGACCATTTTGGGCTAACAGGAACTAGGCTCGTTACGATCACAGCATTGGTTACAGTGCCTTTTTATTGAATCCCTAAATTTACATGCACATGTATTACTAGACACTAAACATGTATTGCATCTGCCGCAAGTATGCTTTAAGATGTATTGGCTAACCTCATCATTAGAACTTTTGTAATAATCCCCACATTTTAAACACTTAAAATATTTCTCTCCTCCTTCATTATCACCTACTCGCTTGTATCCTTTACAACTTGCTCCTGCCCCCCCCCTCCCGGCAATCCCACCCTGCCCACATAAACAATAGCACCTATTTTAGGTATACGCTCAATATGGATCAACTTTTTCTGTTGATCACGACTATAAGTGGATAGTTTTTTTATAGACCATCCTTGTTCAAAATAGACCGGAAATGTTGCGCAATCCTCGGGCAGGCTGCTACTCACCATAGCGGTCCAGTTATTGTTTTTTTGCGCAAAAGAAACCAAATCTCCGTTTAATGTAGTTAAAAAAGTTGGATTACCCATAGATAAGTCTGCTGCTGCATCCATGCCAATTGTCTTCACTTGACTGCAGCCAGTTAATGTGGATAATAATAATAGGCTATATAATCGCTTCATAAAAAATAGATTTAAAATAAATATATAGTTGCATTGTAATTAATAAAATAATACTATTAAATATACTTTATAAATACAATACATAATAGTCGGATGCATTGGCTCATAGTGTAAGGCGTGATACTTGGTGCTTCAGGTCAGAATGTGCATCGATGATTCGTTATCTATTGCAAGTATGTTAGTTATTGGCTATTGTTAAAGATGGAGCAATGGCTTATCACTTTTTATGAAAAAAAATATATGCCTGCTAAGGCAGTTCTATTGATTGTGGTATTGGGTTTTCATACCCTCTCTTCTTGTGTCAACACAAGGCAAGCATTAGGCTTGGATGCAGTAAAAGGTCAAGTAGTAACCTCCGATGGAGCCAATGCGCACAAAGCGTCTAAGCGTGGTTTGCTATATAATTCGAGTGCAGTCGGCGTAACGTTAAGGGCCATATTAGGTATCTTAGTTATCTTAGCTGGGCCCCCAATCGTGCCTTATAATCAAGAGAGGTCATTAGAACATAACACAACCGATGGCGTTCATATGGCACCTATGCCATTACGACCAGACCTATTTGCGTCAGGTATGCCATCCATATCCAATCAGCATTCAGATACATATAGAAGCAGGCCTAAAAAGCCATTAGATGCTTTACAAGCAATAGGTAACCTTCGATTCGATAACCCATTTGAACTGATCATGGCCACCTCTGATACGAAAATAGCTACACCAGATGCACCACCTGATCCATATGAAGCGTTCAAACTACTCTGCCTATATCGGGTTGAAAATGGTATGGAATCGGCTGACAGCTGCCATCCTTAAGTAGGTCAAAGGTTGGATCTAGGCCTCATTAATCTTATAATTACTATTCAATTTTCCGATATTTGTAGCATCATGTAAGGTAGCCTGCCTACTACATCCCACAAAGATGTGCTAGCAGGGTTCCAGTAGACCCACCACCTCCTTTATTTGCTTTGAAAAAGAAAGAAAAATATTTTAATAAAATTAAAAAGTGGTGTTTGAAGCCACTCAGGTACCTATTGCTCTCGATCGCCATACTACCAGTAGCGATATGGGCTTTATTGCATCTCCCTGTGGTACAGCAACAACTGTTGCGCAGTGTAGTCAACTATTTGCATCAAGCCACCCATTACCGCATCACATGTGATGCGTTCCGGTTCACTTGGTTGCGGAATATTGCGTTAGAGGGCATAACGATTACCGATCCTCGAGATAAGCTCCTATTGACCATGCATGCATGTAAAGCTCGGCTTAATTTATTGAGTGTATGTTTGCTAAAGCCCGATATAATTGATTCCGTTTCAATGGTAGGGGGACAATGGTATGTAGAAAAAAATCTTGACCAAGATGTGAATTTAGTTAGCTTTTATAGCAATGTTATTTTACCGTTTGTACCAGAAACAAATAGAGATCTATATATTCATAAGATTCAATTACAGGACATCAACCTATCCTACCATGATCAAATAGCGCAGCAAACGGTTAAAGTAGAAAATATAAAGCTAGGTATAAGCCATTTCCGATACGCTACGAATCATTATTCAGGTAACCTCACTACCCTTTCTTGTGAAACAACCAGTACTATACCGTTGGTATTACAAAATCTATCGACCCAATTTAGCATTACGCCTTATAATATAGTGCTCAAAGATTGTCATTTGACTACCAACCATAGCGACCTACAAGGGGATGTTACACTGAAGTACGCCAAACCATTTGGCACTGAAAAAAATATTACCTTGGAAACCATATTGCATCAAACAGCCTTATCATCGCTTGAGCTTAGTAAGTTTACAGATTTTTTTAAGGGGCCCCATACGTTATATAAGCTGAATGGTGTAATCTCCTGGACCCCTCATGCCACGACATGGAAAAACTGTACACTCGTGTTTGGCGATAGCTATATTGAAAGTACAGGTTGCTATAATGGAATAGATGCAGATCTCTTGGTACAAGCAGGTAGACTCTATATACATGACCTCCCCAAAAAGCCAGCACATTATCCGCCTCAGTTGCAATACGTCGGTATCACCAATGCCAGAGTGGTAGGTAATACCAAAAAGGCCACACTAGCTGGTTCGTTTGCTACGAATATAGGTGCGGTACAAACCGATCTAATCGTAGACCATTTAGGTACACCTAGACAAAGTGTAACGGGTAACGTAACCCTACATAAGGTAACGATAGCAGCTGTGCTGCCCTCGCTGCCGATTCAATCCCTGTCGGGAAAAGTGGCGATCAAAGCACAAGGTAGCCAACTGCATACCCTAGATGCAGTAGCCCATCTAGCAGAGCTCACAACCAACCATTATAGTTATAAGCAGATAGAGGCCTCCTGTAGGCTTGCCGATGCGATGGTAACCTTTAAGCTACATAGCAAAGATCCTAGTGCCCAACTAACCGTAGCAGGTAGTTACCATATGACTCAAAGTTTACAAGCAGATGGCATCATAGAACAACTCCAGCTAGAAAAACTTGGTTTTACCCGAACTCCCTTATCACTTAGTACGAAATTTTCACTCGAAATCAGAAATATAGTAAGTAGTCGTCCACGAGGCTCAGTTAGGTTGCACCAATGTGTCGTTCAGGGAATGGACCAGAAAGTGATCTGTAAACAAGTGGCCATACAGGCTATAGAAAATGGACACAAAGATCTATTGCTCCTCACCGCTCCATTGATAGACTGTAGCCTACAAGGGACCTTTACACTGCGTGACTTAGCCCATCATATCAGGTATCTCGTCACACGACTTAAAGATCCAACGCATCGCCTGACGATACCTGCTAGGTTGCATCTAGACTACGCCATCAACTGCAAAAAGATATTGCCAATACTAAAATGGTTTTCGGATGATTTATACATATCCGATGCGACAAACTGTTGGGGTCATTTTGCCTATGATAGAGACTATCATTTCTCTTTCCATTTACCTTCCGCATCCACCATCTGTTTTAAACAGTGTAGATTGGAAAATGTAAAAATAAAATTGAATGTAGGTCATCTGATGGATGCTAAAAAGCGGTTGATCCGGTTATATATTGCTTCAAACCAGCAAAATTGGCGACAAATCGTACAAACAAATCATCTCTCCCTTCGTTTGCTTATGGGCAAAAATGCATTTACCCTATCCAATCAGTTATCCAATGGCCACAACCACCTATCTATTGCCTGCTCCGGAACCCTCAGAGATGATGGCATACAAGTTAACCTACTCCCTTCTAGGTTAACGACTAAGGAGCAAGTATGGGCTATACAAGCAGAAAGCAGCAGTTTGATTACTAAATCCGCCATAGCCATTGGAAATATATCTATAACGAGTGGCCAAGCATCCATTTGTCTAGGGGGACAACTTACCCAATCGGCCACAACAGATCCCTTACACTGCACCATACGCCACTTTCCATTTAACTATTTTTCATCCGTAGGGCCGCTGAAAGCTATAGTAGACAGCAAGCTCGTAGTCCATCGTAGCAAAGATCAGCTCATAGCCACGGGTAGACTACGGCTACAAGATGCCACGATTCAAGATTATGTGATGGGCACTTTATGCACAAAAGTAGATTGGCACTTATTCGAGCATAAATTATCCCTAGCAGGTATACTTCAAAAAGAGGGTAAGCAATTGCTACAGATAGATGGTTGGTATCATCTCTTCCAACCCACTGATCAGCTAGCCATCACTACTACATTCAACCAAATGGATCTCGACCTATTGAATCCTTTGTTTGCATCTGTCTGTTCAGATATAAATGGAAAATTAAGCGGACAGTTTCAAATAACAGGTAGCCTCACGGCACCTAAGATAAATGGTAAGGGCGTCATAGATCAAGGTAGATTTAAAATTAACTATTTGAACACCTGTTATCAAGTGTCTGGAGCCATTACAGTCCAGGAGAATGCCTTACAGGTTAACCAACTTACGCTGCATGATGGCGCATCAGGTCATGCTACCCTATCTGGCCATATAGTAATAAAAAATGGATTTCCATTGACCCTTTCAGGTCATATGCAAACTTTTCATCTGTTACATACCACGCGCATACATAATCCTGACTTCTATGGAGACCTATATGCCACTGGAACGATACAAATGGAAGGTTCTATCTATGATTTACTCCTTAAAATGAAAGTCACAGCCGATCAAGGGACCTTTACCATTGTTGCACACGATAAAGAAGACATGGAGAATACCACAAAGTTGGTAGAGATTATCTATAATAAGCCTAAAGATCAGTCAGATCAATTGGCTACAAACGAAGATAGGTCAGCCATTAAACTCATCCTTGACCTAACCATACTGCCTACTATAAAGACCCAGATATTATTTGGCGGGTATAACCATATGAGCGATAGTTTACAAGGCCAAGGTTCCGGAGCCATTCAACTAGAAGTAGGTACCAATCGCAAGCCTTATATGATGGGCAATTACCTCTTTCAAAGTGGCACGTATACGGTTTCTGTTTATAATCTCATTCAAAAAACATTTACGATTACACCTAATAGTCAAGTTAACTTTAACGGCTATCCCCAAGAAGGGATCGCTCATATTGGCGCATCTTACAAACAGGTTGCCGCTGTAGCAGAGCTTTATCCCCAAAGTAATGATAAGCGACCCCTTCCAGTAGAGATTCTGCTTTCTGCATATGGCACACTAGCCCATCCACATATTGCTTATCAGCTTTTCTTCCCAGTAAAAAGTATGGATTTTGAACTCAATACTGCGTTAGAGGAGTGTGCCGCAAAGGCTTTATTAGATAAAACCTATCTCAATAAGCAGATTTTAAGTCTGTTAATAGCCAAAAGGGTCTATAATGAGAAAAAAATAGATGGCTGGGATGCATTAAGCAATAGTATCAATGATTTCCTTTCTCAAAGAATACAAAATTTAGTATCTAAGATTGACGATAATCTAGAAATAGAAACTGATTTAGGCATGAATCAATCGGATCATCAAAGTATATGGAAAAAAACCAGTATTAAAGTAAGTTATCTGTTGTTATCAGAGCACCTTAAGCTTTCAAGTACAGTTGGGAGGAATTCTCGTTTCATTAATGATTGGGAAATTTCCTATCGCATTTCAACAGCCCACCGTATGCATGTTAAACTGTATCAACAACCCTTAAGTAGTGCGCGGGCTGATCTGGCGCTTTTTGGTATTAGCTTTGCTTATACGAAGCAGCTTTGGTAAAAAGATTAGATAGATTCATTCATCTTTAGGTTGCGTAACCGCTTGGATATATCCGAGGACGTTTTCCATGCCTAGTTTATTGTGTGCAGAGACCATAAAGACAGGTGGTATGGTAGCCCATTCTTGTTGCAAGGTATGCGTTAAGGTCATGTAGTGTTTATGGGCGACTATTTTATGTTTTTTATCCGCTTTTGTAAGTATAATGGCAAAAGGGATATGATGCTGACCCAGCCAGCTGATGCATGCAAGGTCAATGGCTTGCGGTGCAATTTTTGCATCCATTAATAAAAAGGCGGTAGACATATTGGGCCTATGCAAGAGGTAGTCCCGCAACATTTTCCCCCACCTTACTTTTGTAGCATGCCCTACCTGTGCCCATCCATATCCTGGCAGATCTACAAAATAGAGTTGGTTGTTCACTAAGAAGTGATGGATCAGTGCTGTTTTCCCGGGCACTTTAGATACCCTAGCCAATTGCTTCCGCTGTAAAAGCGCATTGATTAACGAGGATTTACCTACATTAGAACGGCCTATAAAAGCAACTTCTGGTTTAGTATCTTGGGGGCACATTGTATAGCTCGCCTTACTAGATGCCAGAGCAATAGAATGGATTTTCATATGCAAATTTTTAGTCATTAACCCAATGCGTATCATTATCCATGATTCATCTGTATCTGTTTATGTTACTGGCTCATAATGAATTTTATTCCACTTTTTTCTTGATAAAAAAGTGGACAAAAAATCAAGCCCTCGGTAAAATGTCGCTGAAAGTGTCAGCTTACAGATGGAAAAACAGAAAGCGCCCACTGCGTGGGCTTTTAATGAACTGTTTTTCCTAATCATCTCTCAGATGCCACTTTCTACACCACGGCTTTTTACAGGGGCGGTTTTTTTGACGCAAAAAACCATCGCGCTGAACATATACCCAAAGTTAGTGTTTATTTTAAATGCACCCTTACTTATAACCAACTTCATGGACAAAGCATTACTTTGGCTAGTTGCAGTAGTGCTCTTTTCTATCGTACCTTAATTGGTGCCATATGCACCTGCCCTATAAAATCATACGTATGACATGAAAGTAAAGCGAATTGAAACAAGAAGAATCATATAATATCCTCAAAAGATTGGATATTGTTTTGTTTTTTACCGTTAGTTATTATAAATTATATACATATAGTAAACATCGTATAAAATAAGCAGCAAAAATGCAAGTTGTGCATTATTTTAGACTATATGCAAATACAAAGGCAAGCAGCCTGTTTAAGCTACCTGAGTGGTAGGCTATGGATCAATACAATAGATAAGCTGGCAATTGTTGCCCTGTCTCTATCATGTGTATCCTCTAACGAATGGAATATGTATAAGCATTCCACAGGGAACGTAGCGCAATCTAATTATGCAGAAGGCATAGATATTTCCCATCATCAAGGCGCAATAGATTGGCAGCAATGCACCCCTGGCCGCAGTGGTAAAACGTTTGTTATTGCTAAGGCAACAGAGGGTGCCACCTATCAAGATCCTAATTTCTTACAAAATGTGGCGCAGATGCGTGCGGCAGGTTTCCAGCCTGGTGCCTATCATTTTTTAAGGTTTGGCTCGAGTTCTCCTGAAGCACAAATGAAAAATTTTGTATCTCAGCTAAGCAATGCAGGGCTGTTGGCTGACAAGGCCTCTATTATCGCACTAGATGTAGAGGAACATGACGGTGCTGATTACACTTTAGTGCAGCGTGTTACAGAACAAAGTGTTCGGTATCTCAACGATTATGCCAAGGTTATGCCTTACATCTATACAAGCACATCTTTTTGGAACAAGTATGTAGCAGTAACCCCTGATATAGTTCAGAAATGTCCACTATGGATTGCTAGATGGCGTGAACAGCCACCCTTACCAGATGAGTTACCAAGGGGTTGGCGTGATTGGAGCATTTGGCAATACGATAGTAGAGGACCTGTCCAAGGTATTACGGGTCCAGTAGATCTGAATAGGATGAAGCGGGTGTGATGTGATTTAGGGAGGGGAGTGACTTGACCTATTGCACCTCTGTGCCAGAATAGATTGCGCTTAAGCCCCCGCCATTGCGTGCCCCCTGCCGGAATCGAACCAGCAACCTACTGATTACAAATCAGTTGCTCTACCAGTTGAGCTAAGGAGGCTACTAAAAAATGCACTGCTACAAACCGCAAATGAATATACAAATATATACCAAAAAGGCATTGTAACACTTATCTAAAAAAGTAAAGCAAAAAGCCGATTCCTGAATGGGGAAAAAGGCAACAACAACCACTAGGGGTATATACAATAAAATGCTTTATCTCAACTCCTTAATACGTGCTGCTTTACCTTGTTTGCCACGTAGGTAATAAATTCTGGCTCTACGCACACGGCCTTTTCTTTTTACTTCTATTTTATCAATGTTGGGACAAAGCAAGGGGAAAATACGCTCCACACCAACCTCCTTAGATACTTTACGTACGGTAAAGGTTTCTCCATTGGTATTAGGATTTTTCCGTTGGATAACTGCTCCTTGAAATTGTTGAATACGCACCTTGTTCCCTTCTTGTATTTTTACATGTACGTTTATGGTATCTCCAGCCTTAAAAGAGGGGAATATACGGGCAGGTTGAGGATTACACATCGCCTCAACATATTTTATTAAGTTATTCATGACCGGTTAGAAAATTGCATAAAAGTTAATGCAAAGATAATACTATTTTTTAAATTCCGTACCTTGCAGTACCATAAATGGTAAAACAGATCAAAACTTTGTTCCGTGACTTAATTAAGTTTAATGAAAAATATTCGAAATTTTTGCATCATTGCACACATTGACCATGGCAAAAGCACCTTGGCAGATCGTTTACTAGAAGCAACCAAAACAGTGGGGATACGGGAGCAAAAAAATCAAGTACTGGATAATATGGACTTAGAGCGTGAACGTGGCATCACAATTAAAAGTCATGCGATCCAAATGGAATATATATACGATGGTCAACCCTACTTACTAAACTTAATTGATACACCTGGGCATGTAGACTTTACCTATGAAGTATCCCGCTCTATTGCTGCGTGCGAGGGGGCACTCTTGGTAGTTGATGCGGCACAGGGGGTGGAAGCACAAACCATTTCTAATCTATATCTGGCCTTAGAGCAAAATCTAACCATTATCCCTGTATTAAATAAGATTGATTTGCCAGGGGCCATGCCAGAGGAGGTAAAAGACCAAATCGTAGAACTCATAGGGTGCGATCGAGCCGATATTATTGCTGCAAGCGCTAAACAGGGTATAGGTATTGATGCGATACTCGAAGCTGTAGTGCACCGTATACCTGCTCCTAAAGGGGATCAACAAGCGCCACTGCAAGCGATGATTTTTGATTCGCTATACAATACTTTTCGTGGGGTAGAGGTCTATTTTCGCCTTTTTAATGGAACCATTAAAACAGGGGATCAAATTAAATGCATCAGTACAGATGCAGATTATAAAGTGGAAGAGGTGGGGATATTAAAATTGCAACAAATACCTAAGCCATTTTTAACAGCAGGCCATGTGGGCTATATGATTGCTGGCATTAAAAATGCAAGCGAGGTAAAGGTAGGCGATACAGTTACCCATGTAGATAAAGCAGGCCGTTCGGTAGGCACAATGATTAAGGGATTTGAAGAGGTAAAGCCTATGGTTTTTGCCGGAATCTATCCAGTAGATACAACTGAATACGAAGCATTACGGGATGCTATGGAAAAGTTAAAGTTAAATGATGCTGCATTGATTTGGGAGCCAGAAAGTTCTGCTGCTTTGGGTTTTGGCTTCCGATGTGGTTTCTTAGGCATGCTCCATATGGAGATTATCCAGGAACGACTGGAAAAAGAATTTAATATCACCATTATCACTACCGTACCGTCGGTACAGTTTCATGTAATAGACCAAAAAGGTCGCCTCATAGATGTGCAAGCGCCTGCAGATATGCCTGACCCTAATACCATTGATCGCATTGAAGAACCGCTTATAAAGGCACAAATTATCACAAAGGCAGAATTTGTGGGGGGTATTATAAAACTTTGTATGGATCGAAGAGGGATTTTCAAAAATCAAGTTTACCTGACAGCTGATCGTGTAGAGCTTTCTTTTGAACTACCTCTAGCAGAAGTGGTCTTCGACTTTTTTGATACACTTAAAACCATTTCACGCGGCTATGCTTCTTTAGATTATGAACTATCTAAGTTTGCTGCTGCAGATCTAGTAAAATTAGATATCTTATTACACAACGAAAAGGTAGATGCCCTTTCGGCTATTGTACATAGATCAAATGCTTATGAACGGGGTAGGGTTTTATGTAAAAAGCTGAAGGAAATTATTCCTAGACATATGTTTGAAGTAAGTATTCAAGCAGCTATTGGTACGAAAATTATTGCTAGAGAAACGGTGAAGTCATTACGAAAAAATGTGATTGCCAAGTGCTATGGTGGTGATATCTCACGAAAAAGGAAACTTTTAGAAAAACAAAAAAAAGGTAAAAAACGCATGCGACAAGTGGGTTCAGTAGAAATTCCACAAGAGGCTTTTATGGCGGTGTTAAAGTTGGATGACTAAACCGAAAGGAGTTTAGTGGGGGACTACGCTTTGCCACCTTCTTGATAGTAGGCGCAATATGCTTGAATAGGGCAAACGGTACAGTTGGGTTTGCGTGCTTTGCAAATATACCTACCATGTAGTATAAGCCAATGATGGGCATGGTTGTGCCATTTTGGATTTATGATCTTTAATAGTTCGCTTTCTACTTTTTCTGGTGTAGTACCCTTTGCTAAACCAATCCTTTTGGACACCCTAAATACATGGGTATCCACCGCAATAGTGGGCTGGTTAAACAAACAATTCAATAGTACGTTGGCTGTTTTTCTGCCTACGCCAGGTAATTGCAAAAGTGCCTCAAAGCTGTTGGGCACACAACTATTATACTGGTTGATCAATTGTTTTGATAAGGCAATAATATGTTTGGCTTTATGGTTAAACAAGCCAATAGATTTGATATATTTTTTCAATCCTTCCTCTCCAAGGCATACCATTTGCTCTGGTGTATCACACCATTCAAATAAAGGTTTTGTGGCTATATTTACCGATACATCCGTAGCTTGTGCAGATAATATGACCGCTACCAATAGGGTAAATGCATTTTTATAGACTAGTTCTGTGGTAGGGTTTTGATTTTTATGGCTTAAAATCTCAAAAATTGTATCAACTATTGGTTTTTCCATAATATATTGATGGTAAAAGCATCATAGGGGTTACATGAACGTTACCATATGCTGAATGGCTCCATCCATGGTTATAGCATAGATGATGCACCAACCTTTTCGGTTTACAATAATAACAAATCAATAATGAGTAATTTAATACATCCTGAAGCAGATAGTAAAGTACTACCAGCAAAAAAATTAGTAGTATTATTGCACGGTGTCGGTTCTAATGGCCATGATTTAATCAAATTGGTACCATATATCCAAGATGATTTACCAGATTGCCATTTCATGGCCCCACATGGCATAGAACCCTATGATATGGCCTCCCATGGGCGGCAATGGTTCAGCCTAGAAGATCGCACACCCTATGTGATGCAAAGGTTATTGGGAAGCAATGTAGCATCAATAGCAGCTATTATTAAGCAAAAACAAATGGCGCTACACCTTGCCAATAAAGATACCATTGTGATCGGGTTTTCACAGGGAGCCATGATGGGTATCTATCTAACCCTTATACAGCCGGAACCTTTCTTATGCACCATAGGATTTTCTGGGTTGTTGGTAGCCCCTTCGCAATGCATCAATACCACTACACCTATTTGTTTGGTTCATGGCGTATCAGATAGCGTAATAACCGTAGAGGCGATAGATCATGCCATAGATTATTTATCTGACCATAAGATACCATGTAGCGCACATAAGTTAGCAGACCTTGCACATTCTATAGACCATAGAGGGTTAGCCATTGCGGTTGATTTTATAAAAAATAGAGGGCTCAAGCCATAAAGCATACAACAAACAAAACAAGCACAAACTTCCCTATTAGGCCCATTGCCATAGAAGCGTTGTAAGACATCATTAGGTTAACCTTTTGCTTGATAAGAAAGTAGCCATCGATATGCCTTTACTTGGTATTATTTTCTTTTGCACAAAGATGCCAAATATATTTTAGTGATCGGTTTGATCATACCCAATGAAAGCAAAGAGCATAAGACAAACCCTACAAACGGAGGGGCTATACCCCATACAGGCGGAAGCACAATCCAAAATGGTACCAAAGCACCAATGCAATAAGCAAAAGATTTCACCACTGCATCCCCCACTAAAATAACATGGGCGAGTTTGTCTTTTTGCGTTAAAGCTTGCCCTATAATCGCAATAGCCGTTCTGAATAAATAGAGTCCCATGCCATACAATAATGCCGTTGCCTGAAGATAACCTGGCTGCCGCACATAAAAAGCGATAATCGAAGCTACTACGATACAAATAGGACTAATATTAAAAAAACAAATAATACACTTAGGTCTTCTTTTTAAGATCCATGAACCAAATATGCCACTTACAATAAAGCCTAGGTGCATCAAACTGATGCTATAGCTATGCAATTGTGCATTGATTTCGCTATTGTCGTTAGCCATTCTGGCAACCAGAATGGGCAGACTGACCGTATAGGCTATCGTTGCAATATAGCTCACCAGACGAAAGGTCGTGATACGTAATAGGCCAGGGTTTTGAACGATTTCCTTAAAGCCTGTCAACATACCAGATGGCTGTACCGCCATTTCTTTTGCACCAAGGTCTCGGAGCAATTGCCAGGGTATGATACGAAAAATGTAGATACCACTACAAAGTAACAGAAGCATTTTCAATCCCATAATGGCCAGTAAGTTTTTGGCTACTATAGGTGCCAACACATTAAAAAACTGCAAAAAAATTTGAAAAGTGGAAAAAAAGAAAGGCTTATCATGCGCCCCTATTTGCCTACTCATAAAAGCAAGACCATTGGAATGTTCAATACTCATAATGCAAGCAAGGGCCCATAATGTGAGGGTACAAACGCGTAGATTCACATCATTATATACCGACAAGATGAACAAGATAGCAATTGCACATAAGAGTGCACCTATTCCTATGGTATAGGAAGAAAAACGTTTGAAAAAAAACCCGCCAATTAAACCAGCAAAGCCAATTCCTAACAAACTAGCTGGTTCCAAATAAGCTGCAGAAACACCACTGCTATCTTGTTCAAACAAAGTGATTGAAAAACCAAGTACTAAAATAGTAGGTACTATTGTACCCAGGCCATTTAAGACCATATAAATAGGAATAATGTGTTTTATTTTCATAGACATACCTTACTTTATTTGGGTTATAATGCCTTAATAGGCCCGCTTGCGGAATGCAATTAACTCATGACTATTGGGGCTTGTCTAGGCTCCTCAAATAGCGCTAAGTATGCTGCGGTGCACGACGGAACTGCCTCTAAAAATTGCTTGCCATAAATAAGTTGCAAAAGCGACCTATGGTAGGCGACTACGTTATCGATTATGGTATTTGGTTGTGATTTACTATTTGGTAATAGCAAACCTGCGACCAAAATCTGCTAAAAGAGGGGCTGCAATGCAGATAGAAGAATAAGTGCCAAACAGTACACCTAGTAATAATGCAAAAGAAAAGCTCCGTAATGCTTCTCCCCCAAAGAAGAACAGCACAACGACAGTTAATAAGGTTGTAAAAGAGGTAATAACTGTCCTACTTAATGTTTCTCCAATCGCATCATTAATCATGGACGTGGATACATCCGTAGCCTTATTGGCTAACCTTTCCCTTATACGGTCAAAGATAACCACTGTATCATTTATGGAATAGCCAATAACCGTAAGCATAGCAGCTAAGAAGACTTCATTGACTTCATAACTCATGCCAAAAGCACGTGCGATACAAAATCCAGCTATGACCGCCAAGGCATCATGCATAAGGGCCAACACAGCTGCTAAGCCAAATCCCCACCTTCTGAAGCGAAAAGTAATATAAAGAAATATACCCAATATGGAAAGCACCATGGCTTTTTTTGCACTTTTTTGCACATCTTGTGCCACAGTAGCGCCCACTTTGGTACTACTGGTAATCGCAAAGGAATGGTCAGCTGCCGAGGTATGCTGTTCTTCCAATTTGGTTAAGGTTTTCAACGCAGTAACTAGTTTGTTGCGTACCTTTGCATCGGAGGTAGTCATATCCTCGTTGCACAAATAGTTGGTTGTGATTTGCATTACATTATTGGCCCCATAGGTACGCACCTCTACGCCTTGCTTAAATTGAGCAGATAGCCCCTCCTTAAGTATAGAGGCCTCTATAGGCTTAGCAAAATGGACCGTATAGGAACGAC
The DNA here is from genome assembly GCF_003351905.1 of Cardinium endosymbiont of Sogatella furcifera. Classification (NCBI taxonomy): domain Bacteria; kingdom Pseudomonadati; phylum Bacteroidota; class Cytophagia; order Cytophagales; family Amoebophilaceae; genus Candidatus Cardinium; species Cardinium endosymbiont of Sogatella furcifera. The sequence goes on along the minus strand of NZ_CP022339.1, from coordinate 505,300 downwards.
CTCCAGCGAAATCTACGCCCAGGGAGAGCCCCTTATAGTGGTAAAAGCAGCAAGCGCCAATGGCTATGAATAATAAAGAACATGCGTAAAAACGGAAACGATTTTTGATAAAATCAATCTGCACATTTTTAAAAAGCATAGGTAGGCATGGATACGAAAAGGTCAATTTTGGGGTACGATAGTGATCCATAAAGTAGGAGAAAATCAACCTAGTAATACATATAGAAGCGAATACAGAACTGATGATGCCAATCATTAAGACAAGGGCAAAACCACGAACCGGCCCCTGCCCCAAATAATAAAGTATTACGCCAGCAAGAAAAGTGGTAATATTGGCATCAATAATAGAGCTATATGATTTGGCATACCCCCGCTGGATGGCTTCTTTAATATGCACTTTTTGCATGCGTTCTTCTCGTATCCGTTCAAATATCAATACATTCGCATCAATAGACATACCAATGGTAAGGACCAAGCCAGCAATACCGGGCAGGGTTAACGTAGCATCCAATTCCGCTAAAATACCCATAATAAATAGTAAATTAAATAAGAGGGCTACATTGGCTATAAGCCCCCCTTTTGCATAATAAATGAACATAAAAAGCAACACCAGGCCCAAACCTACGGCTGTGGCCACCAGGCCTTGTTTTTGGGCTACTTTACCCAAACTAGGCCCTATAATTGCTTCTTCTACCATTTTAAGTGGCGCTGGCAAAGAACCTGTTGCCAATACACTGGCTAAATCTTTGGCCTCTTCTATCGTAAAATGACCAGATATCTGGGAGTTCCCATTTGGAATTTCTTGATGGACTACTGGCGCAGAATAGACCCGATCATCTAAAACGATTGCGATACGTTTGTCAATATGACTTGCCGTGATGCGTTTCCAGGCGTGTGCCCCTTTCTGATTCATTTTTATATTTACTATTGGCTTCCCACTATTTTGATCAATGTCTTGAGCCGCATGTGTAATAATATCACCTTCTAAAAGGGGCTTCTGGTCTCTGGTGCGTTGAATTGCATAAAGGGTTACCACCTGCGTACCATCGTTTAGGGCTTGTGCTTTTCTGTCCCACATCCAGGTAATCTCTTTGGGTAATAAAGCTTTCACTTCTTTGCTGCGCAGCAGGGCCTCTATTCGGTTCATCTCTTCAGGCGCATAGGCTAACATATAAGGGAAAGGGGCTTTACAAAGCCTTTTGAGTATCGATTCCTTGGGCATGCGCTCTGTTTTTTCGGCATCTGTAAGCCCAAGGGTTGCGGATATAGTTGCTTTCTCTTTCTTCAATAACAAGGCATTCACAGCTTCTAATGCGGAACGATAGGCATCAGCTTCCGCTACAGTCCAGAAACGCAACTGCGCTACACCCTGTAGCAATTTTCTAACCCGATCGGGATGGGTAACACCTGGCAACTCTATTTGAATTCTTTCACTGCCAGATAACTTTTGGATACTGGTTTGTGTAGCGCCAAAGCGATCTAACCTAGCACTTATAATGGTCAGCGAACGATCTAAGGCCTTTGTAATTTCTTGATCAATGGTTTTTATAATATCCTCTTCACAAGAAAAAGACCTTACCCCAGCAGCAGTAAAAATATCGGTTAGATTTCCGTTCGGGGCAAGCCTTTTATAAGCCGATACAAAAAGCTTACCAAATGAGTCACCCGGTTTGCGCACCTGTTGTGCCGATTGAAGGGCTTCTAAAAAATGTGCATCTGTCGTATAGGCGGCCAATCCTTTTACAAGCGCTACAGGAACAAGCTCCATGGTGACATTCATGCCACCTTGCAAGTCTAACCCAAGCTTAAGTGCACGCTCTTTGACCGCTTCGTAGGTATAAACAGAACCAAACAAATTGTAAACCGGCTTTTTCCATACATCCATTAAATAAGCTTGACGTTTATCAAAGTCTATCCTGCCCTGTGCATCTATGGCTTGTTGCTCCGCTTGGCCTTGTACCCGATAGTCTACAAAGGTAAAAGAGAGATAATAGAGTGAAAGCGAGGAAATAACAATGGTCAGACAAAGTACTATTTTTTTAGATTGCATTGGATTTAAACAAGTTTAAACAGATTCAAACAAATATATTTTGTTTAATCTATTAAACCAAATCATAATGACCCACCTATCTACACAGATTGTACCTACTGGTATACACAACCCTACCATAGCTTATTTTTTACCTATTGGGTTAGCAACCAGTTGCACAATTGATTTTTTTCATCCATGGTTACTCTTACTAATGGAAAACTCGGTTCTGGCTGAGTGATTAGCCCTTGGCCAGAGAGGAGGTCCACCTTGTTATTCAACCAGGCTTCCCCTGATGGTGTGTTGCGTTTTATATTATATAATGTATATAATTTTAGATTTACCTATTGGTAATTTACTTCAGATTCTCTTAAATTTACCTTTCGTTAAGTCTTCTTCTTGACTCTACTTGTAGTTAGCATAGGTGGGGGCTATGTTTTAGTCTGGGAACCATGTTGTTTTTTATTGCAGGGCTTCTTTGGCTACGCTCGTTCTTTTAGAGGATTTTTATAAATCTATTCTCTCATCTAGGCTTGTTAAGCATGGTTGTACCATATGGAACCAAAAAACTACGATTATGAAACTAAAAGGGGAACATAAGTTTTTTAAGTGGATGCGTTTACTCAAGCAGCAGCAGGAGAAGCGGTTGACCTATTGTTTGGAGCGTGCATCACCTATAGAGGTGGCTAGATTCTTTGAAAAGCAATCTTTTGAGTTGGTTATAGGCATATTTAGCACCTTATCTATCGCACGAAAAGGGGAAATATTTGCCTTATTGAAGGACAGTGAATTGCAGATGCAAATCTACCATAGCATTCCAAAAAGTAGTTTTGCAAAGATCTTTTCTTGTATGCCTTCTGATCTGCGTGTTGATTTTTACCAACGACTGAATAGTAAAGACCATGCGCGTTTATTACCCTATTTGAGCAGAAAGGTACGAGAAGATGTGATTATGCTCAGTGCCTATGTACCAGATACGGCGGGGGGTATTATGAATACAGATTTTGCAACGGTCTTAAATTCAATGACGGTAGAAGAGGCCATCGCTAAAATCCGGGAGGATGCACCCTCTAAAAAGATGCTGTACTACATTTATGTAGTAGATGAAAAGATGAAACTAGTTGGCTTTATTTCTTTAAAAGACTTGGTGATGCGTTCTCCTCAAGAAAAAATAGAGACCATACTCAATGTAAATTTTGTTTATGCTACGGTTGATGAGGATCAAGAAGTTGTTGCCAAAAAAATTGAACAATATGATTTGGTAGCTATTCCTATTCTCAATCAAGAAGAGCAAATTGTAGGTATTGTCAGCTATGACGATGCTATAGATATTATCAGGGCGGAACAAGTAGAGGATATGGATAAGTTTATGGGTATTACTTCGGAAGAAGATGCACCCGATTATCTCAAGGTATCTAGTCTACAACACCTTAAGAAACGCATCAAATGGATTGTAGTAGTATTTATAGCCAGCATTGTAAGTCATTCTTTTACACATGCTAAAAGCACGCTTTTTAACCAATTTAATCTAATTTTTTATTTGAGCATGATTACGGATACTGGAGGCAATGTAGGCAGCCAAGTTGCTTCAGTAGTGCTCCAGGCATTGAATCGCGGCCAAGTCACGCTATCTGATTGGGTAAGGATTATCTTAAAGGAATTAAGGATTGCCATTATGTTGGCTTCTGTTTTATTTTTTCTTGCTTATATTAAAGTATTCTTAACTTCTAGCCTGGATGTAGAGACCAATAGACACTATCAGGTAATGTTTGTAGTAGCCTTGAGTATTGTATTACAAGTTATTTTTTCTGCTTTTATTGGAGCGGCTTTCCCGCTGGCCGCTAAGTACTTTAATGGAGATCCTGCCGTAGCGGCAAGCCCTGCCATTAATACAACTGTAGAATTATTGGGCGTACTCATTTATTATATAATCATCTATTGGCTTATTTATCCAGTCAGTAGCTGTTAGTCCTGGTTACAAACCAGGCCAATTTTTTAAATTTTTTAACGCTATAATTAAGCATCTATCTTTACAGGCTCTATCTACCTTTTTTGGCCTGACTTAGCCACTATATGCCATGCGCTTAAGATTATTTTATTTCATACAATATTGGACGCTGTTATGCGTGACAACTGTTTATTTTACTTCCTGTCTAAAAGGTAATAAGGGCAGCGAGCTGTTGTTGCGCGATGAGCTGATGAGACCTCTGGTAGAGGCATCCGCGTATATTACAGGCAAGTATCAGGAAGTGGATGAACATGGAAATATACTCAGCAAAGCAGCTGATCATCCTAAAGATCTCACAAAGCCGTATCAATTACTTGTAGGTCTAATACCACAACTAATCGCCCGTCAAAAGATTATAGGGCATCCAATTGCACAAACGCTATTAATTGATATGCATAACCAATTATGCAACCTGGAACAGGATATAGGAAAGCTACCCGATAGCCTGGATAAAAATCAGCTCGGGAAAGCATTGAAGCAGCTGGCTGAATACCTCTCTTCTTTAATGGAGAAAAAAGAGCGCTCCCTAATCTCCACGACCCATCATAGCCCAACGGACTAATGGTAAGGGTTTAAATTTTTTAAGTGTGGTTGGTATGTCCTTAATAACGCTTTATTTACCTAAAATGGGTGAAAGTGTGGTAGAAGCTATCGTATTGCATTGGTGTGTCAAAGAGGAAGAAGTAGTGATGGAAGGGGCACCTCTGTTGGAAGTGGCCACAGATAAAGTTGATGCAGAGATTCCTGCTGCTTACTCTGGTAAGATTAAAAAATTATTGGTCAGCAAAGGAGAAGTGGTCGCCATTGGCGCACCGATTGCTTTATTAGAGGTGGAAAATGGAGCTGTACCAGCTACAACCCATGAACCATCTTTTGTAGACCCAAAACCTACTGTAACAGCTATTACCCCATCACCTAATAGGGGAATAGCATCTTTGCCTATCTATAGCCAGGTAAAACTCACGCCTGTAGCCAAGCATATGGCCCACAAGCATCTGATTCCATCAGATGTGCTAACAAGATTAGCGGGGGATACTAGGGACAATCGGGTGACCAAATCAGCGATTGCAGACTATTTAAGTGTACACCTACCTATAGATACGCATACTACGAATCACCATTTATTTCATGAGACCGTTACGCCACTAGAAGGAGATGAAGTGACCCAAATGGATCGTGTAAGAAAACTAATTGCAGATCGCATGGTAGCATCTAAGAAAATAGCGCCGCATGTTACCTCTTTTATACGTGCCGATGTAACGGAACTTGTTGCCTGGAGAAATCAACATAAGACCATTTTTGAAGAAAAACATGGGATTAAATTGAGTTACAACCCTATTTTTATGGTAATGATTGCACGTGCCTTACAGCACTTCCCGTTGCTCAATGCGGTAGTGGCAGATGATCAGATTATCAAACGCAAGCATATTAATATAGGTTTTGCAGTAGCACTACCAAATGGTAATGTAGTGGTTCCTGTGGTCCATCAAGTAGAGCAGCTTGGGTTGGTACCATTGGCGCGACAGATCGATGCTTTAGTCCATCAAGCACGTAATGGGACGATTCGGCCAGACGCATTAACCGGTGCCAGCTATACCATTTCTAATATCGGTTGCTTTGATAACCTGATGGGCACACCTATTATTGTGCAGCCACAGGTAGCGATCCTTGCCTTGGGTCTTATTGAAAAACGCCCTGCTGTGGTCCATATAGGGGGAAAAGAGACCATAGCGATTCGTGATGAACTTTTCCTATCCCATACCTACGACCACCGGATTATAGATGGAGCCATAGGGGGAGGGTTTTTAAAATATCTGGCCAAGGCATGTGAATCATTTGTGGAGAACATAGAACAGTATCCATGTACATAAAAAACATTCCATTAGACATCTCTAATCTATCTGCTGCTCAACACGCTGCATGCTTACTTAATAGAGGATGTGTAATCGCTGTACCTACCGATACGGTTTATGGCCTGGCCTGTTTGGCTAAAAATAAAAAGGCAGTAAAAAGATTATTTCAGCTCAAACAGCGTAGCAATGATAAACCCATTGCCATTTGTATTGGATCTATTCAAGCGCTATCTAGATATGGCAAGATAGACGCAACCATTACGCCTTTGCTTAACGCATTGCTCCCTGGTCCGGTTACGCTTCTTTTCGAAGCATTACCATATTTTAATAAAAGTTTGGTTCCCAAAACAAATTTGGTTGGCATTAGAATGCCAGATCACCCATTCATGATGGATGTTATGCGCATATGTAATGCAGCGATTGCACTAACCAGTGCCAATAAAAGTAGTGAACCCAGTTGTTTACATGTGCAGGAATTTAAGCAGCTCTGGCCTAAATTGGACGCCGTTTTTGATGGAGGTACTTTGGGTGCCATCGATCCGATGCGGTTGGGTTCTACCATTGTGGACCTTTCTGTTAAAGGCTCTTTTAGCATTACAAGAAGTGGATGTGCGCTGGATTATGTACAAAAACATATGGACCTCATTTTAGGCTAAATATTTATTCAGCCAATAAGTCATTTTTAACCTTATCAGTAAGGTTTGGGATGAGGAGTTCCATGAAACAGACATAAAATAACTGCTAACCCAGCCGATACAGCTACATCAGCTATGTTAAAAATAGGTAGGCAATATATATAGTACCCGCCCCAAATAGGTAGCCAACTAGGCATCACACCAGACCAAAGGTCAATGTGTAGCATATCAATGACCTGTCCGTAGAACCATTTCATAGGTGCATCAGTAGGTGCATTATTCAGATAGACACCATAAAAAATACTATCTATGCTATTGCCAATAGCACCTCCTAACACCAAAGCCCATCCGCAGATCCAAGCAACAGGTGTATGGCGTCTGATGGATTGAATGATGTGCCAAAAAATATATAAAGAAGCCAAAACACGGAAGGTGGTAATCAATAACTTACCATATTTAAAACCTAGATGGATGCTAAATGCCATTCCAGGATTTAAGGTATAGGTAAGCTTAAAAATATTTCCCAAAAGATTAATGTGCCCATCTGTCCCCATTTCCATATGGTTGTACACCCAAAGCTTAGAGGCTTGATCTGCCAAAACAATAAACAATACAATAGAAAAATATTTTATAAACCGTTGCATATATATAAACTTTTATACGGTATAATCCGTTACTTGACTTTTTTTGTTCGATGGTACCAATGCATGAAAAGAACAAAACATCAACAATAGTCCGAGAAAAATAGCCAGATCTGCTATATTGAAAATAGGCAACAGACCGATCTCTTGCCCTCCACAAATAGGTACCCAGTGGGGCAGTACACCAGACCAAAAATCAAGATGGAGCATATCAATGACTTGCCCATGGAACCATTGCATAGGCGCTATATCAGGTGCATTATTTAAATAAACACCATAAAAAATACTATCTATGGTATTGCCAATAGCACCTCCTAAAAGCAGGACCCAGCCCCAAATCCATACAGTAGGGGTTGACTGAGCCAATGACCGAACGATATAAAGCATAATATAGAGCGAAGCAAAAAGACGCACACAGGTAATCAGCAACTTTCCATACTTAAAACCAAATTGTAACCCAAAAGCCATGCCATAGTTTAGCACATAGGTCAACTTAAATAGGTTTCCTAATATTTTTATATGGTAATCTGGCCCTAATTCCATATGGTTATGGACCCAAAGTTTGCATCCTTGATCTGCAAAGATTACCAGAAACAATACTAAAAGGTATTTTACATATCGTTTCATGCTACTATAATGTGTCATATACGGTTTACAAGATTAAAATAGACTTAACTTACGCTTTTTTGCGCAACATTCCCGCCAGAAGGCTGCTTGTTCTGCTGCAGTGGAATACGCAACAAAACATACAAACTATAACCAAAAGCATGGTCAAATTCTGCTAAACCAAAACCTGGGATATCAAATGGCAAAGCACATAACTTATTTTCTATTTTTTTGCTGAACTTATAACGCACCGTACAACCGATAGATAGGGCACGCATCAGGTATACCTTTCCGCCTGCCACCACCTCCCACCAATGCACTATTGCAGCATCTTTGCTATGTCGCAAAGCTATAGGTGCTATACATCGTTGAGGCGAACAAGCTTTATTGGACGGGTGGTTGCATTGTAACTTATTACTTTTTAGTTGAAAATCAAAAAAACTTCTAGCATAACGTAATCCTATAAAAAATTGATTGTGATGGGCAGTAGGTGTTAAAAAATTATACCCTAAGCCTACCCTAAAATATTGACCACGCGCAGATGCAAAGGAGCCATTATGTGGCCTGCCATCCCGCTGAATTTGGCCCAAGCCATAGTCTACATCTAATAAGATGGGATAAAAATCAATAGAACTATGTATTTCATAGGCAGGGCCTGTTTTTTGGTACCAACCCACACAAGTTTTGGCTACATCTATGCCAAGGTACCAAGTAGTAGGCCAAATCCTATGGTTGGATAGTTGGACATTGGCCACTACACACTGAGGGAGCACAACAGACAACACCATATAACCTATTGACTTAATAATATAACGTAACATTGGGTTTCTCTTTCTCTGCTTGCAATGGCACTGGACCGTCTATAGTAATTTTCTTGAAGAAATCTTTTTTATTACATTGCACCTCCTGAATAGTATATTGTACTTGAAGCCCTCCAGCTTCAGTAGAAATCAGGGAGACCATACGTTCATAGCAAATGGTAACTTGGAAGTAGTAGCACCTATTTTCATCTATTAGCTCAAAACTGACTGCATCGGCATTGGGGTCAAGTGATATAGATAAACCATCTTTTAGCAAAAAGGGTGGACTATCCTTTGTAAGGAGCGGAGACAACTTATAAAAAGTTAATTCCGAAAGCAGTTCGCTCTGCAAGTCTGCTAAGGCTCCTGGGACCCGTTTGTCCTTTGCTGGCGCAAATGCAATTTTTACCTGATTCCCATATTTACTTTCCCAACTTTTAAAGTCTTTACAAGATAACACCCCCAATAACCCAAAGAGCATGCAAACTTTTCGGAGGTATTTCAATAGGACAAAAAAAACCGATAAAGAAACCAACATGTAGAAAATACAATGAAACCGCTGCACGCCCAGCCTATGGCTTAATAGGCCCAAATCTTGACTAGAGTAGTGTAAACGAATATAAAATAGGTAATAAATTTACGCGTTAAAACCATAGCAAACAAATGAATCAAACGGATAAGAATGCCTACAATGGCCTAGCCTGTATGAGACCGGTCATCACTATTGTATGTGTTCAGCGCAGTGGTTTTTTGCGTTCAAAGAACAACGCCCCTTTAAAAAGGCGCGGTGTAGAAAGTGGCATTTTACAGATGATTAGGAAAAACAGTTTCCTTTAAAGCCCACGCAGTGGGCGCTTTCTGTTTTTCCATCTGTAAGATGGCACTTTCAGCGGCTGTTTACCGAGGGCTTGATTTTTTGTCCACTTTTTTATCAAGAAAAAAGTAGGATAAAACTCATTATTAACCAGTATCGTGAACAGATACTCGCTATTTGCTCACGCTTTTTTTAGGAGCCAGTTTTGTATCATTTAAGTCAGCGCATGGGCCTGCTTGAAGATGATAAGGTGCATAGGCTTGTTTTACATCAAAAGTAGTCGTTTGTATACCTGAAATTTCATGAATCAACTTTTGATATTTTAATAGGTCTATGTATTGATCAATCACATTAAGCAAAACACGTACTCCTTTCAAACCTATACGGCTATCTTCTGCTACAATGGCATCTATTACATTTTGATCGAATTGCGATCGATCTATACCTTTTTTAGTCAGTAGCTCATCCACATAAGTCGTTGCAATCGCGCACTTCCTTGCAGGGGTGAAACCTTCATCAAAATGAATGACTTTTATACGGCTTTCTAAGGCTGCTGCCTTATCTGCTGTCAAGGTTTCTGTAAAGGTTTTATTGGCAATCAAAACAATTTTTAGCTGAGAGATATCAGGGCATGCATGGTCATAACGAGACAACGGCACTGCTACTTCTTGTGCTTCTAAAAGGGTATGCAACAGATTATATATGTCTGATCCATTGCTGGCTACAAATTTTCCATTGTTATCCATGGCTAGGGCTTTATTCTATTTCATCTAATACGAGTATTTTATTAGACCAGTTCTGTGCTTGACTAGACGCGCCTATCAGTGCTTCTGCTATGACTCCTTTTTCAGGATTAGAGGAATCAAATCCAGTGCCATGTACGCGCTTATACCTAGATATATCCATACATTGCACAGGTAGCTGCAACAAGCTGGCCAATTGCTTGGCCAAATAGGTTTTGCCAGTTCCAGGTGGCCCTACAAACATAATCGGGGTTGCTTTTTTAGTTAATAGACTGCTTTTGGCATCCTCAACTATAGTGGCAACAAATGCACCAATAGCCAGACGAACCGCTTCTGGATAGTTGCGCATAAATTAGTTTATAACCACTGTATTAGGCACAATTTGCTTAGGTCCTATAGGAAATTGCAATACCTCTTGGATTACTTCTACATATTTATCGTTACAATAGTCAAATCGTTGTATAGCCCAGATATGCCGATTTAAGGTCTGTTCTATAAAACTCTGCATAGTTGCCGAAAACGTGTGCTTCCTTGCTGCATACTGCCTTTTTAAGTCTATTGCTTGATTGAGTCTAGGTTTGGATAAAAATGGAAAAAACAACATGGCAGAAGAACGTCCTATAGCTTCAAGTGGATCGGCAGCAAGATTGCCTATGAGCGGCGCCACTAAAGTAGATAAGTCAAAAGGCTTGCTGCATAACTGATGCAAGCCAAAAATTAAGCCAGTTGATACGAAGAGTTGGATAGTAGACCGAAACAATTCATTCATTTGCTCCTTTACAAAAACATCCTGTTGACTGCTTTTCCTTTTACCAGGCTTAACCATGTACTTTGGCTTGCGCTTTGTTTGCCTAGGAACCGTCTCTTGGTGATGCGCTATACTAAGTAAGTTGCCTTTACTTTTTGATTTTGCCTGGAGCGGTATTATGCCCAAAGTACCAAGGATAACAAGGGTAAGGTATAGATAAATTTTCTTGAAAAGACCTTGAAAATAGAAACAAATAGCCTGAAATAAATAACGCATTGCAACTGTATTTAATAACAAAAGAACACCATGCTGAAAATAGTTTTACATGAGCCACCCATAGCGCGGACTTGTTACAAAAAAGTAGACAGATAGCACGACAGAACCATAGCCTGTCATGCAGCACAGAGGTGAACAAAAAAGTACATCCGACTCCTTGGTGCCGATATTTTACAAATATAATTCTTTTTGTAAGCAATGGCCCGTATAGCTCTCTGGTACCTTGGCCACAGCTTCTGGAGTACCTTGTGCAATTAGATACCCCCCCTCTCGCCCACCATCTGGACCAATATCAATCACATAGTCTGCTACCTTTATAATATCCATATTGTGCTCTATAATCAGTACCGTATTGCCTTGGTCGACTAACTTTTTTAACACAGATAATAGCGCTAGAATATCTTGAAAGTGCAGGCCAGTACTGGGTTCATCTAAGATATACAGGGTATCTCCCGTACTCTTTTTGGCCAACTCTGTGGCCAACTTGACCCGCTGTGCTTCTCCACCTGATAAGGTAGTGGCATGTTGCCCCAGGGTAATGTACCCTAGGCCTACTTGTTCTAAGGTACGGAGTTTAGCCAATATAGATGGATGGCTTTCAAAAAAAGGAATCGCATTGGATACGGTCATATCTAAGACATCCGCAATAGATTTGCCTTTATATTGTATCTCTAATGTTTCACGGCTATATCGTTTGCCTTTACAGTTATCACACGTTACATATACCTCTGGCAGAAAACCCATTTCGATGCGTTGAATACCAGCGCCCTCACAAGTATTACACCGGCCTTCTTTTAGATTAAAAGAGAATCGACCTGGCTTATAGCCTCTAATTTTAGCCTCTGGCAAAATCGAAAAAAAGCTACGTATATCTGTAAACATACCGGTATAGGTACTAGGGTTAGAGCGAGGGGTTCTGCCTATAGGTAATTGACTGACCTCTATCACCTTATTGATGTGTGTTAAGCCAAGTGCTTCTGTATAGGGTAGGGCAATGATGCGGCTGTTATAAAGGTGTTTTTTAAGAATAGGCAAGAGGGTTTTACGAATCAGCGAAGACTTACCACTTCCTGATACCCCTGTTACACAAATCATTAGACCCAATGGAAGGGTTAAGGTTACATTTTTTAAATTATTGCCCCTACAGCCGCTAATGGTTAGGGTTTTACCATTTCCTGGTTTGCGATTGAACCGCTCATGCCTTTTATCGGTTAAAAATGCAGCTGTAGCGCTGGGTTGTGCCAAAAACGCGTTTAAGGGACCTGCTGCAACTACTTCTCCCCCATAAAGACCAGCCTGCGGTCCTATTTCAATCAGATAGTCTGCTGCCAACATGATTTCTTTATCATGCTCTACGACCAATATTGTATTACCGATATCTCTAAGCGCTTTTAAGGCACCAATCAAACGGCTATTATCGCGTTGATGCAAGCCAATACTTGGTTCATCAAGAATGTAAAGGACACCCAGTAGCTGGGTACCTATTTGTGTAGCCAGCCTAATACGTTGTGCTTCCCCGCCGGATAAGCTACTTATACTTCTATTAAGATGTAGGTAATGCAAGCCAACATCAATTAAAAATTGTAGTCTTTTGGCAATTTCTTTTATAATCTCATGGGCAATGATTTGCTGTTTTTCTGTTAATAAAGTGGATAAGGTAGCAAACCATTGTTTGAGTGCATCTAAGTCCATTGCGACCAAATCCGTAATACTTTTGTCTTGAATCTTAAAAGACCTAGCTATTGGGTTTAATCTAGTACCTTGGCAATCTGGACATATAGTTGTGTAAACAAACCCCTCTTCTATACTACCATTTCGTGCAGCCATCTCTCGTTCTTGTTGTTTGATGAGCACAGCGATAATGCCCTCAAAGGGCTCGACGCAATCGGCAATAAGCACAGAACGATAAGGTATAACATTGCCAAATAACAACAAGTTCAATACAGCTGGAGGTAGTATTTCAACTGGATCGGTTATTTTGCATTGGAAAAACCTTAATAAGGCTTCTATTTTTTTAAACAATAATGATGTCTTATAGGGCCCTAATGGTAAAATGGCCCCATTTTTAATGCTTATACTTTTATCTGGAATAACCGTATCTATGTCTACATGGGTAATTTCACCTAATCCGTCGCAGATGGGACAAGCGCCATAAGGCGTATTAAAAGAAAAAAGGCTTGGTTCTGGTGCATCATAGGCAAGCCCTGTCTCTTCATCCATTAAATGGGTGGAAAAATAGTAATCTTTTTGCGCAGGATCTACTACTAATAGGGTCCCTTTTCCATATTGTAGCGCCAATTGTAGTGCGTTTTTAATACGATCCAATGCTTTTAGGTCTATTAAAACATGATCTATAATCAAGGCAACATCATGTTTTTTATGGCGGGCCAGCTTTAAGCTATCGGTCAATTCTATAATGGTGCCATTCACTCTAACCTTATTGAAACCGAGTTTCATAATACGTTTGAGTAGTGCTTCATGATGGCCTTTTCTACCTCTAATAACAGGCGCCATGAGGGTAACCCTTTGCTTAGAGAAAGCACGTAATAGATGGGCAAGAATCTGTTCCTCATCCTGTGTGACCATTCTATTACCTGTAGTGTGGGCATAGGCATCTGCTACGCGTGCAAAAAGCAAACGCATAAAATCATAGATTTCTGTAGTAGTCCCGACCGTAGAACGTATATTGCGATTGGTTGTTTTCTGCTCAATGGCAATAACCGGACTTAATCCATTGATTTTATCTACTTCCGGTCTGGTTAAACTACCTAAAAATCCCCGTGCATAGGCACTAAAACTTTCTCTATACCGCCTTTGCCCCTCTGCATTGATGGTATCAAAAGCCAAAGATGATTTCCCACTGCCACTGACACCTGTAATGATAACCAATTGATTGCGTGGGAAAACTACATCAATATTTTTTAAATTGTGGGTCCTTGCTCCTAACACTTCCACATAATCAAAACCATAACGATCTTGCAAAACGTGATTAGCCTGTTGTCTATCCATTTTATCTATCATATTGCTCAAGCAATTTCATCAGGTGAAACCTGAATAGCCCCATATAGCGTTCCGTAAGAAGAGCACCCGCACCTACCAATCTGCAAAAAGGATAAAGGATAAAAAATTAATGGCCATAATTGTGATTTCCAAAATTTTAAACACCCATCTTTTGTGCAAAACGCAAGATATAGCTTAATTTAGCGGGCAAATAATCTATATCCAATTAACATTAAATATGTATACCTATGAATAGCCTCTATCGATTTTGTATAAACAAAATGACCCCCTATTTTGTACGGATCAAGCAGGTACCATACCTTGTTTGCTTGGCATTTAGCTACATGCTCGCACCGGTTACCTTACAAGCCAATAATAAGCGCGTAAATGATCCTAAAGTAAATTTAAGCTCCCCATATGATACCGTATATACCCATTTTATGCTTTTAAATCCGGGCAATAAAGCTGCTGCGCATGTAGGGATTGTATTTCCACATGGCGAAACCCAACAAAGCAAAGAAATGGCGATTAAGTTAAAAAGGTTACTAACGCTTAAGGGTATCAATATTGAAACCATACCGAAAGATCCGAACTATATGGATCCAACGATAAATGAAAATAGATTTATTTTATCTAAAAAGCTACCAAAAGTTTACTTAATCAAAGAGGGTGAACAATGGCGTTACAGTAAAGAAACACTAGATTTTATAAGGGAATATGAAGTAGCGGATCGCTTACACACGATTTTGTATCACTTTTTACCCGAAGCATTTTGTAAAAAACAGATATTAAACCTTACCATTTGGCAATATATCATGTTGATCGGTTTGGCCATTATTATTTGGCTGACCTATAAAATTATGCCCTACTTTTTAAAACTTATGGTATATAAGTTTATAGGTAGTAAAAAATCATTTGCTATAGAGCGGTTACTCATGCTGGTGATTAGCATCTACTTCTTAAAAAGTGGCTTAACGATGTTCCAGTCTGAATCCTTAACCTCTTTTATCAATCGGGTCATAGAGGC
Source organism: Cardinium endosymbiont of Sogatella furcifera (assembly GCF_003351905.1). NCBI lineage: Bacteria > Pseudomonadati > Bacteroidota > Cytophagia > Cytophagales > Amoebophilaceae > Candidatus Cardinium > Cardinium endosymbiont of Sogatella furcifera. Next base: position 490,120 of record NZ_CP022339.1, on the reverse strand, counting down.
CACCACTTCCTTTTTATGGATGTGTTTGGCGTATGAATGTGTTAATTTAATGCAATATAGAATCAAAATTGCTAAGAAACACAATAAATTTATGATCCATATATTGCCTCTTTTTAGCATAACGGCTAAAATTATCGTAGGGATTGTGGGTTTGGTACAAACGATTGACAACCTTGGATTTGCAACAGGCTCTTTAGTGAAGGCACTTTCTTTTAGTACACTGGGTCTGGGTTTGGCTTGTCAAGATACCATTAAGAATCTATTTGGATCATTGATGATTACGATGGATCGGCCTTTTAGTGTAGGGGATGAGATTGTTTCTGGAGGCATCCGCGGCAAAGTAGAAGAAGTGGGTTTACGTTCTACCTTATTACGTACAAAAGAAGGTTCTTTAGTGTACATCCCCAATGCAAAATTAGCGGATGCCTATATTGATAACTTTGGGAAAAGAACTTCGCGCATGGTCTCTTTAGAAGTACCACTAAATTATACGATCTCTTTAGAAGTGTTACCAAGGTTTATAAAGGGATTACGTACCATTGCCGAATCACAACCATTGGTACAACCAGAAAGAACAAACATCTACCTAGATAAAATGAACCAGAACGGATTGGTCATTATGTTTACCTTCCATTTGGATACCACGGAAAGCAGTATAGAACATGCGTGTAAGAATAATGTAATACCCCTTATTTTAAAGCTGGCCAACCAACTTGATATACGTTTAGGTAACGTACAATACATTTCGGATATAGCAACAACACATCCCTAAGGATGCAACCATCCAACGCTTACTCATCGGTTCAGCTGGTGGGGCGTTTAGTTTACTACATTAAAACGTATGTATTCAGCGCAGTGGTTTTTTGTCCACTTTTTTATCAAGAAAAAAGTGGAATAAAATGCATCCATTAACCAGTAATGTGAAAAGATACATTAAAACAGAGAAACGCCCATTAGCATGTACGCAAAGTAGCTTCCAGGGCATCGATAAGGTCTTGTGCATCTTCAATACCACAAGATACACGTACAAACCCTTCGCTTATGCCAATGGCTTGAAGCTGTGTAGCATCCATTGTCCCATTAGACATCACAGGAGGATAGGAAATTAAACTCTCTACACCACCTAAATTGGCGCCAAAACTCCATGGACGACACAGCGCTTGCATAAATTTACTACTCGCATCGGCGCCTCCTTTGAGTATAAAGTATAACATACCACCATGCAGGCCATTACTATGTTGCCTATCTGCCAATGCTTTTTGTGGGAAATCCAACAATCCTGGATACCCTACTTTATCTACCTTAGGATGATCTGCTAAAAATGCAGCAATCTGTGTTGCATTGCTAGACTGTTCTCGTATGCGTAAGTGCATGGTTTTAGTGGATTGCAAAGTCAAAAAGGCAACCATAGGGCTCATGATACTCCCATGTCTGTTTCTATAAGCAAAAATTTGAGGCCCATTTTCTTCAGATGCACATGCTACGGCACCACCGATGGTCATATTATGCCCATCGTAGTATTTAGTAGTAGATTGAATCACTATATCTGCACCAAAGCTCAACGGACAAATCACCATAGGTGAGGCGAGGGTACTATCGCACACATGTTTGGCACCTACTTGATGGGCCAATGCACTAACCGCAACTAAATCGGTTAAAGTAAGTGTTGGGTTGGTCGGATATTCTGAAAAAAGTACTTTCGTATTGGGTTGTATGGCTGCCTCTATTTCTACTAGACTGGAAAAGTCTACAAAAGAAAAAGTTACGCCAAGTTGGCCAAAAAGGTCACGTGCCACTTCTTGTGTAGTGGCATAACAACCGTTTGAGAGTATACAATGGTCCCCATGGCGTAAAAAAGTGGCCATGGTAGTAACAATGGCTGCCATGCCTGAACCAAAGCAATAGGCAACTTGTGCTTTTTCCAGCGTAGCAATCTTTTCTTCAAGCACTGAAACAGTAGGGTTTCTTGACCCAGAATAAGAATGGCCCTTGGCTAAATAGGTTTCAATGGACTCCTGTACAAATACGGATGATTGAAAAATAGGCGTAAGGATAGCACCTGTATGGGATTCTGGAGATACACCAGCATGTACCACTTCAGTAGCTACTTGTAAATGGCTACTTGCCCATGTGTGCGTGCCAGAAGATGGTAATGGATGGGGCATGGTCAAAATAATAAAGTAAAAACATAGGCTAGCAACGCATACCTGAATCTGCCGCACGCAAGTTAAAAAAATAGCTTGGAAAAGAAAAAGGTATCTGTAAAGTGAATGGAATATTTAGTTGTGTGATTCGCAACATAATGGCCTAAAAAATCGGACATACTTTTATTTTATTTTCCGTATGGTATAGTTTTAAAGCCATAAAATAAATTAAAATTAATTAGAGACAGATTTCATTGACCAATAACTTAGCTGAGAGACAAATCAGACATTACGTGGTATATCGTCAAAACTCACATTTTACGCAATCGGAAAGAGGTAACAAATTCCTAGAAGAGGTCCTCTCTTGATACCTAACTTGGAGGCAACAAAAACTAAATCTCTTCCAGCAGTTGCAACGTATTATCACTTAAAAACCACTCCGCTGCATAGACACTATCTATCTTTATCCTTTTTGGTATAGGATTGTTTCCGCTTACTTTGACAAACCGCTAATGCCTGTTTAGCGGCTTGTTCCAACGTGGTGCCTACCTCTGAGCCTAAGTATGTATGGGCTATTTGGACATCTATGGACAAGGTTTCTTGCGCCATATGCTGCACCTCTGCTAGATGCACATAGCCTGATGCATGACGCAAGTCATAGAGCCGTTCAGCTAGTTTAATAAAAAGAACAGAAAGCTGTACATGGTCTTCCTTAATCGCTGCTTTCAACCGATTTTGTACATACAGCAAGGAAGGATGATCCAAGCTTTGGCGTTTATCTATGCCTACTACATTCAATACAAAGGCATAGACCCCTAAATTATAATGTTGCTTGATATAAGAAAGTGGCAAACAAGTATGCCGAACCAATTCATAAAGCAAAGCGGCATAAATCACCTTAGGTGAATGAAAAACCCAATCTACCACTAATGTGGCAATACCTACCGCCCGCACGTAAAACAATTGGCCCGAAGCATGGCGCTTAAAGCCAAAATGTTGCCGCAACAATAAAAGCAAACCTGAAATTGTACCTATATCTACAGGATCATTTGAATGAGCAGATTGACAGATATAATCATGAAACTGCATTAAGGCCATCATCGAATCGGCTTGCTCCTTAGGCGTAACAGGAGCGTCTGAGGTTAAGCAGTCTAAAGGAAGCTTAGTAGTCATTTTATCACGAATATGGGCCACATCAATAGGCAACACCAGCAGCATAGCTGCTTGACTACCATCAGCAGGGTATTCCAAATAGCCATAATGGGCATCTACCATACTGACTATCGTGTCTTGCCGAAGATCTATAGATGGTGGTACTACCTGCTTCCCCTCAGGGCCGATCACACCCAGCCTATCATCGTATAAAGGCTTAACCTTGAGCAATGAAGCTGGAGTGGCCTGATCATTACTTATGACTAACCCAATCGCCTGAAAAAGCAGCACCGAAGGTGCACGCTCATCAATAGGCTCCGCCTGTTTGAATTGTAAAGAAGTGGGATGGAAGTGTATGCGTACAACTGGTAGACTGGAACCATCTAACTGACCACTAACCCGTAAAATGCTTTGCACCAATAAGTAAACAACTTGATGGATATCACATACAATATGGGTGCATGGCGTCTCACTAGAGGGCGCTACAAATAGCCTAGGCGGGTGGGAGACCTCTTGGGACAAAGTAACCTCTACCTGACGAATCAACTTATCTAAAGTAATTTTAATAGGCTGTAGCAATGCATGGTTTTTGGCCTTTTCTCTTTTATTAAAATAGGCTACCCAATCATAGAGCTTATTGATAATACTTTGAAAATCTTGCTTATAAAGGGGCATATAACTATCTAAAAAAGAGATCGATTCCTCCACTTTACCTACTACTTGCGCTAAAATAGAGCCCTGTCCTTGCGGTACACGCAAGCCAGGAGCCATAGCTGCGTCATACAGCGCTGCCTTGAAATTATGCAATGTGCTAAACCTTTCTCTACCCTTTAGGTAAATGACTTGGTCAAAGTAACGATTATTCTTGGCCTTTAGGTAAACAAAAATGCTAAAAATAAGCAAGCCCACGCCCAAACAGAGCAACAACAGCAACACAATAGATGATGGCGATAGTACCAGTGTCTTGGTACAGTAGGTAGGACTAAGATAGGCCACTATGCATAGGGTAGCTACTAAAAAACTTACACTTAGATAAAGCGGAAGCACCAACAAGGTGACCGACAAATGGGCCAAAGATATACCTAGGGTTAAGAGCAGATTGGTACCATGCCACCAGTGCCAAAGTACATTGATAGGCAGGCAAAAAGACAAACCAAGCACACAAAATAAACCCATTACCCAACGCGGAATGGATATCTTTTCTGTAAAGGTGCTATACCCTAAAAAACAAACACCTACCAAGAGTTGTGCAATTAGCCAACCACTATGATCGGTAATAGCGCCTATAAAGTAGGTCAGCACATTAATGATCACTACATAGAGGCCTAGACTGGTTAGCGTAACACGGCTGGGCTGCAGCTTAGCCAAAGTATCTTTTTTATTTGTCCAAGCATTTTGAATGGTTTCTTTGCGCTCTGCTTGCTTACGGGCCGTTTCTTGCTTCATTTGATGCACCATATCATCCCGCTGGGGCGGCACCCAACCGGAACCTTCCGGCTGTTTGAATAGATAGTGGACAACCATCATGAACAGGGCATTGACCAACATAGCAATAAAGGAGCCATCCATGGATGTGATAGGTTCTACCCACTCGTTCCAAGATAGCATAGTCAGTACACCTGCAGCCATACCAATTAAAGCGGTACGGGAACTGCCTCGAAAGCCAAAAACGGCCAATACAAAAGGAGCGATCACTATGGGCACATAGCAATTAAGGGCCCAATACATCAGTTTAAGTAAATCATTACAATAAAAAGCTAGTATCATCGCCAATAAGCCTATGACTAACGTAGCCCATTTAGCTAACCTCAGTTGGTTAACCTGAGCTATATTTTTAGAAACCGGTATATGACCTAGGAGATCATGAATAGACATAACCGCAGAGGCGTTTAAGTTAGAATCAGCTGTAGACATCGCCATAGCCAACAAACTAACCGCAAGCAAAGCTTTAAAGACAAGCGGCACATTGTTTACTATATATGTCCAAATTTCTGGACCTGATAAGCCCGGTGCGCCTACAAAAACGAATATACCCACCAAGATTATAAAACTCCATATAGCAACGCTACAGATCGTGACATGCGCAAACACTTTTTGCGCCTGGATTGGACCAGAAGCCATGTACACACGTTGTATGATAGATGGGTACATACGACCTATCAAAAAAGAGAGAATCAATAACACCATGCTTATGAGCTTCTTACCACAACCAAACAAGCTACTAAATTGAAATTTAGTAGTATACCCCCCTAGAAACGAAACAATTTCTACAGTTGACTTGCCTGTTTTAATAAACATAAACCAAGCTAGTAAAGGAATAATAATGGAAAAGGTTATAAACTGCAATACATCTGTATAGGTCACCGCACGAACACCCCCAAAAGTGGAGTAAAAAATAAGCACTAAGGTAGAAATCATAGCAGCTATGTTAGGGTTAACGGTATCTATACACATGGTAATAGCCTTGGACATTGCAGTGATTTGCATAGTAATTGCAATTATAGCACCACAAACACTAACCAACGCAACCATAATCCTTGGATATTTACCATAAATGGACCCTATCGTTTCTGCCATAGAAAGGTGATTCATAAATGGCCCCATACGTAACGCTAGTTTACTAATAAGGTAGGCATCTAAGCATGTTATAAGGGTAATGGCTATCCACCACAGACCCAGATTATAGACACACTCTACCGTACGTAGTAACCCCCCTCCACTATAAGCAGTAGCCAACACCGTAGCCACTAAAGTAGCCGTAGCGAATTGCTTATTCCCCACAGCATGTTCTCTAAAAGAGGTTTTTTTTCTACTAAAGTAGATACCTACTGCCAAAGTCAACAACAAAAAAGCCCCTATGATTACAAGAGACATATGAAAGCATACCATAAAATCAAACGTTAAAAAGGCAAAAAATATTCATGGCCCCTTGAGTTCTGTACATTATTTCTTGTAATGCTTACAATAAAACGCTACTAAATGTGTAGCTACAATATACTTTATATTTTACAGAAAAAAGTTATAATACTTATATTATTCAAAGTCAAAAGGTAATTAGGCTAATAAAATTTATTGCGCAAACATAATATTAGGTAGAAACCATGTATGTTGATTGGATCATTATAACGGTATGCTTGACGACCATACTGGCTGTTGGGCTATATGGTAGCAAAGGGGTTACGACCTTTAAAGACTACGCGGTAGGGAATAGACAGATGTCTACGTTTGTGCTAACGGCTTCTTTAATAGCTACTGTTTATGGAGGTGGGTTTTTAACTACTAGGCTAAATGCCCACTATCATAAGGGCTTGTACACATTAATGAGGGATTTAGTTTTTCCTATAGGTTTTTATATAACTGCTCGCCTGATGATTGTCAGAATGAAATCCTTTATAGGCCATCTTTCTATAGCTGAATCAATGGGTATGTTGTATGGCCAAGCTATTCGCATCATTACAGCACTTTTTGGCGTACTTATGGCCATTGCGATCGTGGCCATTCAGTTTAAAGTAGGTTTAAGTATAGCACCTATTGTCTTCCCTACCATAAAAAATGGGTCTATGCTATGGGGAATCATTTTATCTTGTATTGTGATTGTTTATGCCTCATTTGGAGGCGCTAAGTCGGTAACATTTACAGATGTATACCAGTTTTTTTTGTTTTTCATTTGTCTGCCAGTTATTATTCTTGTCCTTCTATACCACACCTCACATCCATGGGATGCGTGGAAAGCATTAATACAAATACCAAAGTTTAATCCCATAAAGGTCTTTACATGGCATAATATTGGCCAGACCCTAAGCAGTTATGCAACTTTAATGTTATTTCCCATTAATCCATCACTTATTCAACGTATGTATATGTCTACCTCCGTGCAACATGCCACCAAGGTCTTTTGCAATACTGCGGCCATACGTATCCTATTTTCTATACTAGCCTGTATGGTTGCCATTATGCTACATATAGGTGGGCACATCCTACCTCCAGGGCAACAGGTCATAGACTATATTATAGACCTCGATTACTTTCTGGGTATCAAAGGGTTTCTGGTATCATCCATTATTGCTTTATTAATGTCCACTGCTGACTCTGACTTACATATTGCATCTGTTTTATGTACCAATGACCTATTTCCTTTCTTATTTAAAAAATTTAGCGCACTTCGTAAAGCATCTCTTAAAACAGCACGTATTACCGCTGCAACCATAGGCCTATTGAGTCTGATCACTGCGCTTTATACGACAAGCATTATCCAACTTCTAAACAAAGCAGCATTATTTTATACTTCTGCTATTACCGTTCCATTTATTATAGCTTGCTTTGGGTTTAGACCTCGTGCGGCTACGGTCTTATGCACTATGGGGCTTAATACCACACTAACCGCCTATACCATCTTTATAAAAGGAGAAGTTATAGAGCAACATGACATATTTAAATCTGTGATAACAAATACTTTTATATTGTTCATCTTACACTACCTCCTACCTAAAAGGGCACACACAGGTTGGGTAAATATTTTAGATGATAGTCCCGTACAACTACAAAATCAAGAAATTAAGCGTTGGTGGTTAAGAAAAATAAAATATATCCAATCTATTTTTACAAAATATTATTGGTCTAGCATCTTCCCTAAGCATACTTCTACTTTTATTGCATTTGGTATTTACCTGATTATCTATAGTTCTATATCCCTTTTGTATATACAAAAAACCTATCTGTACCTGTATATCTATTGGTATATAGCCATTATGGCTATAGGCACATTAATTACTTTCTATCCTGCTTGGCATAACTATCACAAAGGGAGCCATGCTTTTTTAGATGGACTATGGCCTATCTTACTTTATATAGTTTTATTTGTTTCAGCTTTTACATTTGCTACACTCAGTCATTTTGCCCCTATATCCTGTGCACTCATCATCGCCAATATTGCTTTAAGTAGCCTATTACTGCCCTTACCTATAGTGCTTATGATGTTGGCGATAGTACTGGCTATCAATAGGTGGATGATAGCTGGTTTACCGCTTCAGGTCATCTGGTTAGATAGAGCAGTTACTACACTAGAATGGGTAAGCGCCGTAACCATCACATGCGTTTCCCTGATCAGTTGTCTAACCTATCACTATGCAAGACGCAAAATCCAACTAAAATGTCAAATTATTGAACTAACCAGAAACTACGAAAGGAGTATTATCTTAACATCCATGCATAACCAAGCCAACTGGAATCGTTTAGATCCTACCTATAATGGCAAAATACTACAAGAAATAGCTGATACACTAGAGCCTGATATTGAATGTGTAGATGCACAAAAACAGAAGCTCTACGCCTTGAGCCGCATCTTATTACAGAGAGCGAAAGAAGAACGCACGCTGACTTTGGATCCCCAATCTTTACAACAAGTAGATATCGACGCAGCGATCTTTAAAGCGTATGAAACGGTTCGTGACCTATCCAAACCGCTTCAATTACTAGTAAGAAAACAAACTAAAGCGACCCATATATTAGCCGCATCTGCGCTTATTGAGCGATGTTTCACTATAAATTTTTGGGAAATTTGCCAAAGCAAACAGGCGACAAACCATATCATTACCCTAACGATAGCAGATACCTTATTGGCGTACCATGCCCATAAAGATAACCAGTTAGCTATAGACAACATCAAACCACTCAGCCCTCCCCTACTCCCTGCACTGGCTTTTTGTATTTCTACAGATACAGCTACGCCCAATCTGCTACCTACTTATGTAATGACCGATGAAGTGATTGCAGCTTATTTACCTAAAGAGACACATAGTTTGTATCAAGTAGAAAGCAGGCAAATAATACAAGCCCATGGCGGATATACAGCAATAACAGAGACAGCAGAAAACTTGACTTTCCTTTATGTATTACCTTTATGTGGTAAAAAAGTCATGCGCTTAAAAAGGCACCACATGGAAGACTTATTCCAAGAAGTAGCAGAAACAGTTGAAAGCCTAGCGCAAGAAAAGGAACTAATCCATTTGTTGGTGAAAGAAACCACATTAACACAAGAAAAAATAGAGCAAACGCTTGCTTTTATCAAGCAAGCCCATGGGATAGCTACTCGTCAATCAGGTGATCCTTATTACACGCATCCGATGGCCGTCACGAAACTTACCTTAGAGGTGACCCAAAACCCCACAACGCTTTTAGCGGCCTTATTGCACGACACCGTAGAGGATACAGCTGTTACCCTAGATCAAATAGAACTATTATATGGATCAGAAATAGCTCATATCGTGGGTATGGTGACGCATTACACCACACAGGGTTATCGACGGAAACTAGATCGATCGGAAAGGCATCTGGCATTACATCAATGTAAGGATATCCGTGTGATGCAAATCAAATTAGCGGATAGGTTGCATAACCTAAGAACTTTATCTGCACGTAAATACACAGCTCAACTAAAAGTTGCGCAGGAAACGGTAACATTTTATATCCCTTGGGCTAAACAAAACAATATGGTGAACTGGATACCGGAAATGGAAGCGCTTTGTCAGCAAATCTTGTCTCCACCTAAATAGAAGCAACACAGTGGACGAGATACCTATTGGAAATAGATAAAGCAAGCTACAAATGGAATTTAGCTAAGAAGAGAGTAACTGGTTAACAATGAAATTGTACCTCACTCCATATAGCCGAGCAATAGGCTTGGAAAGAGAACGGAATCATTAGAACCAGGTGTATCGAAACAGTAACAAATAGCTATCTATTCACGCCATTGCTTCGTAAGGCATTTTTATTTCTACTTTTTCCTTGATAAGGAAGTAACCAAAAATCAATCCCTACAAAATGGGCTATCTATCTTGATCCTTTTGTTTATGTTGCGTTTTCTCTTTACGTTTATACTCCGCTAGTGCCTGTTTAGCAGCTTGCGCTAGTGCCAATCCGATCTCTGGACCCAAGTAGGTATTGGCTATTTGCACATCTATGGCTAAGGTCTCTTGGGCCATATGCACTACTTCTGATAGATGTATATAGCCTGAGGCATGACGCAGGTCATAGAGCCGTTCGGCCAATTTAATAAAAAGAACAGAGAGCTGCACATGATCTTCCTTGATTGCCTCCTTCAAACGATTCTGTACATACAATAAGGAAGGATGATCTAAGGCTTGCCGTTTATCTATACCAACCACATTCAATACAAAAGCATAAACCCCTAAATTATAATGTGCTTTAATATAAGAAAGCGGTAAACAGGTATAACGTACCAATTCATAGAGCAAAGCGGCATAAATCACCTTAGGAGAATGAAAAGCCCATTCTACCACGTATTCAGCGATCCCCACCGAACGTACATAAAACAATTGGCCTGAAGCATGCCGTTTAAAGCCAAAATGTTGGTGCAATAATAAAAGCAAACTAGAAATGGTCTTTATATCAATAGCGTCTTTTTGATAAGAAGTTTTACAGACATAGTCATGGAATTTCATTAATACCATCATTGAATCGGCTTGTTCTTTAGGCGTAACAGGAGATTCTGAGGTTAAGGCATCTATAGGCAGTTTAGCAGTCATCTTATCACGAATGGCTGTGACATCATTAGGCAGTACCAGTAGTATACTGAGTTGCTTACGATCAGTAGAAGCTTCCAAATATCCATAGTGTGCCCCAATAATAGTGGATATAGTTTGCATCTGAAGATCTATTGATGGAGGCGCTTCCTGTTGACCTCGCGTACACATACCATCTATTAAATCATAATAGACCTCCTTGACCTTAGGAAGGTACTGAGCAGAAGCAGCAGAGTGACTTATAACCAAACCAGTAGCTAAAAAATCCATACAAGTAGGATAACTGTTATCAATAGGATCAGCTTGTGCAAATTGCAAAGAAGTAGCATGTAGTTGGATACGAACAATTTTTGTACTAGCGTGCTCTAGATTACCAACGCGTAGAATAGCCTGAGCAAGTAGATAGACGATTTGATTCATATCGCATACAATATAGGCAGATAGGGTTCCATTAGAATCGTTTATTTTTTCTACCAATATTCTAGGTGGATCATCTACTTCTTGGGATAATGCCACTTCCACCTTACGAATCAGCCTATCGAAGGTAATTTTAGTAGGCTGCAGTAGGGCATGATTTTTATATCTTTCTTTTCTATTAAAATAGGTAATCCAATCGTAAAATTTATTGATAATACTTTGGAAGTCTTGCTTGTAAAGGGGAACATTACTATCTAAGAAGGAGATAGATTCCTCAATCTTACCAACTACCTGGTTTAAAATAAATCCATAACCTTTAGAACTAGAGGAAGTATCACTATTAGATGGAACCAGCGATGCGTTATATAGGCATGATTTTAACTTGCGTGCTTCTTTAAGCTCCTCTCTACGTTTTAGGTAAGTTATTTGGTCATAGGAACGCTGCGTTTTGGCTTTTAGGTAGACAAAGATGCCAAAAATAAGTAAGCCTAAGCCCAAACAAAGTAACAATAGCAATGCAATAGTTGATGACGATAGCACTAGAACGAATGGATTTGTACAATAGATTGAACTAAGGAATGTGGCGATTAACAGAGTGGCCATTAAAAAACTTACACCAAGATATAAAGGTAGTACCAACAAGGTTACCAACAAATGCGTTAGGGATAGACCTAAGGTTAAGAAAAGATTAGTGCGGTGCCACCAGTGCCAAAGTACATTGATAGGCAGGCAAAAAGCTAGGCCTATGATAAAAAATAGACCAACCACCCAACCTGGAATAGGTTGAATCTTTGCTGAGAAAAATGTCCCATATCCTAAAAAACAAAAACCTACTAAGAATTGGAGTATCAGCCAGTAATTGTGATCCATGATATGGGTTATACAATAAGTCATAAAATTACTGATGATAACATAAAATCCTATAAATATTAGCACCGCATGACTCGGTATTAGCTTAACTAAAGTATCTTTTCTATTGATCCAAGCATTTTTAATCCTTTCTTTGCGTTCTGCCTTTTTACGGCTATTTTCTTGTTGAATTTGTAGAAAATCATTATCTGGCTTAACCCAACCGGTACCTTTCGGCTGCTTGAATAGATAATGAGCAGCCAGCATAGCTAGTATATTGATCAGCATACAAATAAAAGCACCATTTACCTCTATTATAGACTTAACCCACTTATTCCAAGATAAAATAGCTAACGCACCTGTAGCCATCCCTAATAAAGCAGTACGAGAAGTGCCACGGAAACCAAAAACAATTAAAATAAATGGGGCAACTACTATAACGTCTAGATCTAGTGTCCAAAACATTAATTTCAACAGGTCCTTACAACAAAAAGCTACGATCATAGCCAATAGGCCAACTACTAGTGTTGTTAACTTAGCTAGAAGAAGTTGATGCCGATAAGGATCTGCTTTTACACCTCGTATACTTTCCAACATATCATGGCTCACCATAATAGAACACGAATTCAATTCAGAATCGGCTGTTGACATAGCCATTGCTAGTAAACTAATAGCAACAATACCTTTAAAACATGGTAAGGATTTCCCACTAAAAATCAAACAAGGGGGAAGTGCAAACCACCTTATGCATCCATCAAGCAGCATACAAATGGGCAGTGTAGCGTTATAGCTAGTACGCTATTTGTATAGATCCCTTATCGACTCCAACCTGCACCTTCCGGCTGCTTGAATAGATAATGCGCAGCCATCATGGCTAGGCCATTGGCTAACATACACACAAAGGTACCATCTATACCTGTTTTAGCCTGTACCCATTTATTCCAAACTACCATAGCCATTGCGCCCGTGGCCATACCTATTAAAGCTGTACGCGATGTACCCCTAAAGCCCAAAATAGCTAACAAAGCGGGAGCAGTTATGACTGGAAGCGAAAAAGCAAAACCGAGCATGAGCAGCGCGAATAGATCCTGGCAATAAAAAGCCAAAAACATACTGGATAGGCCTATAATTAGGGTCGCCCATCTAGCTATTTTAAGCTTACGCAAATCATCCATTGTTTGTGGCTTTTGTAGAGGTGCCCAAATGTCATGGCTAACGATAACAGCACAAGCGTTTAAGCAAGAATCGGCTGTAGACATAGCCATAGCGAGTAAACTGATACAAAACGCCCCCTTAAAAAGGGGTGGCACATGTGTAGTTACATAATACCAAACATCTGTGCTTTGTAACGCGCCTCCCCCACCTACAAAAATAAATAAGCCAATGAGCAGTATAAAACCAGTAATCAAAAAACTAAACAAACTGACATATAAAAAGGTTGTTTTTGCTTGATGAGGATCAGCAGCCATATAGACCCTTTGCATAATTTCAGGCGCCCCTAGATCAGGCACGAGCACACATAGTGCCATTGCAACCATATCCAAACGTTTCGTATCAAAATGGCATAGACTACTCAGTTGAAAGCGTTCTTGTGTTCCTAAAAAAGCAACGATGTCCACCATAGACTTACCTGTTTGCCTAAACATCAGCCAAGCCAAAAATGGAATAATAAGGGTAAAGGTTATAAACTGTAGGATATCTGTAATAGTAACGGCACGAATGCCCCCAAAAACAGAATAGGAAATAAGAATCAAGGCCGCACAAATGGTTACCATACGCGCGCTAAAACCATCTAACGCTACACAAATGCTAACCGCGTGCACCATGGCAATAATCTGCATAGTAATGCACACAATAGACCTACCAACAGCCACCAATGCTGTAATCATCCTTGGATATCTACCATATACATTACCCATCGTCTCGGCAATAGAGAGGTTATGCATAAATGGCCGCATACATACCATCAACCGACTAAGAATCCATCTACTAAAACTATTTATAAATAGAGCAAGTATAATCCAGTAAAGACCCGATTTATAACTATACTGCACATTGCGTATCAACCCTCCTCCACTATAATAGGTAGCCAGTACCGTAGCCACCAAAGTAGCCGTTGCAAATTGTTTATGCCCTACTGCATATTCCCGGAAGGTAGTATCCTGCCTACTAAAAGCAATCCCCACCACTAGGGTTAACACCAAAAAAGCCCCCACGATTACAAAAGGAAGATGCAAGCAGATCATAGACTAAAGCATTAAACTGGTAAAAACAGGCCCTTACGATTAATTCATCAGTACACTGCGATAGGTCTCTATATCCTTTAATGCCGTACCCGTACCCCGTACCACTGCTTGCAGGGGTTCTGCTGCAACATGGACTGGAAGCTTCGTGATGTTATGCAAACGCTTATCCAAACCACGCAACAAGGCACCGCCCCCTGTTAAATGAATGCCATTTTTATATATATCAGAAGCCAACTCAGGTGGTGCCATTTCTAGTGCTTTGAGGACTGCCTCATCAATCTTTACAGCCGATTCCTCTAAAGCAACGGCTATTTCCCTGTAGCTGACCGATATAATCTTTGGAATACCGGTCATAAGGTCTTTGCCATGTACCGCATAATCCTCCGGTGGCTCGGCTAAATCCATCCAAACCGCTCCTATGGCTATTTTAATTTGCTCTGCCGTACGCTCTCCAATCACTAAGTTATGCTGCTTGCGCATGTAGTCCAATATATCTTTGTTAAAAGCATTACCTGCCACTTTAATAGATTGATCACATGCAATGCCAGATAAGGATATCACCGCTATTTCTGTGGTGCCTCCCCCAATGTCTACAATCATACAGCCATTAGGCTCTCCAATCTTAACGCCTATGCCTATAGCAGCTGCAATAGGCTCATAAATCATATAGACTTCTTTGGCACCGGTATGGGCAGCAGAATCCCGGACCGCCCGCTTCTCCACATCAGTGGTACCAGATGGAATACAGATGATGATTCTATTAAAGAATGGGAAAAAAAAAGACAACTTTTTTTTAGATAGCATCTTGATCATTCCTTGAATCATCAGCTCTGCTGCATGGTAATCTGCAATAACACCATCTCTGAGCGGTTTAATGGTTTTGATCGTATCATGGGTTTTTTCATGCATTTGCATGGCAGCTTTCCCCACTGCTATCATCTTATTTGTGTTCCGGTCTATGGCGATAATAGATGGTTCGTCTACAACAATTTTATCGTTGTGTATGATTAACGTATTAGCCGTTCCTAGATCGACCGCAATATCTATGTAAAAATAACTCCGGATTCCCATGTAATTATACCTAACAAATTGATGCGTTAGGCTTTAACCTAAACGCATTTCGAAAGAAATCTATTAAAGTTTTTTAATATAAGAGTACCAAACCCTATAACCTATAGCGTTGTAGTCTTAAAACTTAAGCAACGAAAGGGTTATACCATCAAAACAAGCATATGTATAATTTGTGATCCAAGTGCCCAGATTACAATAAGTGCTTGAATGGTTGAACGCTTTTATATACGGACAATGTGTATGACCAAATATATAAAATTCGTGGTGATTAAAAGGTTCTATTTTATCCTTACAATAGTCAAATATACGGTCTTTTTGGGGACAAAAAGAAACGTTATCACATTTTTTTTTGCTAAGATAACGGTCTACCCCGCCATATACCCAATTAGGCGGCAAAGCCCGCACAAAAGCTTGGAGCCACGCACTATGATATAGCTTACGCAATAGGGTATAACACATAGTAGGGTGGATGGTATCGCCATGCCCAACGAAAAACCGCTTATTGGCAATGGTAATGGATGCTGGTTCTCTAAACAGCTGCACACCGCATTCTTGCGTTAAATAATCTATGGACCAACCATCATGGTTCCCTAAAAAGAAATAAACTGGTATCTCTGCTTGCGTAAACTCCCAAAGCTTAACTTGGAATCGAATGGCACCTCTAGGCACAAGGTAGGTATACTCAAACCAAAAGTCAAAGATATCTCCTAATAAAAATAGCGCTTGGGTACGTGGCTTTATGTAGTCGAGCCAATCTAAGACTTTATCCTCTAGATGGGAAGAACGCGCTACACCACTGGACCGAAGGGGTAGATGCAAATCTGATATAAAAAAGATTTGCTTTTCTAGTGTTGTGATTTGTATCAAAGCTATAACTGAGTAAAATATCTACTTGGTTGTTATAAACCAAACACGCACCATGCTATTTTGTAGCATACATTTTCTATTTAAATTTATTTAAAAAAATGATTAGCTTTGGGCTACAACAGCTCAGGCCATCAAAAACGCCTACTTTACAAGGTAAGTTGCTACAATAGACCGCTCGCAAGCGGTTTAAAACTTTAAACCCTAACCAAACAGATAGATGGCTACTACGGATGCTGCTTTAGATCACCCCAATCATAGGTTTAAAGCATTGATTGCACATGCGCAAGCCTATGGTTTTATCTACCCATCTAGCGAAATATATGATGGTTTACAATCTATTTATGATTATGGTCCCTATGGCGTAGCACTCAAACGCAATCTGCAAAACTTTTGGTGGCAAAGCATGACCCAACTTCATCCAAACATTGTGGGGATTGATGCGGCCATTATGATGCACCCTACTACCTGGCAGGCTTCTGGTCATATAGATGGATTTACCGACCCAATGGTAGACAACAAGGATTCCAAAAAGCGGTATCGGGTTGATACGCTTGTAGAGGAATATGCCATGCAATGGGCGGCCCAAGGGCAACCTGCGCAAGCCAAAGCTTTAATGAGCGAGATGGAGGCTTATTTAGAGACGGGTAACCTACCCGGGTTAGATCAACTGTTGCAAACATTTGCTATTCCATGTCCGCTATCTAAGACGGTAAATTGGACCCCTGTGCGCCAGTTTAATCTTATGTTTTCCACACAAGTGGGTGCACAAGATGACGCAACCACGCTTTATCTGCGGCCAGAAACGGCACAAGGTATTTTTGTCAATTTTTTGAATGTACAAAAAACAGCACGTATGAAGATCCCTTTTGGGATTGCCCAAATAGGGAAAGCCTTTCGGAATGAAATTGTAGCCCGTCAATTTACCTTCCGTATGCGCGAGTTTGAACAAATGGAAATGCAATTTTTTATCCAACCTGGCACAGAAACAAAATGGTTCGACTATTGGCAAACAACCCGTACCGCCTGGTACAGCAGCTTAGGCATCAACCCAGAACAGATTAACCTACATCCCCATAAGCAACTGGCGCATTATGCAACGGCTGCAGTGGATATCGAATATGCCTTTCCATTTGGCTTTAAAGAAGTAGAGGGGATTCATTCCAGAACAGACTTTGACCTAAGGAGCCATGCGGATTATGCCAAAAAGAAACTACAATACTTTGACCCTGATTGGCAAAGGAGTTACATACCCTATGTGATAGAGACTTCGGTAGGACTTGACCGATTGGTTTTAATGTTGTTAAGTAATGGTTTAGTCAAAACGCGCCACCCAACAGATGCAACCAGAACCTATTTAAAGCTTCCACCGCCATTGGCACCTATTAAAGCAGCCATTTTTCCATTGGTCAAAAAGGATGGCTTAGCCGAAAAAGCGCTTGCACTGTTTCATCAACTTAAATATGATTGCCCGCTTATTTACGAAGAGACACCATCCATTGGCAAACGCTATACCAGGCAAGATCTTATCGGCACACCTTACTGTATTACCATTGACTACCAGACATTAGAAGATGAAACCGTTACCGTACGGGAACGGGATTCTATGGCACAACACCGCATGCCTATTGCAGCAATAGCAGACTATTTACATACCAACACTAGTATAAAATCACTACTAGCCCGCTTGTGAAAGCTATGGGTAAAACAGGCTTCAGAAGAGGTCTGCTACAGTTAAAAAAGTAGATTAAATTTGATTTATTTAAGAAATATTGGTATCGTTGTATGATGTTTATGCTTAGGGGGATTAGCTCAGTTGGCTAGAGTGTCTCGATGGCATCGAGAAGGTCGGGGGTTCGAATCCCCCATTCTCCACTAGACTTCTTTTGGAGCTGGCTTGGCGCATAGCGTTTTGAAAGAAGGTTACTAGCTAAAGCCCACACCTTCATGATACTTAGATTCCTGGTTTTACAGCTGGTTCATTTCAGCTATCTATTGCTTCTACCTATTATTTCCTGTGTTGCGGTACAGGATCCAGAAGGGGGCCCTCCTGATGAGACCCCACCCGTACTCGTACGTTCTTTTCCAGAAGATGGTGCCTTAAATTTTAAGGGAAAAACCATCCGATTTACCTTTAGTAAGGATATTGATGTGGAAAACCCTCACCATAACTTGCTGTTCATGCCCAAGTTAACGGAATCAAAAAATAAACAGCCTTACAGCTATAGCGTAAATGGAAAAACGCTACAGCTTAAACTCAATGCCCCCCTCAAAGAGGATACTACTTATTCCATTCACTTTAGTAAAGCAGTTAAAGATACACATGAAGGCACCAAGGCAACAGCGAAGATCTTAACTTTTAGTACAGGTTCTTTTATAGATCCAATTACCATGAAGGGAAGCATAAAAGAATTACTAACCAACAGACCCGTAAGCGATGTGAGCGTCTACCTGTATAGTGCTGAACGAGACCCCCAAGAATGGCAACAAGCAGGTACACCCGATTATTACACTACAGCTGATAAAGATGGTAACTTTGCCATAGGTTGCATACGCTTAGGGAAATACTACCTACGGGCTACTACTGGTAAAAGCAATACCTATAAAATTGATTATGAAAAGGATAAATATGGATTCTTTAAGGATCCTATTGATTTAAACGAATCGAAAGAGGATATTGTGCTTCCACTTATAACAGCTGACGTGCGTGATTTAAAATTACTACGTAGCACACCCCAAAAAGGATTGTTTGAGATTATCTTGAACAAACCCATCACACGCTATCAACTCATACCCCTACAAAATGTAGGCACAAAGGGCAAACCACAGATCTATAGCTTTGTTTCAGAACAATCCCCTAACGTAATCACTATATACAACACGTTTGGCCTCCTGGAAGGCGATACTTTCAAGGTTAAGCTGATGGCTAAGGATGCTATGCATAGGGCATTAGAAGAAACTATAGCTATTCGCTTCAAGGAAGGGAAAATAGACCCTACCCAGCTAAGCTACAGCCTATCACCACAGGCACTGCCTTCTATACTGCCTGATTTTACAGCATCCATCTTATTTAGCAAACCGATTAAAGGCTTCAAAGAGGATTTAGTTTATTTTGAATGCAAGTATCAAGAGAAAATTCCACTCAAGCAGGACGAATGGAGATGGAACGAAAATCAAACCAAACTTACCATACGGAAACATTTTACACCAGAAGAGATCATGCAGTTTGTTACGCAAACGGAAGCAAAAGATGACAAAATCAAAACAATACAACAGATGGTTACCCTACATATAGAACCGGGTGCTTGCACTGCATTTGATCAAACTACCCACACAAAGATTAACCAAACCTATCTACTTAGAAAAAAAGAAGAAACCGGAACGATTTCAGGCAGTATAGAGACCACTACGCCCCATTTTATTATTGAATTACTGAACCAGAAATATGAATGCATTGCTTCCATTCGGGATAAAAAAAGCTATCAATTTACAATGATTCCACCTGGGTCTTATAGTATGCGCCTATTGGTGCTGAACACAGGAGAGGAGGAGTGGTCTCCTGGGGACATTCTTAAAAACATTGAGCCCAATCCAGTAATCTTTTACGAAAAAGAAATCAATGTGATAGAAAACTGGGATATAACGGGTATCGACTTTAAGTTTTAAAACGGTTTAGTGCTTACATTTATTTTTGCTTAGATGATTCATATCTATACAGATGGATCGGCTAGAGGTAACCCAGGTCCAGGTGGCTATGGCATTATTTTAAAACACAATAGCCATACAGAAGAACGCTCCCAAGGTTATAGGACAACCACCAACAACCGAATGGAGCTATTAGCCGTTATCATAGGCTTAGAAGCCCTAAAACAACCCAACCAATCGGTTACGATCTATTCTGATTCCAAATACGTCATCAACGCCATAGAAAAAGGATGGCTACAAAATTGGTTAAAAATAGATTTTAAAAATAAAAAGAATCCGGATCTATGGAAGCGTTTTTGGGCAGTCTACCAAAAACATCTTGTTCATTTTTGTTGGGTTAAAGGCCATGCTGGCCACTATGAGAATGAACGTTGTGATCAGCTTGCTGTAGCCAGTAGCCATCAACATCTGCTGATAGACACCTACTATGAAAGTTTAAAAAGTTTATAAATACCCTTAAGTTGACGCCATGGGCTGAGTATTACTTAGGTACTCTATAAAAGGCTTTGGATATGCGCATGAGATAAACCAGTAAGGAGCATAATATCCTCGATAGGGTAACCTTTTACAATCATAGCCTTAGCTATGGAAATAGCTTTCTCTTTTTCTCCCTCTAGTTTCCCTTTTTCTTGCCCTATTTGGATACCTTCGTCCCTATATTTTTGTGCTATAGTTCTCATAATATCTTCTTGATCTTCTTGAGGAAGGTGTCCCCTTATAATTTTTTCTAAATCTGGATACTTATTTTCTGGTAATTTACGATCCGTATACCATAAAAAATTCCTTATATAAATATAACCTTTTTCCTTATCTAGTAGAATAGATGATTTAAAGCTTTCTAAAAATTCACTCCATAATTTAAGTATATCGCGCATGTGTACATACTTCATAAAATATTCAAGCATCCCCAAATGTTCCTTTTTCTTGATTTGGTCATCTGGCATAGCATATAAGTCTACTAATTGGTAATCACCTCCCATAAATTCTTTAGCAAGAGCTGGGTGGCTGAATAACTCCCATAGATTTCTTGGTACACTAAAAGGTTGATTACCGTGATATACGACGATTGGAATTATTGGTGGTAGTTTCGATTTATCTTTTGTTTTATGTCTTTCAAGTAATAGAAACATATATTTCCATAACTTAAATGCCGTCCAATACTTAGGGCTGACCTCGGCCTCTATTAACGTGTAGATGAATGCTTTCTGACTATTCTTCATCTTGATAGAGCATACTAAATCACTGAATTTTTGCTTTAAATTATCCTCTACATAAGACTCTTTCTCTACTTTAATCGTGTTTAGATCTAACAATGATTTACAAGATTCTGGTAAATAATGGTCCAGAAACTCCTGAGCAGCTATTGGATCTGAAAGGATCTTTTTTACTAGCCCATCGTGTTTTAACCTTTCTGGCATAGAGATAGCTTTTTAAGAAGTATGCAATAGTAGCCGCGTGGTATAAATAGAAAAAACCATCCAATGGTTTCTAAAATGTATTTAGAAGTACAAACATATAATTTTTTTATTCTATTAAATACAAATTTATATGTGTATATAGATAACTTTTTTTAAAACTTGATTTTGTAATAAAATTTTTATACTATAATATGTCTATGTGAAAAAGAAGTTTATATTATCTTAATTTTTGTTATAAAAACAAATGATTCCTATCGTTTTATTATATGGGTCAGTCTATTAGTAGGATCTGTTGGATGCAATTACCAGTTAGAAAATTATATGATGGGTAATCTACCTAAAAAAATGACGGTAGGTCAACTGGCTTATGAACAGCCCTGTTTGATTGACATTACCTCGAAACAAGTAGCTACACTTGTTAAAAATTTTCATCAATGTTGTGCATACATTAAGCAGCATATAGCTGATTATATTAGTGATAATATTGCTAAAATGGATTATACCTTTCACATGCATCAGAAGGAATATAGCCAAGGACAACTCCCTCTTATGCGATATAAGATATCGCACATTATTGATGCTACTGGAATTGATAACAAAATGGCCACCAAGCTTCAAAACCTTCAATATACTTCTAGTACGTTGCCCGGTATTTTTTGTTTAAAGTTGTGGCAAGAAAATGCTTCTAAGCGTTTAGCAGACCTGCGTAATCATCCATGTATGTCACCGGATACGCTTGCTCAAACTGCTAACGATTTTACAGAAAAGACCATGCGCAAGGTTGCAACCATGTGGGTCGAAGAAGAACCTATCCAAGACAAAAAAGGAAATAAAATGACGCATAAATCTTGCTGCAAAAAGCAAGTATATGCCCCTAAGCATCTACACAACACGGATCCCCAAGAATTTTCGGATAGCGTATTCAGTTACTTAGATCAAGACCTTTTACCTTACTGGGGTAAAATAGTTGGATTGTTCCTATTCCATGCACTTAATACTAGTCTGGCGCAAGGTAAAATGAGTATCGAGGAAGCTGAAGCACAATATAAAAAAGCTTGTACAACTATTACAGATATCTACAATAGATCGTATACTGAGGATTATGAAAACTATTATAATAGTGAACTAAAAAAGGCCATGACCTATAAGCCGTCTAAGGATGGCTATAATCCTATAAAAATTTTCACAAAACTAGAAAAAGATATTTTGAAGCCTCTTACAAAAAGGTTGGATACACTTCATAAGATAATTGGTAAGATTGAATATAGCACTACATCTACACTAGATACATCCAAACTTAATAAGCAGTTAATCGGTAGTCTGCAACTATTCTATAACATTGCTTATAGTTTTGGCATAATTGATCTAATAACTAACTTTGGTGACATCATATCTCTTTATAGTTCTAACCTACACCAGGGTATAGAGCGAAACAAAGTTGTAAAAGAAGCAGGCATAGAAGCGATGCGGCTGCTTATAGCTAAAGTCAATCTTGCTAGTTTTATTGAAGGTAATCATGCCAAACAGGAGCAGATCGATCAGCAATTAAATCATGCGCATCTCGAGCAAATCCATAAGAACTTGGAGGTATTGACTGAGCGCGTCAACCATTTATTGAAACGCACACACAAGAGGGTCAACAAAAAGCCATAACTTCTAGCATACAACTATAGCTATTCGCCTAAGATTTCCTGGACAATTTGTGCTTCACAAAAGAAGTGTTGGACCCCTTGGATTTCTTCATAATATTGATGACCTTTCCCTGCTATTAAAATAAGATCGTTTGGATGCGCGATGTAGCAAGCTGTTCGAATAGCCATCGCCCTGTTTATTATATGGAGTACTTTGGCAGCTGGAGCAACACCTTGTTGCATAGCATGAATAATTTCTTGTGGATCTTCATCTCTTGGATTATCGCTGGTGAATATAGCGATGTCACTATTTTCAGAGAGAATCTTGCCAATCATAGCCCGTTTTTGTTGGTCACGATTGCCTCCACACCCCATAATGGTGATCAGCCTAGTGCCAACAGGAAGCATGGCACGCAATGCAACGATTACCTTTTGAATGGCATCTGGTGTATGGGCATAATCTATAATAACCTGTTGTGAAACCCTATTCATTCTACCTAGAATAGGAGGAATAGCGGAAAGCGCTACCAAACTCTCCCAGCTACTCAAGCCCAATAGCTGGGCAGTGCCATAAGCAGCCAATAGGTTACTGGCATTGAATGCACCCATCAACTGGAACCAAACCGATTGATGGCCTATCTCTAACTCTAACCCATCCAGTGTATTGGCAACTATTTTTGCTCTAAAATCCGCAGCATCTTGCAGAGAAAAAGTGAACCTTTTAGCCTTACAATTCTGAACCAGAATGGAACTATTCCTATCTTGCTGGTTCATCAAGGCAAAAGCGGTAGGAGGCAAGCCATCAAATAGCTTTTTTTTAGCCTGAATATAGTGTAAAAAGTCAGGATGGTAGTCCAAATGGTCGTGGGTGATATTGGTAAATATAGCACCTGTAAAATCTATACCTGCCAGTCTTTCTTGAACGATGGCATGTGAACTTGCTTCGATAAAACAATAGCTGCAACCCGCTGCTACCATAAGATGTAAAAACGACTGTAACTGCAATGCATCTGGCGTGGTATGGCTAGCTGGATAGGTCTGATCTAGTACTTTATTGTAAATAGTAGAAAGCATACCCGCCTTGTAGCCCATCTTGGTTGCCATATTATACAATAGGTGCACAACGGTCGTTTTGCCATTTGTACCGGTCACCGCTACTACTTTTAGCTTTTTGCTAGGATGGTCATAAAAGTTGGCAGCCATCATCCCCAGTGCATGAGGCGTAGAGGCAACCACTATATAGGTGACCGCTGCCTGAATGGATTGAGGTAGGCGCTCACATACAATCGCATGGCTACCTGCTGCGATAGCCATTTCTATATAAAGATGTCCATCTACTTGGCTACCATTTATGGCAACAAAACAAACACCAACTACTACTTTACGGCTATCAAAACAAAGGGTGTGTATAGGTAGATTAGTTGGACCCAATACCTTTTTTACAGGTATGCCTGCTAACAGTTGTTGAAGGCTTTTTATCATCACTTTAATAAAATAGTAATCTGGTTAGAAGTTGTTTTAAATTGTTGGGATACCACTCCATGTATGTTGCCCTCTATGGTAACCTGTAAGCCATTTTTTTCCAATACAAAGAGTGCATCACGTAGCTTCATATGCAATACACTCGGCACTGAAGACGGGCGCTTACATGGCTGGAATATGCTTTCAGTAGAACGGACCGTTAGCCTTCCCCAGCTTACTTCTTGGCTTACATTTCCAGGTATAGGCAGCTGCAACCATCGATATAAAAAGGTCAATTCATCGACACTACCCACATTAGAAAGCGCTATTGGATGTACTCCTTCACTACATTGCTTGGGAAACTCGATTACCAGTGGCCACTTCGGGGTCGACTGATGCAGCCCAAACAGACCTAAGTAGGCTGCCGACTGCGCTGCGCCTACCCATTGCGCCTCAGTAGTAGGATTTGAAAAAGGTCTATTAATTGGTTTTCTTGCATGCAAATCTTTACCGGCTATTCTATCCACAATATCTTTAAATATAGGTGCCGGTACTTCTGCACCAAATCGAAAGCTTTCGCCTTGTGGACTGTCTACCACAATGATACAGCTGTAACGGGGATGATCCGCTGGAAAGTAACCAGCAAATGAAGTCAGATGATGGTCTGTATACTTCCCATTGATCAACTTTTGGGCCGTACCTGTTTTGCCGGCTATTTTATAAAATCCATGTTTAATGCGTTGCGCCAAGCCTCTTTCTACCGTGCCTTCTAACATCGTCTTTAGTTTACGCAACGTTTTATCTGAGCAAATTTTTTCTTTTAAAACAGTAGTCGGAAAACTTTTCACTACCCCATTAGCTGATTGTATGCGCTGTACAAAAATCGGCTTAACCATCCTGCCATTATTGGCTACAGCATTATACAGTACCAACATCTGCAGCGGTGTAACCTGTAAATTGTAACCAATAGAAAGCCATGGCAGCGTTACACCACTCCACATTTTACTTTTTGGCGTGATCATATATGGCTTGCCTTCTCCAGCTAACTCAATCCCTAAGGGTTGGTGCATGCCCAATGCTTCCATGTAATCAATAAACTTTTGAGGGTTTGTACCAAATGCTTCTTGAATGGCTATGGAGATACCTACATTAGAAGATTTCTCAAATACTCCTTGCAAGGTAAGCAACCCATACCCTCCTTTTTTTACATCTTTCATCCATCTATTATAGAATTGCACTGCACCATCCCCCGTATCTACCAGCTGCGTAAGGGGCCATTCTGTTTCTTCTAATAAAGCCAACATAGAAGCCAGTTTAAAAATAGAACCTGGCTCAACGGAACTACCAATAGCATAATTGTAAGATTCTATATATTGCCCAGATTCCGTGCGAGATAAATTAGCCATTGCTTTAATGGCGCCCGTAGCTACTTCCATGACAATAGCGCAACCATTTTGTGCCTCTGTCTGCTCAAGAACGGACAGCAAACTACTTTGGGCTACATCCTGTAGATTGATATCTAATGTAGTAACCAAATCAGACCCATGTATAGGCGCTACTGTGGTACTCTCCGGAACCTTTTTCCAATTGCCACCGACGACCTTCTGATACAGGGCCTTACCATCTACGCCTTTTAACACTTTGTTAAAAGCATATTCCAAACCAGATCCATGTGTTTCCCTATGCACACCAATCGTACGTCTAGCCAACTCTCTAAAGGGATTGTAACGTTTATACTGTGCTTCAAAAATCACCCCTCCCCTAAACCTACCTTGATTAAAAATCGGCCAATGGCTCATTTTTTTCTTGTCTGCATAGGTAATGAACCCTTTATGCAACAACAGATAATTCCGTTTTTTCGCACGCGCATCTATAATCCGTTGCTTGTAGTATGCAGGAGGGTTATCTTGATAAAAATCAGATAATGCTCGACTAAGTGGATCTATGCCTGCTTTAAAACAGGCATCTGAAGCGACAACAGGATCTAAAGCAACCCTATAAAAAGGAAGGGATGTAGCCAATAAGGCACCATCATGGGCATAAATATTACCTCTGGATGCCACAATAGGCCTATAGGCCAACTGGGCAGTTTTGGCACAGTTCCGCCATTTATCTACTTCTACAAACTGCAAGTGGACTATTTTCCAGGTAATAAGGAGTACAAAACATAGCGCACAAAGAAAAATTATTCTGGCACGTAACAAAATAGCCTTAGTAAGGGTCACTCTTCTTATTGGCTTTGATGGTATAAGGGGGCACTTTACTTTCATAAATGGCTAATGGGGCCACCTTTTTAGCTACTTCTGATTGTTTACGATCAAACATATAGCTGGATTGTAAGCGCATATGTTTTACGCGAAGGCCACCTACGATGGGCTGAAGCTGATGGACCTTATGTAACATTTTTTCATGATAATGTGCATTCCAGATGTAGAACAGCCCCAAAAAGAAAAGATAAAACAAACGAGATAAATAGTAAGGGGTATTTAAAGAGGTGCCATTTAAACGTAACTTCTTTTCTAACTGACCAAATAAAGTTATCTTTTTAATGGGTTTATAGCTGTTTTCACGCATGACTAAAAGGTATTAATGACTTGATCCATAAATTGTATAATATATTGCGAAATGTGTTTATCTCGCTCTATAAGTGGTGTCTTAGTTGTATCTATTGGTATGGCTGGGCGTGACATGATAGAGGCGATAATCTCAGCATGCGTTGGACGTTTAAGAAGCAACCTATATAGGTTTTTGTTTTTTATATCTTGTTGTATGGTATGCTCTATCAGAGATGGTATTTGGGCATCATCCATATACAATTGACTACCTGTTGCAATTAATCCATCATGGTATCCATCTTCTTTTCCAGTAATGAACTTTGCTAAGCCTTTTTCTAGTATTTTTACATCAGGGTTATCCTTAGATGATACTGGATGATATACACCCGGACTTATAGTATTAAAAATATCTGGTGTATAACTTCCTATAACCAAACAAGGTGTCGTATCCCTATCTATAAACCGATTTACTTTTCTTATACATGCACTATCCGGGTGCATGCTGGCTATACCAGGTATAAATTTGGACAGAAATAGTTCTTGATATGTATTACTTTTCATTGGCTTTATGCCTGCATCACTAAAGCCAACCGCCTTTAAACCAGCTGCGCCATTAGACAGAAACATAGATACATCCTCCACTTTATTTTGTAAGCCATGTACACCTTGTAAAGGAGCATTAATTGTAATAACCCCTTTAATATTTAATGCATCTCCATAATCATTAGCTAAGTCACAGCTCTCTACACGACCTTGGCTAACACCTATCATAAATGTACAAAAGGGATGCTTGTCTACTTGCGCTTTCAGAACATTGGTTACTTCTTGATAGACGCCATATGATTGGGTAGGAAACCCCTTTCCTCTCCAGTCTGCAAATGACTCAGGTAACCATGCGTGAGAAATAGGAAATAGGATGGATTTAAAGTACTTCTCTCTATAAGTTGGCTTAACAATGATTACTTGGTCACCATAGTTTTTTTTCAATGCTTCCTCAATTACATCAAGTTGACTATTATCCATACCCAAGCCATGGTGGAGTACTACCACAATTCTTGGCTTTTGGCCCTCTGCTCTTGACGAGGACGCTTCCGGTTGCTGAGCAAACGAAGATTGTTCATTTCTTTCACACGGGTAGCCATTGCAATAACTTGTTGTGCAACTATTCAACAATAGGCATATACCCAATATATTACCTAAAAACAGGTAAAAAGTTTTTTTAATGGTCACAAGATCAACAAAAATAGAAAACTAGATTTAAGTAAAAAACTCCTCTTTATTCAATAGATAGATCGCTATACTTCTTTGTAAGATAATCTTTATAAGGCTGTACGGATAGCTTATGGCCTGTAACCCGTTGGATACTTTGCTCAGCATTATAGATTCTACCAAACCGATGAATATGCTCACGTAACCAATCATTTATAAACGAAAATGATCCATTCGCTACTTGCGTTTCCCAGTCTGGAAAAGATTGAGCAAAGGTAGCAAAATATTGAGCCGCATAAATATTACCCAATGCATAGGTTGGGAAATAACCAAAATAACCTGAAGACCAATGAATATCTTGTAAACATCCTTCTGCATCATTTTTGGGTGTAATGCCCAAAAGTGTTTGCATGGTAGCATTCCACATATGTGGCACATCTGGCACTTTAAGGCTCCCCTCTATCAATTGTTTTTCTAGTTCAAATCTAAGGATAATATGCAATGGATAGGTGACTTCATCTGCATAAATACGAATATAGGAAGCCTGCACATGATTGATGCGTCGGTAAAAATCAGCAAGAGCAAGTGGCTGAAAAGAAGGAAATTGCTTTTGAAACCTAGGATAGACATAGGACCAGAAGGGCAAAGACTTACCTACCATTACCTCCCACCACCTGGATTGACTTTCATGCAATCCCATAGAAGCAGCTTGGCCAGCAGGTGTAGCCCACTCTTCCTTAGGTAGACCCAGTTCATAAAGCGCATGGCCTCCTTCGTGTAAAACAGCAAAAACATGCGCCAACAACCCACCATCTAGGTTAGTGGTTACTCTTACATCAGAAGGATGTATACCCGAACAAAAAGGATGCGCCGAACAATCTAACCTTGTATTTTCACTACCAACACCCATGGTCTTTAAAAGAAAATGGCCAAATTGCATTTGTGCTTCTTGTGTAAAAGAATGGTTAAAATAATCCTTATAAGGGCTATCTTTTCCATCCGTTTTTTGTACGGCGGCAGACAAAAAATCTCCTAAATCAGTAAAAAGAGTGGACAAAGTAGCAGTAGTTACACCAGGCTCATACAAATCGACCAATGCATCATAGGGGCTATCTACATACCCCAATAGATCTGCCTTTTCCCGATTAAGGTCTACTACCTTTTGAAGCCACGGGCTAAATAAGGAAAAATCAGCAGTCTGTCTAGCCTTTTTCCATACTTCTGTTGCCGTAGTAATGGTCACATAATATGCTTGAATAAAATCTTCAGGCAGCTTGGTAAGTTGTTTTAAGTCTCTACACCACTGTTTAAGATTGGATTGTGCGGTTAAGGGCAACCCTTCTAGCTTAATGCATGCTGTGTCAATATCAATCATTTGCGCCAAGGCCTCACGGTAGCTACTAGACGTTGCTTCCCTATGCGCCAAACCAGCAATATAAGCAAGCTGCTTGCTACGAATCGCCACTGCACCAGCAGGCATATAAGTTTGTTGATCCCATCCCAAGAGCGCTTCTATTTGATGCAGCAACCGAATGTGGCCAAACCTTGCTACAAAATTTTCGTATAGTGACATAATCCGTACATTAGAAACCAATTATCCTATTCTATTCCAATCCCCAGCTACAGCCAGTAATCTAGTATATTCTTTATATATCGGCAAGTTGAGGGGGTGCTGCAAATCTGGATCTTGTTGGATAATATTTTTAACCACACCACGTGCTGCCTCTAAAATAGCAATATCTTTAGATAAATCAGCTATTTTTAAATGTAACGCGCCACTTTGTTGCAATCCCATTAAATCCCCTGGGCCACGAAGTTTAAGATCCAATTCTGCTATTTCAAATCCATTGCTGGTTTTAACCATTGTTTTCATGCGTTCCCTTCCTGCTTGGTTCAAACGATAGTCTGTCATTAAAATACAGTAGGATTGTGCACGACCACGACCCACCCTTCCACGTAACTGGTGTAGTTGAGACAAGCCAAAGCGCTCAGCACTTTCTATAACCATTACCGTTGCATTCGGCACATTGACACCCACTTCTATAACGGTTGTAGTCACTAGAATACGTGTTTCGTTTTTTTCAAAACGCTTCATTTCTATATCTTTAGCCACACTATCCATTTTACCATGCACGATGCCAACAGGAATATTTGGGAAAGCTCTAGAAACAGATTCATAGCCAGCCATTAGATTACTATAGTCCAATGCAGCGGAGGCCTCAATAAGCGGATAGACGATATAAGCCTGTCTACCCAATAGGAGTTGTTCCCTGACAAACTGAAAAACCTTTAACCGAAAGTTTTCATAGTAATGCTGTGTTTTAATCGGCTGCCTACCTGATGGCAATTCATAAATAGTAGAAAGATCCAAGTCACCATAAAAAGTCATGGCTAAGGTCCTTGGGATAGGTGTAGCAGTCATAATAAGTATATGGGGTGCATACACTTGATTTTTAGTTAAAAGGCCAGCACGTTGTGCCACACCAAAACGGTGCTGTTCATCTATTACAAAAAAACCCAATTCATGAAAGGCAACGTCCTCACTAAGCAAGGCGTGCGTACCCACTATAATATGTAGGAGACCGACCTTAAGACGGTACAAAATATGTTCCCGCTCTTTTTTTTTGGTACTCCCTGTAAGTAAAGCAATATTTAAATTTAATGACTCAGCAAAGAGATAAAAACGTTCAAAATGTTGTTTGGCCAAAATTTCAGTAGGCGCCATAATCGCCACTTGTGCTTTACCCCCTATAACCACCAACATGGCAAGAAACGCAACGATTGTTTTTCCACTTCCCACATCACCCTGTACCAATCTATTCATTTGCTTGCCAGCACTTAAGTCGCGGTAAATATCCCTAAGGGTCTCTTTTTGGCCATTGGTTAGGTGAAAAGGCAGATGGTTGTGGTAAAATGCATTGAACAAAGATAGATCATTAAACACTTTACCATTTTGTTTTTCCACACGCACTTGTCTTGTTTTAAGCAATTTTAGTTGCGTGTAAAACAACTCCTCAAACTTAAGCCTCCTTTGCGCTTGTCTTAATAAGGTCTGGTCACCTGGGAAGTGGATATTTCTAAAGGCCTCTTTTAGAGAAAGAAGTCGATAGCGGGTCAATAGATAATCGGGTAAAGTTTCTTCCACCACCGTATGGAGTTGACTCAACAGCTTCTTCTGCAATAGCGCAATCCCCTTAGTGTCTAGTTGATTGCGTTTTAATTGATCTGTACTATGGTATAAGGGTATTAAGTTGGTTGTATTGCTTTCAGTTAAAAAACTGATTTCAGGATGAATAAGCTGTCTATGACCCTGGGGTAAAAAGGTAGGTTTACCCCAAACACGATAGGGTATATTGGGTTTAATCTTTTTGATAACCCAAGAAAAGTTATGAAACCATATAAGGTCCAGTTGTCCTGTGCCATCTTCAAACCGTGCGACCAGTCTTTTTTTTCCTTTATCTATTTTTTGCAGGTTTTTAATGTACCCTTGCAATTGTACACCGGAAGCAGCAGGCGTTAATGCAGCGACAGTAGATAGGTTGTTTCGATCTTCATATCGAAAGGGATAATGTCTTAACAGCCCTTCATAGGTAGCTATACCTAATTCATCTGTAAGCAACTTGGCTTTATCCAATCCTACCAGTAGCGTTATTCCTTTAGAGAAAAAATCATCCATACCAAGACTTGTCACTATTGGCGATTTGTATTTATCCACACCCATTATAGGGGTATTATAAGTAATTTGATATAAATGAAAAAAGTTTATTCTTATTACCCGGTGGATTTGTGGAAAAAGGCAAGTTAAAAATAAAATTGTGTATAACTACCATAGGCATGCTTTACTTATCCACCGGTTGGATGGAGTGAAGCATTGATTTCTAATATCCTTCGCTTCTATCTGTTCAATACTTTATATATAATTGATTGAAAGGTGGTTATGGCATTAGATGACGGTAGTTTTTATACCTATTTAGTTTGAATATATCATTATATACATTGACTATTTATCTCTTTTTAGGATATAGACCAAATGGCTAATCTATAGCTCCAATTTTAAGGAAATTTATGCTAGCAAAGAGATAGAAATGGATCTTTTGTATGCGTCACTGCTCATAGCCATCTATATAAAGTTGATGTGCAGTAAATAAAATTAAATTATTTTGATATTCAGATAAAAATTATAAATCTATCATTGTGTGGACTTTAAAACGCCCTATATTTTATGGGATGTGGTTGGTGTAGATAAGCAATAAGGTGGTGTGTATAAAAGGTGTATAACTGTAGTTCTTGATAACTTTGGTGATATCTCTGGTATAAATATTGGTTTAATGGTTTCCGTATTACTTGTTGGTAAGGGATCGTTGATAAGTGGATAGGCATGTAGGTATTTTGTGGGAAAATGGGTTTGTGCATTACCTTTGTTTGCGTGGCATGGCCATAGCGTTGAACATACGACGGCAGGCAGGTACAAGGAAGATGTTTGGAGAGTATAATGCTGCCAGAGGTAGATTGTTTATAAACAATTCAAAGGATTGATGCTTTATTTCTAAAAAGTTCATTGGAAGTTATAAAAAAGTTTGTAAATCTGCTTCAGTCTTAATCAGCATAATCCAGCAATCGAGTAGAAGGTAGCATCTGGTTTAGATTGAGTTCTTTGAAATAGATGAAAATGGGTAAAGTTATACCTGTAAAGGTCAGCAGTAACGGGGTGATCTAGGGTCATAAGGGGCTATTGGCATAGTAGGTGATAGGGGTTAGGAAGTATGACTGGTTTGTACGAGGCTAATCTAAAGGTTGTTTATGAGCTGCTTACAACTGTTTATTGTAAGGTGCCTTTGTACGGGCACCTTATTTTGAAGCTTTAAATTATTTTGAGACCTCAGATTCAAGGTAAGTATGCAATATGCCTTTAGCGTAACCAGAATAATAGCCTTTAGCATAGCCTAGAGTGTGAGCTGCGCCATAAATTATGCTACAAAACCATAATAAATCTTCTACTGACATCTCTGCCAGTAACTCTACCGTTGACAGAAAAGCTGTTCTTACCAGGCTAGGCCTGGTAACTACTTGTATATTATCCCTATTATCGTTTTGCTCCTCCTGTCTGCCAGGAGTATCATCCATGCCTAACCCTTGCTTTGTATGTACACAAGCAGACAAAGTGTTTAAGCTTAATAAGCCAATCAGTAAGCTTGACCTATATTGCATATGTTTTTTTTTCATAATCTATATGTATAATAGTTATGTTATAATCATTGCTAAGTAGCATTATTTCAACGCTGATCCATCTATGGTCTACTTGAATTAAATCTGCCTGCGCTTGAATTATTACTGCCACTGTATGATCCTTGTAAGCAGCTGCTAGATGCATTAGCGCGACCCTGGTCGTAACCCTGGTCGTAACCTTGGTTGTAACCCTTGTTGTGACCAACGTTATAACTGCTAGTAGCAACTGCTGCTACCGCTGCCGTTGTGCCAATAGCCTTGAAAACAGTTTTCACTCCGCATTTGCTTCCGCTTTTGGAGCTGCCTTTATTACCATCCTCTTCCACATTATTATCCTTACTACTCTTACTGCCCCAAGGGCCCATACCCAATCCTGGCCTTGTATTTACGCAAGAAGATAAGGTGCTTAAGCTTAGTAGTCCAATAAGTAGACCCGCTTTATATTGTATATGTTTTGTTTTCATAGTATTATTTATTTACTTATTTATTTATATTTGCATGTATAGCTTT
Organism: Cardinium endosymbiont of Sogatella furcifera; assembly: GCF_003351905.1. Taxonomy (NCBI): domain Bacteria; kingdom Pseudomonadati; phylum Bacteroidota; class Cytophagia; order Cytophagales; family Amoebophilaceae; genus Candidatus Cardinium; species Cardinium endosymbiont of Sogatella furcifera. The sequence continues at coordinate 456,121 of NZ_CP022339.1, read as the reverse complement.
TTGGTTAGAGGTAAAATTGTACCTGTTCACGCGATGGCGTCAACTTAAGATCTATATTTTATTGATTATCAAACAAAAAGAGGTATTTGTTTAAGTTAATAGCTAATAAGGTAATTTATCGCACTTTTTTCTTGATAAAAAAGTGCACAAAAAATCAAGCCCTCGGCAAAAAGCCGCTGAAAGTACCATCATACAGATGGCAATGCAGAATTCATCCCCTTTGTGGGCTTCATCTGCATTCTGCATGGTGATTCCACTTTCTACACCACGACTTTTTACAGGGGCGTTTTTCTTTTAACGCAAAAAAACCAGCGACTGGAACAGGTGCAAAAGTTTAAACTAAAGCAGCTGCACAAAACAGTTGTTTAGCTAAAAACTAATTTTAATTGGTGTATTACGGACATTGCTTGAATTTATTTTTCAATGATTCGTTATTAGATTCATCTATCTCAGATTGTTTCGGTCTGCCGTCTACATTTTCTATACATGGAGTTGCGCTATGTTTTATTAAATAGTCGAAGATATCTTGAGCTTTAACACAACGGCCTTGAGCTTTAACACAAAGGTCTATCGCATACATTAGAGCTGTATTGTTTCTATTATCTTGTGCATTCACATTTGCTCCCTTACCTACTAAAAATTTAACGAGAAGAAAATTTTCATCGTTTACTGCTTCCATATCGTTTACTGCTTCCATCAATAAGGTGCGCCCGTCTGCATCCGTCGCATTTATAGATAATCCTTTATTAAGCCAATGTTGTATCCTTTTTATCGAAAACCTATGGTTAGCAATGTCATCTATGATATCCTGAGTTAGAGCAGTCAACTTAATACCAGATGGTTTGGATACTTCTGTAGTACTTGGTTCACGCCATTTTGGGTTTTCTATTGCATCTAAGGCCCTATTGTCTTTTTCACTACTCAATGGTCCAGCCGTAGAGGTGCTCTGATTCAGTTTCAATTTTGCTATTAGACCTGTTGCTAGAGTTGTTACTGTGGCTGTAGCTGCAGTTCCTATGGAACTTAGCGTTGTATTTATTGGGTTTATTGTTCCGTTTCCGGTGGGGGATAACATTGTGTTATTATTCATTACTGCTTCTATAGGGTTAGGTGCTAATAGCGCTGATTCTGAGCTGAAATAATTATATAATCCTGCACCCACTCCTATTATTAATCCTGTTACTGTTAACATTACTAGAGGCGATCTATATTTTCCCATGTTCCATCTACTCGAATATGATACTTTAGGATCAGCAATCGATTGGTACGCATTAGGATTGTGCTTCTTAGTTTGCTCGTTTAATTTATTCTGTATTTGCTCGTTTAATTTATTCTGTAATTGCTTCTTCTTTGAAGCGCTTGACTGACACACCCACATACCTAGCGTTTGTCCTGTGTTTACACAAGAAGATAAAGTGTTGAAGCTTAATAGCCAGATGAATAGGCCTAGCTTACAACGGGTATTTGTTTTTTTCATAGTATTCATGTTTTAAGTTGTATGCTATAACCACTGTTGAACAAAATTATTTCCATGTATCTTCCATATATGCGTATGGCTTATCCATATTATTTTATCTGTTTCAGTCTATTTAAGGGATAAAGACCTTAATGCTAGAAATAATGAAATCGATCTATATTGCCTACGATTTCACCTCCTTCCCCCTATTATATCTTAATAAATAATCGATATAATTCCAAATAAAGTAAATAGAAATCTATACAATTCTACCATAAATGGCAGGTGGTTTTAGGTATTGGTCTATAAAAATGATACCATCTACAAGTAGCCTTGGATAATTGTAAAAATTTATATATCATCCATTATAGGGTAGATGATCAAAAGCATAGCAGTATCCAGATGCTATCTACTTCTATTTATTATTTTCCTAGCACAGTACGCATAAATGTATATATCGTTTCAGAACAGCAAGCAACATGTTCTATGAAGCAATGGCTTTTATAGCATAATTTAGATAAACAATGAAAAAAACAAAAAACAAAATCATAAAAGGTGTAAAAGTATTAGTAAATGGCCCATTGTATTGCGCTCTATTTTTTTCATTGGGATTGGATTGTGGTCAAGAAAAACCAAAATCCATCCTCGATGCACGAAAGCCAATAGATACTGAACCAAATAATCCACCCGATAGTACATCAGGTGAACCGATCGATCTTGAATCAGATGATCCATCAAATGTACTTATCGACCAGGAAAATGATTTATCCAATCAATATAATATAGGTAATGAGCAAGGTGAAGACAATCCAGCATTTGAGTCTAGCCCAACGCACTCAACCGATGACCCTAAAGATGTATCAGCGCAACCCGATGAGGAGGCAGTATCCGTTCCACCATCACAACCGTCAAATAGTTCTCCTAAAGTTGTGGTAGAAGAAAGCAGTAGCAAGACCAATAAAACCAATAAGCCGCTTATGCCGGGGCAACAAAATGGCTCTAAGTCGAGTAATAAATTAGATCCGAAAAATACCACACCAGTCAGTCCTAAAAAGAAAGAGGCTAGGTGTAATCCTCACAAGGTGACAGATCCAAAAAGCTCCGAAGTGAATAGGGATCGATTAGACCATGTTAAGACAAAAAATAATACGCAAGCAAAGCCTCAGCCATCAGGTGCTAAGCGGACAACTTCACATTCATCAAACGATATAATCAACCCGGACGTACAGAAAAAGTTGGATGAATTATCTAACCTACTAGATGAGGTGGAAAAAAAGCTAGATACGTTAAAACCTCTAATGAATGAGGAAGAAAAGAATAATGAAAAAGGTGTGGTAAGACAGACAGAAGAATTTCTCAAAGCAAATTGTATTGAGGATGTTAAAGATAGAATCAAGAGTTGGACACAAGAAGAGCAGAAAGAACATGTAAAGATTCTATTAAAGCTAACACAAGTTTACGAAAAAGAGTTGAACAGAAAAATAAGTAAAAAACTAAAACAACGTAAAAGTAAGTAATCGCTACACTATATCAAGGATATAAAAAAGCTATAGTCTAAGTAGTTAGACACTAAGAAATTCAACCTAAATTGGGTTCGTTTTTTCACAGCGTCTCCATATTATATAATGTTTTTGATATTCAATCTAATTGGTATATTAAGGGTATGGTGGCTGTCGATAAATGAAGTGAGCATTTTCAGTAAACTTATAGTTTTCTGATGATCTGTTCAAGTCACTGTTTTTTGTGTTAGAAGAACAACGCCCCTGTAAAAAGTCGTGGTGTAGAAAGTGGCATCATACAGATGATTAGGGAAAACAGTTTCCTTTAAAGCCCCCAAAGAGGGCGATTTCTGTTTTTCCATTTGTAAGATGACGCGTTCAGCGACTTTTTGCACAGGTCTTGATTTTTTGTTACTTTCTTGTTAAGAAATAAGTAAAAATAAAAATGTCTTACTAACCAGTGTCATGAATAGACACATCGTTTCATTATTTTTACTGCCTACTAACTTTTTATTGGTAGCCATGTGCAGTGGCTCTATACCAGCTATCCATTTGTTCCTCTGTGCTAGAATAGATTCCCTTAAGCCCCCGCCATTGTGTGAATAGATAGTTAAAAATGGCTTATGGCTTAGACCTAACAAGGGGTATATCTTTTATTTGGCACCACTGTTTAAATGGGTATAGATGATCTATCGATGTGAAGCATTGTAAGATTTTTGGCGCAATGGGCTCCAATAGTGGAAATAAAAGGCTGGTATCTGTATAGATATGAGGAAAGACCGTAAGTCCTAAACAACCCCAAAAGTAAATCAATAAGCTTATAAAAAATGCCACTTTACATAAGCCAAATACCCCCCCTAATAGGTTGTCAAACATACCCAACAGGCTAATGACCACAATGCCTTTAATCAATTTTGTTAACAAGTAGATCACCAATCCGCCTATGAAAAGCATTAGAATGGCTAAGCAAATAGGCAGGCAAGCAGCTAAGGCAGGTAACTTGTCTGCTATAATAGGTAGCAATGTATAGAATAAGGCTACTCCTTTTATAGAGCCAAATACCAATAGGAAAGAGGCAATCAGTTCTACAATAAACCCTTTTTTTAGCCCATTATATCCCCCCCAAATAAGTGGTATAATGAGTAAAATATCAAGACCATTCATATAATTTTATCAATTAAAAAATGGTATCTAAGCCACAAACTAGCAACCTGAGTAGGTATCGTTATTGAATAGTGTATTCCATTTGGGTCACTACACGTACCTTTTTTTTGGTAGGTATATGGGTATCCTCTATAGAAAAAACACCTTGAGTGGCTCTACGTACCATTCCTAAACGAACATCTGAATCAGTGGCAAGTTGATGCGCAGCTTTTTTTGCATTTATAGTGGCCTCTTGAATCATGGATGGCTTAATTACATTTAAATCTGTAAAGATAAATTTAGCTGGCCCATTCCAGTGGTACGTTAAGCAAACCCCCATTTTCACTAGTTCGTGAGATTTTTGTACCGTTTCATAGACTAAAAATATATTTGGTGTATGTACGATGACTTCCATGCTGGTGGAATACCTACAGCGTTTTAAATCATGTTTCCCATGGTCACGTAACTCAGGAGTGCCATAGATAATTTCTTTATCTACAAATCCTTTCTGTTTTAGAAAGGCAACCAATATTTCTGTTTGCTTTATAATTTGTGCATTAACTTGTTCTAAATTATCATCTACTGCTTCAAACCTAATAGTCCATATACCTACATTGGCATCTACCTCCCGCTCTGCAAGCCCTTTTACGCTCATATAGGCTACAGATTTTGAGCGAACATAGCAAAATGCTAAGCTAAAGATCATACTACTCACCACCAAGCCTATACTCAAGATAATGGCAGCTTTTATTTTGTTTGCATTCATACCAATATATTATATTATGATATTATTTATCCCTATCCTTATTGCCTGATCTCTTGAAGCGAGCTAGGAGGACATTATCTATACCCAACCAGCTCAGTTTGTCATCATTGGTTATATTATGACAAACTGAGCTGGTTGGGTATAGCTTTTATTAAGCATTAAGGTGTACAAATCTTACAAGCTAAACTTTATGCACCCAGACCATTTATGCTCCATGTCTTTATCTTTTCCCTCTTTTTGTCTCCCTTCTTTTATGAGACTATATCCACCAGAAAGCGTAAAATATTTGTTGACTTCATAGGCAACGGTTGGCACTATATTATACTGATATTTAAAAGCTTGAGCGGGCTTGTGCTCTTCCTCGTTTTCTAGTGTGCTTAGATAAGATCCTCTTATAGAGAGTGTCCACTTAGGTGTTGCACAGTACGCTAACATAAGTCCTCCTCCAAGTGCACTTATCGCATACAGTGTATCTTTTTCCTTATCTATATAATAGGCTGCACACATTTCTTCGCGTTCTTTATCATCTTGAATGGCTGCGGGCCCTGGTAGGTAATCACCCAAACCATACACATAAGCACCCTGCATGCTAAATGTAAATTGCTTAGGTATCTCATACTGAATGCCTAGATGGCCACCCCCAGAAAGAAAGTAATGTGTTTTTGCGTCTTTCTCATGTGTACCATGTGTATAATCTGTCAAGCGACCCAAGCCACTTAGACCAATATTCCACTGATCTGTAACAATCCCTACATTAATGCCAAAGGCTGGAATACGATCTTTAGTCTGAACAGGACGTTTTTTATCGTCTAGTTTGTCCCATTTATTTACGCGACTCTTCTCTTTTTCGTCATTATCTTGTTCTTCTGAGTGATTTTTATCAAAACATCCCACTTTTAATGCAAGGGGCCTTTCAATCGCATAGCCGAATCGAAAGCAATCAAAACTATACGCATGCTTTAATTGCAATACAGTTACACTTGGCGATATAAGCAAGGAACTATCTGCTTTTTCATAACCAAAAATAGTAGAAGTATAACCCATTGTTACCATCTTCCCAATGATTACAGCAGCATTTTTAATCTTGAATTCTTTTCCTTTCCAACTAGTGCCTATAGAAACTTTTGCCTCCTTATTACACCAAGCTTTTGGCACATCTGCACTAAATTTTAGTTGTGCAGCTAGGCTGTTTTCAGTAGAGAATGCTTCATCTTGATATATAACAGAAGGACCCATCGTAACCGTAGCACCCACCTTTATGAGCTGTTCAGTTTTAGTGGCATCCTTTGCTGCCTCTTTTGCTTCTAAAACATCCTGCTCTACCAATGGTGCACCATCTACCTCATCTGCTTCTAATTGGAAGTCATATTGATCAGCATATATAGGGTCTATTGTTATACTATTGGCAAAAAATAAGCCAAGTAACGCGATTTTAATTTTCATAGCAAAATAGGTTAAAAAAATTATATAGTTTACAATTATCCTCCTGTCTAAGCCTCTCTTGCAAGAAGGGCGTAAAAAGCTAGCGACCTACCTAACCAATAGCCTTGCTGCTTTAGGCAAAATACAATATCAGATAATTAGCTCCATTATAATAAATATTACGGTTATAAACAATATTTGTACAGCGTAACTAATCTGCCTCTAGCAACTCTTGGAGACCTTCTAGTTTGGTTATGTCATTTAATGTATTATCCTTACACTGGCGTTCTTTGCACTTTAGAGTCTTATAGGGGGTATATTTTATAGGCCGTATAGAAAGTCCCACTTGTAGATAAAGCGCTGGCTGTTTATACTGAATATTATAATCATGGGATTTTGTATCGGTAAATTGTTTAAATTTTTGCTTTTCCATAGAAAGGCGCATAATGCATGAAAGGTAATCTGTAAACTGCCGCTCATACCCTAATCCCAAATTATAGGCCAATGCTTGATGTAAGTAGGGACCAAAGGTGACCAGTTTAGAGAATATATGGCCCAAGTGTTGGACATAGAATAGGCGCATGTCTCCAAAAAATCGATGTTTTTGATCGCTAAACATATACCAGCCACATTTAACAAACCATCTGCCCTGCGTGGACCATTTTTTATGCAAAATGTATGCCTTATACGTTATATCGTCATCATTGTGGATCAATTTATCAGTCCTATTAAAGAGCATTTCTCTGCCAATACCTACAAACAGCTGTTTCCAGCAAATATACTGTATCCCTAATGTAATAGGTAACCCCAATCCTTTGCCTTGAAATGCTGTGTTGGTAACCCTACCATATGCAGTATGATTAGATCGATTAAAGCCACGGACTTGATCTAATGTATCGTGGAACCAATTGGGTTTGTATACTTCATTTGTCTGGGTTATAAAAAAGTAATTACCTTTTTTCCTTTGCAGTAAATGGATCTGCTCCAATTGATTGGTGTAAAAAACAGCCCCAAGGCCTATGCTGCAATCAAATGAAAAGTTCGCCCATCTGCTTGATACCTGCTCAGGTGTAGTGGACTGAATAAATGTGTGAACACCCAGCAATTCTTCCAATAACGTGTCTGCAGCTACTTCATTCAACGGGTTGTTGTGATGTGGTAAAAGGGATCCTTTGGTAGCAAGGGCAATGACAGAGGAATCGCTATTTATCTGGGTGTTGGCTTGTTGCAAATAAGGTATAAGGTTAATGTTGTGCCATATTTGTTTGGATAAACCGCCGGTTGCGGCCTGTTGCAGCTGATATACTGCTTGATTCGCAAAGTTTTTGTTTTTTTTTATTTTTTTAAGGCTATTTTGCTTGCAAAACTCAGCTATCTTTTGTAGGATTGCAGAGGAGTTTTTGGCTGCCGTACTTTTTATACGCCCTGCATGGGCATTTATAGATAAGCAAAGTAGAAAGCTAAAAGTGCTTATTAAAATAGGGGTTATACTACATTTAGGTAGCTTCATGCGCTCCATAATTAATTTTTATTGTTCATCGCGCTATATTTCTTAGCATCATTACCTTTTTTATACTTTATTCAACTGGTTATTACAAGCTGATAAGAAGCAAAAAATAATGTAGATCTATGGTTTATTACCCGCCATGCCTCCTCAAAAAGGATCGCTTGCTTGATGCCTTAGATCAATTTAAATCCCTTTTCTGCTTAATATTAATGTAATGGTTCCTTGTGAATTATACAAGTTTATATAGGGCCAGCTGGCTGAGCAGTGGTTTGCAAGCAGGTAAAAAGTCGCATATATATATTCTGTTTTACGCCATTAAAAGGCAATAAAAAAATAGACTTAGCTTAGTAGCCAGCCAAGTCTATTCAAGATAATAATATAAAAAAGCACTAATGGAGTTCTATTTCTTCTTGATTTTGATTGACCAGTTTATAATCTGTGATCGCCATAGAGGAATCTTCCACCAAGGTCACCCATCTACCATATTTTAAGAACCATTTCAATCGTTTAGAAATCAGATTTTTCGTAAAATAGGCATAAAGATAAGGATGTACCAAAAGCCTTATTCCTTTTTCATTTTGATTCATTAAAACAAAACGTAAGCTTTCTTCAATTCTTTCTGAAACCAATATAGAGGCATCAATCTTGCCTGTTCCATTACAAGATGGGCAAAGCTCTCTGGTGACTACATTCATTTCTGGACGCACCCGCTGGCGTGTGATTTGCATGATGCTAAACTTTGACAGGGGTAAAACAGAAGTTTTAGCACGATCTTCTTTCATAAGCTCCTTCATCTTTTGATAAAGGAGCTTGCGGTCCTCTATGTCTTTAATATCTATAAAATCCACAACTATAATCCCGCCCATGTCCCGTAAACGCAGCTGCCGTGCAATTTCTTGTGCAGCAGCTAAATTAACGTTTAAAGCCATGTTCCCTTCTTCGTCCACCGCTCTATTCCCGCTGTTCACATCAATGACATGCATGGCTTCCGTATGCTCAATCACTAAATAACCGCCCCCCTCTATGCCAACCGTTTGACCAAAAAGTGTTTTCAACTGCCGCTCTATGCCCAATTGTTCAAATAGCTTGATCTTACCTTGATGGAATTTAAGAATTTTCTCCTTATCAGGTGCAATAGTATGTATATATTGTTTTATTTCAGTATAAAGGAGCTGGTCATCCACCACAATACTGTCAAAAGACTCATTGAGCATATCCCGTAAAATAGTATAGGCCCTATTTACTTCTCCTATTACTTTTTCGCCGGGTAACGCAGCGGCTAATTGCTCTATCCCCTTTTTCCACTTGTCGATAAGGTCTTTCAGATCCCTGTCTAATGTGGCCACATCAATGCCTTTGGCTACAGTACGCACAATGACACCAAAATTTTTAGGCTTAATGGAAGCAATTAAACGATGTAGCCGATCGCGCTCTTCAGCATTGGTAATCTTTTTGGAAATACTAATCGTATCTACAAAGGGTATGAGGATCATATAACGACCCGGTAAAGTCAATTCGGAAGCTATACGAGGGCCCTTACTTGAAATAGGCTCCTTGACAATCTGAACCAATACTTCTTGCCCTTTTGTCAGTAGATCCCCAATTTTACCAAGTTTGTCTATGGATGGCTCAACTACAAAGGTGGCTAGATGCTTTACATTGCCCTGCTGATGCCGCACAAATTGAATCGCTTTTTTCAAAGAATTGAATTGTGGACCAAGATCCAAATAATGCAAAAAAGCATCTTTTTTGTACCCTACATCCACAAAACTTGCATTTAAACTGGGGACTACTTTTTTAATAACACCCAGATAAATATCTCCTACTTTGAATTTATTGTCTTCTTTTTCTACTTGATATTCAAAAAGATTTCCATCTTTTAGCAGTGCTATTCTACAATTATTATCCGTACTATTAATTATCAATTCGTTACCCACGCGCTCATTTTGTTTACGTTTTTACAGAAACCAAGAAAGCAATTAGTAGCTATTTAATAAATAGTTAAACAAAGCAGATAATAATGCTTCTTGACACTTAAGGGCTATCTATTTTTCTTTTTATGTCTATTTAACCTAAGCCGTTTTTTACGCTTATGTGTAGCTACTTTTTGTCTTTTTCTTTTCCTACCACAAGGCATTTTACTAAGATTTCGTAAGTTATATATGTTATACCACTCTGGAATAGAAAACCCTTCTTCCCTATATGTTGGTCAGAAGCCTCTATTCACTTATGTTTAAATGTCTATTAACTTAAGGCGACAAACCCTACTGAAAGCCCAATACAGTTTAGGCACTGGGCATTAATCTCTCTAATTTACTGTTTTTTTCTTTAACTACATGCATGTTGCGTATGGTTGTACCTATTATAGCGCCGTAAGCCTTGTTTTTAGCTTCAACTAAATGGTGCAACAGCTATTGTAAAATGGCCATGTAGCTCGCTTATAACAGCTACGAAAGGTGGGTCGCTAAGATGCTTTCATTGTTTTGTAGGATAAGTACCATTTTATTTGCCCATAAACACCTATACACGATAAAATAAGGTAATGCATACTGAACATGATGGCGCCTTTTTGATAGCAGGCTAGGGCGAAAACTATATATCGAAAAAGGGCGATCATCCATCTTTCTAATTTTTTATGCGACATCAACCATTTGTCCATAAAACCAAAAGCGAGGTAACAATCATCTCCATACGATGATGTATTAAAATATCTACCTGCTATAAAGTGCCAAACCATTCCCCCCACGATACTCATACCGGTAATGGCTAAGAATACGCTATAGGATGTTCTACTCACTTTTACAGGCTTGCGATGGGTGGTTCCCTTCCATCTTAAATAGGCATATAGATTAAAGAATATAAAAATAATGCTATAGACTACTTTGCCATAGAGTCGCCTAACGGAGTAAACATAAATATTTGTACAAGCAATAGGAAAAGCCAAAATTTTGCTCCAAATATTTTGACGTGCCTCTAAAACATGGGCAAAAATGGATGCAACTACTAAACTACATTCCAATATGTTTCGTTGGTTATGGAGCAGCCATTTACCTGCACCAATCGTGGCTGTAAAGGGTTGCTCGATGATCATATGGCAAGTAATGCCAATAAAATTAAGGTATAGCATCATCCTTTGCCATCTATATGCTCTATACCCATGGGTTCAGTGGGTTGCAGTTGGGTACCATTTCGTTTGAGCTGTGCATTAGATTGGGTATGGATTTTACCTATTAGCTCATATACTTCTCGAAAAGGCTTTTCAGACAAGGCTTTAATAATTATATTCACTTCAGCAATACTTAACCTAAGTGCTATTGTATTTGGCTGCATATACTTATGACCTATTTAGGTTTTTTTATTCAAAAATAAATTTTGCCCTGTTACCATAGCAGGAAATGGCCTATCCTATTCTTAAAAAGGATACCCAATGGCTAGGTTAAAAGCGGGTTTTAACTTTTTTAGTGCCTTTCCAGAAGGTCTGCGTAATGGAAAAGCTAAATCTCCACAGAGTACAAAGGTATTGTAAAAATTCAATCTTAATCCACACCCGCCGCCTAAAGCAAAAGATTTGTAAAACTTATCCCTATAGAATTGCATAGCTCGGGGGGCATCTTGTGACAGCCGCCAGGTATTGCCTATATCCAAAAAAAGAGCACCTTCTAGATAACCCATTAATTTTTGACGCAATTCTATATTGCCTAGCAAGAGTAAATCACCTTTTTGCTCCTCTTGTTTATCTCTTCTTTCGTACAGACCAGGGCCAATTATTTGTCTATCCCAAGCCCGCACACTACCATGTCCCCCTATGGCATATTGTTTGTCTGGATGCACGTTATCTGCTGTTGTATAGCTTTTAGCCATACCAAACTTAGCTTGGTAAGCTAGTGTCGTATGGGTTGTAAAATTAAAAGCATGACGATACCCTATATCTACTTTAATATACCTATAAAATTGGAATGATTTAGGTAAAATCTGCTTAAACAGGGTAAGGTGCTCAAATAGGCCGCCATGTTCTATGCCAATTGAAACCATCCATTTATATCTGTCTAACGCGTTGAGATAGAGCGTTGGGGTTGCCGCTCTTATGGTGGCTATACACCCTATGCTCGTCAAAAAAGAAGGTGCTCTTAATTTTAGTTGACTGACTTTTGTTTCATCTATGACTTTAGGGTAGTTAAATACCACTTTAAAGGGATAAAATTCGTATGCAACCTGTTTACTATACCAATCATAATTTAAGGTGGCATCTATTTTTTTGTTACTGTAAATAGGATTTTTTGTAAAACTGTAGCCAATGTCTATGCTGGTGCTTGGATTAAAATTTTCCAATATTAGGTTGCGCTTTTCTGGTAAACAGCATATAAAACGTGGCGTGGTAAATTTACCACGCAATCCATATGCAATATTCTGCGCAAGCTTGGTAGCTGCTTTGGTTATGAACTCCTCCCTAAGTGCAATACTGGCCTCTATATGCAGTATGCCTAGCCCACCAACCCGTCTTATGGTAGTGTTTAATTTGATAGTAGGGCGGAGTCGCTTCAGGTTGAGGTTAACACATTCCCCGCCCAATTCTGTTTGTAATCTTACACGTTCATAAGGCTTGGCATGAATATAAATGACCAGTTGCTCCGCTTCTACTTTGGGCAAAATCGAAATGGACTCAAATGTGGCAATGCGATAGAGTCGTTCATAGGTTTCTAGAATTTTACTTTTGTTATAAAAATCACCAGGGCGAAGGGGTATTTTTCTTGCTAGATCGTCTAAAGGATAGCGGTCGGATGGGACCAAAAAGTCAAGACCCTGGCATGTTTTGGTTTGCAGATGCGTAGCACTGCATTGGTGATCTTTTTGGGTGGTTAGATCTACTACGACACGGCCTATTTTTGTTTGATGCACGCTGGCTTCCGGTATGTCTACTATAGTAGTCACAGTCATAGTATGATTTTTCTCTGATAGATACGCTTTAAAGTATACATATTGTTCATCACATTCAAAGTAACCATGGTCAGACAATAAGTTGATAATACGCGCTTGTTCGTTAACAAAATCTTGATATTGATAAGGGCAACCTACCTTAATGAAACTTTCATCATGGTGGCTAGCTAATAGCGCTCGTATTGGTTTATAATTTATTTGTAAACTTGTTGAAGCAATGCTATACAAATGTTTTGGCTTTATGGAATAGGTAACACATACTATTTTTTTTTTAAAATCAGTTTTAGGTGTAATTTCAGCATCTAAATATCCTTTGGCATGTAGGTAGTTTAAAAATATTTTTTCATTATGGTGTACATATATTGGGTCATAGTGTAAGGGTTTTTCACCCATACGCATGAGGCGGTTCCCATTTGCTATGGTATATTCTTTGCGCTTAATAAGTCGATCTCGTTTGGCGATGCACTTCATTTTTTCTTTTTCACCTACTGCTTTACCGATGCGGTAGGCATATGCTTGCTGAATAGAGGCTATTTCATTTTTTATCTTTTCAACACTGTGATAATTTTCTCCCCATTGATAGAGCCATTTTTCAATAGGCATACCTAAAAAAGTTGCGTGGGGCTGATAAATAGAGTGCTTGTGTAAGGCTTGCTTGTGTTTAGCATTGACGCCTATGATTACCTCTTTGATGGGTAAAGCAGCAGCTGTATGTAGCCAACTCATGACTAATAGTAGTTGCATGATAGATGGTATAAGCATTGCTTTCTGCTTGCTTAAGAAATAAGTTTTCAACTTTTTATATTAAAAAATTTAAAAGGGTAGCCTACCCATTTGGAGCTTTACCAAAGATACGAGATATTGTGCAGCAGCTCTACCTTGTATACAAGATAGAGCTGCTGGGATGCTATATCAAATAAATGTACTATCTTTATATAGGGAATTCTGCCCATACGCTTTAGAAGGGATGGGTTTAATTTTTTTTCGTAGCATGGTCATATTATTGAATAGCTCTGTAGTAAACTACTAAAAAATTTAGGCCATTTTTATTTTTTAAAACTTATACTATATGACTGATCATACAGAAGAACCAAAAGTTTTACAAGTTGCCATTGATAAACTAGAAAAGACGTATGGCCCCGGAGTAGTTATGCGGTTAAGCGACAATCATATAGTAGATATTCCTGTCATCTCCACAGGCTCTTTGGGTTTAGACCTAGCACTAGGGGTGGGTGGAATACCTCGTGGCAGAATTATTGAGATTTATGGGCCAGAGTCTTCTGGCAAGACCACCCTTGCTTTACACTGTATTGCAGAGGCGCACAAGAGAGGGAAGCTAGCTGCTTTTATTGATGCGGAGCATGCTTTTGATAGAAGCTATGCAGAACGCTTGGGCATAGATGCAAAAAGATTGTATGTCGCGCAACCAGATGATGGTGAGCAAGCGCTGGACATAGCGGAAAAGATGATTAATTCTTACGAGATAGATGTTTTAGTCATTGATTCTGTAGCAGCATTGGTGCCTCGTAGTGAACTAGCAGGGGATATCGGTGACAGCAAGATGGGGTTACAGGCACGTTTAATGTCACAAGCCATGCGAAAACTCACCGGAGCTATTAATAAAACGGAGTGTGCTTGCATTTTTATCAATCAACTTAGAGAAAAGATTGGTGTGCTATTTGGTAATCCAGAAACCACTACTGGCGGTAATGCATTAAAGTTCTTCTCCTCTGTTCGTCTAGATATCCGTAGCTTAACCCCACTAAAAGAGAGTGATGGTACCGTATCAGGGAAACGCACACGGGTTAAAATCGTAAAAAACAAAGTAGCCCCTCCTTTTAGGGTCGTTGAGTTTGATATTGTCTATGGAGAGGGGATATCTAAGGTTGGAGAACTGATTGATATTGGTGTAGAATTGGGTATCGTGAAAAAGGCAGGCTCGTGGTTTTCTTACGAAGAGCATAAGCTCGCCCAAGGAAGAGAGGCGAGCAAAGAGTTCTTAAAAGACCAGCCAGAGTTGTGTAACAAAATAGAAACAGATATTAAAGCAAAAATTGCCGATGCGATGTATAAGGTTTAGATAGATATTTTAATTGCTACCTACTACGGTTAGCCTAAGCTATTTGTTACATCGATTATTTATATCCCTTGCTTATAGGCCACCGATAAAAAATACTGCTTTATCGGTGGCTATAATATACCCCTAATACCTTATAAAAAAGCAGCTCGTTTTACATATACCCTCTTGGAATGCAGTGTGACATTTTATGCCTCGCTTTTATTAATTTGGAATTGTAATTTATTTTTGATAGTATCAAT
This sequence comes from Cardinium endosymbiont of Sogatella furcifera, assembly GCF_003351905.1. Lineage (NCBI taxonomy): Bacteria > Pseudomonadati > Bacteroidota > Cytophagia > Cytophagales > Amoebophilaceae > Candidatus Cardinium > Cardinium endosymbiont of Sogatella furcifera. The sequence goes on along the minus strand of NZ_CP022339.1, from coordinate 441,074 downwards.
TAAGCTTTAAACTTATACATATGGCATAAGTGGCGCATGGGTACCATTATACTGCATTAAGGTTTTTTTGCTTGATTATAAAAAGTTAAGCAGGTAAGGCCATATGAATGGGGTATAGCCTATGCATTGAAATTATGCTGCTGGTGGTGATAACATAAACTTAAATGCTTATATACTATGAAAATATATACACGCGCTAGGATAGGCTTATTTGTCTGGTTGTTAGGCTTTGGCATCTTATCTTCTTGTGTCCATACAAGGCGAGGGTTAGGGATAGATAACCAGGAACATGCAGTGAACGTTGTGAACAGCAGCTCGGCAGGTTACGATTGTAAAACCATTTTCAAAAACTTTGTAGGTTTTATGGCCCCGGTATTGGTAACATTATCATGGGTACTCTTGTCAGGATTGGTAGCAGGGAGTGCTATAAACTCCGTAGAAGGGCAATTTCCAGCTGGAGGTCCTTGCCACAGTTATGAAGAAAGTGCACGCTACTGCAGCGATTGGTGTAAGGGCTATGGTCAATTGCCTGCTGAAAGCACATCTAACAGTGCCTCAAAATTACACGTGAGCCCATTTAATTGGTTTGCAATCTGAGAGATGGAAAAAACAATAACTGCCCCCTTTGGGGGCTTCAAAGGAAACTGATTTTTTCTAATCATCTGTCAGATGCGACTTGCTATAATACGACTTTTTACAGGGGTGTTTTTCTTTCTTATCCCAGCTTTTTAATGAAGATAAACTCATAATACAAACGTACGACAGATATTGGATGATTGCTTATCTGCAGCCATTATGGTGCGCAGTGGTGGTAGCATGCACTTTAAACATTAACGCTATGAAAAAATATACATCTACTAAGATAGGTCTCTTGGTCGGTCTGTTCAGTTTCTATAGCTTGTTTTCCTGTGTAACCACAAGACAAACAGTGGGTGAAGATGGAGGTAATAGGAGGACACTAAATTTGGAGCTTGGTGGCACGGACCTAATAAGAGATAGCGGCAGGCTATTAACTAAGTGTACAAAAATAACGGCTACTATCTTTGCGGGGATAGCATGCGTTGCAGGGATAACATTGGGTCCTCTTATGCTCTTCAATTTGATGCTGGATTATTTGGGTAATTCATCAGATACCTCTACGCTGAACCGCAATAATATGACCACCTTTGCACCATTCATGCCAGGCAAACGGAATACAAGCATTCACTTCGACAACCGCACAAACCCGCATATTGGATACAGGATACCAAACACTATGGGTGTTATGGACGAAGCGTTTATTATGAATGCAACGAAGGAAGACCCGGGTGCTTTGGTTTCCAATGGGCAACCCTGCTATATGGGTTAAGGGATGTTGCCCAGTAGGGGCCTACACTTAAAGGTGCACCCTATCAATATGAACTATGAAAAAAAAATATAGACACACTAAGGCAGGCCTATGGATCGCGCTATTAAACTTTAATATTCTGTTTTCCTGTGCAAATACCAAAAAAGTACTAAGTTCGCATTTAGAAGCCGCAGAAAGAAGCGATAATCATTGTGACTACGATTTAATAGAAAATGCGCAAATCGAAGAAGATCCTAATTATTGTAATGAGCCGAGAACAGTTCGTTTAGTAGCAGGGCTATGGCTGATGGTGTTCGTTGTAGTTTATACAAGTTATGTTTATGTGACGTGGTGGCCTCCCGTAGCGTCCTTAGGGCCCAATGCAGCTGCGCACAAGAGGTAGGAGGGCTATCTTTACACCATCCGTTTCCACCTTACGCACCCAACCAGACTCTCCCTATTTAAGCGCGTACTGCCTTGCCGAAATGGTTGATAAGAAAGACGCTATATAGCGGTATGATTTTTTTACCTTTATTTGCAATTGTATATTTTTTTTTGTAAGTAGAAAAATGTCAAAGACTAATGGGTTATTTTAATGGCATTGTCCCCTGATGGAGGTGTCGTTTTTTTCCTTAGTTAAATTTAAGTAGCGTGGGAATATGGATAGCGTATGCCGCTATCCATGTTTATCATGGTGCTGACTGGTTATGTCTAATGGTAACATGTATTCTGAATAGCATTACTATGAACAAAAAATATATATACCCTAAGCTAGCCCTATGGGTCGGGCTGTTACATTTCTGTAGTTTGTCTTCCTGTGTAGATGCAAGCAAAATAGTAGCAATGGACACAAGTGTATCTGTTGCGCAAAGAGAAACTGAACCGTTTGGTATCAAGACAAGAAGTTGTAGTGAAAAAATCCGGATTAAACCTTTGTGTTATGCATTGGCATTCGTTGGCAGCATAACTACTGTTATTCCACTGTTACTGTATGGGTTTTTTGGGGATCTTATTATACTTTACATGAGTCTCGTACGCCTAATTTACAGGCGCATGGGGGTGGTAGTGTAACCGTCGGTCGTCCATTTGCGTTAGACAGTCCATATACCAACACTACATGGGCATACAACATGACGCCTACAGCCGCAACATTACACAACCTAACGTCTACACAAGGTCATTTTATAGTTAATTCGACGACCAAAGATCCAAGGGATTTGGTTCCTAATGGCAAATTTTGGTTAGCTGGCTGATAAGACGCACGTTATGGATGCAATCGCTCAAAATGCTATGAAGCAAAAATATATCCACTATAAGGCAAGTCTATTTATGGGACTATTGAGCCTAAGCACCTTATCTTCTTGCGTCCATACAAGGCAAATATTTGGTTCGCGTGTAGCAGAAGGCAGGCAAAATAGACATGATATCTATCGTTACCATGTAGTAATAAACGAAACAAGTGTATACAATCACCATTATGGCAATTATAATAAAAATTATATCCATACAGCATGGTGTATACTTTTGATGCTATTGATTGGTCTTGGCTATTTCACATTCATTTGCGAGGAACCATTAAAATTTAATGCAACTAAGGTGAATCATAGCACTGCTGTGTTCCCTTTAGGAACAAATACATTGAAGAGCGGAATGCCATCGACATTGCATGCAACATCGGCCGCCTTCAATGAGCGCAATGTTACGTCTAGGTTGAGTGCTGATGGATGGAATGCAACCAACTTGAGCCTTAATGGGCATTAAGGCTGTCTATTCACGCAATAGCGGGGACTGATTGACACCTAATCTTATTTCTTTTCATCTGATAAATTTATTTTAAGAACGTACACTACACGCTATAATAAATCAATTAAAATATTTGTGTTCGATTTTTTTTGGGCATACTATGGGTATGCCAAATCATCCATGCAATATTTGGCAAATACCCTAATATATACTAAATTCAATAGGTTTATTTCAGCTGAAATTAAAGTATAAAGCAGCTGAAGTTTTTGCGCATGTGGTGAAATTGGTATACACGCCATCTTGAGGGGGTGGTGCTTTCGGGCATGGGGGTTCGAGTCCCCCCGTGCGCACGGAAAAGAGCGGCCTATATCAAGCGACGGCTCTATGAGGTATGCAGGTTTTATATGCATTAAATTTTTTACCAAGTGATTGTGCCCTTAAGGGTGGTTAGCTCAGATGGTCTAGAGCATTCCGTTGACATCGGAAAGGTCGTTGGTTCGAATCCAATGCCGCCCACAATCTTTAAAAGATTTTAAGCAAAACCCTAAGCACAATGGATAGGCGTGGTTTTAAAAAGGATAACCGTAAATAAGTTGATCATTGCGTACACATAGAAGTTTTTGGGATTATTTCGAACGCAGATATCAGCTGGTGATTCGAAATGTTGAAAATTTTGCAGAACATATAACGCCTCCTTTTAGCTATGCTACCATTATTACCGTGTGTTTATCTTGGTTATCTATAAGTTTTGGCATCAGCCTGTGGCTATCTAAAACGGTTTTAGCCAGATGGATGAATCCCATCTATATAGAAACAGAAAATCAAAGAAAAATACTTTCTTTAGCTGCTACCGTAGAAGAATTAGAACAGCAAATTACTTCCCAAACGGAGTTTATTGCCACGCTCCAAAAGATCATTCACGGCACCTCTAAACAACCATTGCCCCTCCCTTCTACGTTTGTGGAACCCGTGGAAGCGGACGTAAAACCTGAGCCCTCTGTAGTGGTATCAACCAGTCAGAAAAGAGCTGGTGCAAATAGGCCCACTTGCTTAGTGCCCCCTATTAATGGTATGATTACAAAACCCTTCCATAGGGAAGGCAATCATTATGGCGTAGACATTGTGGCCAAAGACAAGGACCCCATTAAGGCCATATCAACGGGTATTGTCATTTTTTCTGATTGGTCCGTTGATACAGGCTGGGTGATTGTGATTCAGCACTATGATAATATGGTTTCAATCTGTAAACATTGTGCCATTTTATTTAAAAAAGTTGGTAACTTGGTTAGGGCAGGCGATGTAGTAGCCCTTATGGGCAATTCTGGAGAAATTTCTACCGGTCCACATCTGCACTTTGAGCTTTGGAGCGAAGGCGTTGCACTAAATCCGGAAGATTATATTAATTCCTAGAAAAGATGTTTAACAACAAGATAAAGGGTACAAATCCTGTCACTATTAGCAACATTATAGGGCAGGGTTCTCACCTAGAAGGCAATATAAATACTACAGGCAATTTGCGTGTAGAGGGTAAAATAACAGGTGGTATCAAGACAAAAGCGAAGGTGGTCTTGAGTCATACTGCTCAGGTGGAAGGCAATATTGTAGCACAAAATGCTGAAATTGGTGGGGAGGTAAAGGGAACCATAGAGGTGATCGAGTTGCTTGTATTGAAGTCAACCGCAACCGTATGGGGCGATATTATGGCCAGCAAACTGGTCTTTGAAGAAGGAGCTTGTTTTGATGGGAAGTGTAAAATGGGTAAGGAGCATAGCGTCATAAATGGCTATAAGCGTGATTACCTTTCAGAAACTGACCTATCTTCTGAAACAGTTGAAGATGCCACGGATGACTCAGAAGGGCTTACCGCACATACCTTCGTAAATAAATCAACGATTCCTTAAAATGAATAGGCTAATAGAACCAAAGGTACGTGGATTTGTATGTACCACGGCCCATCCAGCAGGTTGTACAAAAAATGTAGATGAACAAATCAGATATGTAACTAGTCATCCTCCAATTGCCTCTGGTCCTAAAAAGGTGCTTATCATAGGTGCCTCTACTGGTTATGGCTTGGCCAGTAGAATCGTGGCTGCTTTTGGTGCGCAAGCCCAGACTATAGGCGTCTTTTTGGAGCGAGCAGCTGACGATAAGCGAACCGCTTCTGCTGGCTGGTACCATGCAGCTGCTTTTGAGCAAGCTGCCCATCAAGCAGGGCTTTATGCTAAAAGTATTAATGGGGATGCGTTTTCAGATGCTATCAAGCAAGAAACCATTGCGTTAATAAAACAAGATTGGGGTGGTGCAGTAGATTTGGTTATCTATAGCCTTGCATCCCCTCGGCGCATCCATCCTCAAACGGGTATAGCTTTTAAATCTACTTTAAAACCTATTGGGCTACCTTATAGCAATAAAACCATTGATATCATAAGTGGGCATCTTTCGAATATTTGTATTGAACCTGCAACGCCTCAAGAAGTAATAGATACAGTGGCAGTAATGGGAGGTGAAGACTGGATCATGTGGATGGAGGCTTTGTTAGAGGAGCAATTGTTGGCTAGGGCTGCACAAACCATAGCTTACACTTACCTTGGGCCCAAGCTAACAGATCCAATCTACTCCAAAGGAACCATTGGGGAAGCAAAAAAAGATTTAGCAGCAGCAAGTCAAGTGTTACAGCAGCGGCTCCGTTCTATTGATGGGCAGGCGTTTATTGCTGTGAATAAAGCTTTGGTGACCCAAGCAAGTGCAGCTATACCGGTCGTACCGCTTTATATTTCATTGCTTTACAAGGTCATGAAAGAAAAAAAGCTACACGAGGGGTGTATAGAACAGATGTATAGGTTATACGCAGATCATTTGTATAGACAAGATGGTAAGGTGCCTGTAGATCTACAGGGTTTGATTCGTATCGATGATTGGGAGATGCGGGAAGATGTCCAACAAGCTGTTTCGGAACTTTGGCCAAAAGTAGATGATACCAATGTAGCTGCGCTTACTGACTTTATAGGGTACCGTCATGAATTTTATAAATTATTTGGTTTTGAGGTAGAAGGGGTTGATTACAGCCAACCTCAGGTGGTAGCAGTGCCCATACCCTCTTTAGATGGTTCTCAATAGATATCGGGTCCATCGTTTAGGCAATGGTGTGGCATTCATGCAGCCGTATGGCCACGCCATCCCGAAACAATTCACGGGTTCTTTTGTTAGAAGAACAACGCCCCTGTAAAAATTCATAGACACGAAAAAAGTAAGGTTAAGCATGCCTTATTCTAGGTCTATACTTTTTTTATATTTTTTAAATGCCCGTATCAGCTGTTGTATTCTTTTTTGTTGATGGTTCTTTGGAATCCACCCTTTATCAGTCGGTTGTGGCAGCAGATAATGTGTGGCCATCATAGCTAAGCCATTGGCTACCATGGGAAGTAATCCCCAACCTATCCCTATGGTCAGTTGAAGCCACTTTTTCAAAGTCAAAGCAGTCAGTATACCTATTGTCATTCCGATCAAAGCTGTGCGTGCGCTGCCTCGAAAACCAAAAACAGCTAAGCTAAAAGGAGGTATGATGATAATTTTAAAAAAAGTCATAATAGAAGTAAAAACAAACCTGCTTAATTGAATCAAGTCAGAACAATAAACTGTTATAATCATAGCCAGAAGACCAGTGACTAATGTAGTCAACTTAGCCAGCCGAAGCTGATGCACATAGGGGATGGTTTTTATGCCTCGAATACTTTCTACGATATCATGGCTAACCATAATGGCTGCAGTGTGTAGGTTAGAATCAGCTGTAGACATGGTCATCCCTAATAAACTTAGAACGACACATCCTTTATAAACAGGGGGCATATCAGCTAGAATGTATGGCCAAATGGTTGTTGGCGGCAGCATTGGATTCCCTACAAACGCAAGTAAACCAATAGAGGCAATGCACCCTATGATGATAACGCTAAAAAGCGTGGCACGGCAAAAAACCTTATAGGCTTGAATGGGGCCAGAAGCCATATAGGCGCGCTGTACAACAGATGGATCTAGGAAGCATGCTACCGATAGGCTATCCCAAATAAGTTTCAATGGTTGTTCTTTATTCCATTGAAAAAGCTGGCTGAATTGAAATTTTTCTTGCTTTTTTAGCGTGCATATAACTTCTAAAAATGATTGATCTGTTTTTATAAATACAAATTTAATAAGCAGAGGAATAATAATCGTAAAGGTTGCAAATTGCCATATATCTGTAATCGTAATGGAACGAATACCCCCAACCATCGCATAAGCAATAAGAATTAAGGTTGCTAGAACCGTTACGATGCGCGGATCAATTAAATGGATGCACATGCCAATGGCGGAGGACATTACATTGATTTGAATCGCAACCACACCAATAGAAAAGCAGATGCTTAATAGCGCAGCAATAAGCCTTGTGTATTTGCCATATACGCTACCTAACGTCTCTGCAATAGAAAGATGCGCCATAAATGGCTCCATACGCAGCACCAGTAAACTGTTGATCCATAAACCCAATGGTAAAGCAAAAATTACAACTATGTGGTGCAGGCCCATAGCATGAACTTTTGATACAGTGCGCATCAGCCCTCCCCCTCCAAAGGTCGTAGCCAACACAGTAACGACTAAGGTAGTCGTGTGTAGCCGCTTATTACCTACAGCATATGCTCGAAAGGTAGTTGCCCTTTCGCTAACGTAAAGACCTACTGCTAAGGTTAATAACAAAAAGATCAATACCATTAGCAGAGGGGCGTTATAGCGTATCATAGATAAGTCAGGACTTGGTAAATGCTGTTTGCTATTACAAAAAAGTATATTAAAAATAATTGACTTATAGTGTTTGATAAAAATGTATGCATAAAATTTAGAACAGGGTGCATCACTATTTCGCCTCTATACCCTAACCAATAACTGCTTAAGCAGCAGATGGATGGCTTGATATACCTTATGTAGTCAATTATGTTTTCATTAAAATTAAAGTCGGATGGCAAATGGGTATGCAAAGTTATACATGATAGGTACCCCAAGCATAAAACCCCTTTTATTTTAAGCAATTTTTATCATCTGTACAAACCATTTTGATTGGTCTTAAAAAGATTATCTGGACCTAATGGTGCTTACCTAGTGGTTAGGAATCAGTTGCGCATAGGTTCAAATTCCCTTTGGTAGTCAATGCGTTGGTTAGTGTTACAAATTCAGTGACACTTAATTCCTCTGCACGTTTATGCAACAGATCTGCATGTCCTATATGGGTAATATTGAAAGCACGCAAAGCATTTTGTAACTTTTTCCGACGTTGTTGGAAACCACTTTTGACTATTTGAAAAAATAGCAACTCATTGCAGGGCAGTTTTTGTACATTGTTGCGATGCATGGTAACAACCGCAGAGTCTACCTTAGGTGGCGGTAGAAAGAGGTGAGGAGGCACTGTAAAGTGGTAGGTTATGGTATAGAATGCTTGTAAAAACACACTAAGCATGCCGTACACTTTACCACCTGGTGGAGCAGTTATCCGTTGTGCTACTTCCTTCTGGACCATTCCTACTACTTCCTTTACCACATGGCGATTATCTAAAATTTTAAAGAAGATTTGGGAAGAAATATTATAGGGAAAGTTACCAATAATCGTTAATTGTTCCTCTTGAAACTGTTCTGTTAGGGATAGCTTTAAAAAATCTGCCTCTATGATGCGGTCACTTAGATCAGCATATTTCTTTTTTAGGTAGGGTATAAGGTCACGATCTACCTCTACAAGGCATAACCGAGCAATAGGCTTAGTACGCAACCTGTCTGTTAAGCTACCTCTACCGGGCCCCACTTCCACTACCGTTCCTACAAGACTTTCATCTGTTAATAGGTTGGCGATTTGATTTGACACCACAACATCTTTTAAAAAATGTTGGCCCAATGCTTTTTTAATCTTTGTAGGCACGGTTAACATACTTCATTTAAGAAAGAAGAGGAATTGATTAGCTCTTGAATTTGTTTATGTAAGGCATGTTGGTCCGCATCTTGCGATTTTTTCAGCAAAAACTTCAGTAACCAATGATATTTTTCCAATAGTGTTTTGTATTTCCGCTCAAGCTGGAACAATTCTGCACGGGGATCGTCTGGAAGCGGGCTATCGGACTTCATCTCAGGAAAATGCACCGCAAAATTATAGTGTAGCACCGCCCCTAAGGTTAATATAAAGTCATAGCTCACGTTTTGATCCTTAAATCTATTGTAGAGCGTATTTCTGCTTACATCCATTTTTGAAGCTAATATTGAAAGAGAGATACCGCTTCTTCTCACTACGTTTTCAATAATTTCTCCTCTATGTTGCATCTGGTATTGTCAAATTAATCAGTAGGCAAAGAACCTGTTGATCAGATTCCTTCCATCCATGTATGATCGAGCTTTGCCTGTTTCAATATTCAAAAAAGCATCCTATGGTGTCAAATCAGCACTATAAGTACAATATAAATATTTGCTACTTTATTTTAAATAAAAACTTTATACAAACTTTATACAAAATTTAACTTATTTAAAATTTTTTGCTCTAAAATGTCTGAAACAGTCATTAGGGCAATAGTTTGGTTTAATTCTTGTTGCATAGATGTGACTGCTTTAGAGATCCCGCAGGGTATAATGTTGCCAAAAGGCGCCAGATCGTTATTTACGTTTAGCGCCAGTCCATGCATGGTCACCCATCTACTTACCCTAATGCCAATGGCGCAAATCTTCCGGTCGCACCGTTTTGTTGTTTGATCTGCTGGTAACCATACACCGGTTAGTTCAGGGAACCGGGTGGATGGAATATTAAAATAGGCCAACGTTTCTATAACTGCTGTTTCAAGCAAGCGCAGGTAACGGTGTATATCTGTAAAAAACAACTCCAAATCAATAATAGGGTAGACCACTAACTGGCCTGGCCCATGATAGGTAATTGCTCCACCTCTGTTTACATGATATAAGGCAATCGATGCTGCTTCTAAAGTAGTAGCATCGACCAATAGCTGGTCCATAACGCCCCTTCTACCCAGCGTGTATACAGGAGGATGTTGACAAAAAAGCAAGTAGCTGGCAGGTGAGGGTTGACTAGCTTGTTGCGCTGTCAAACGCCCACACTTTCGCTCTATAATGGCCTTATAATAGGCCTCTTGAACCGCCAATGCTTCCTTATAATCTATTAATCCCAACTGTTTTACAACTATCTCCCTATTTTTTACCATTTGTTTCTACTTATAATTTAAGACACTTTTTGGTTTAATCAAACCAAAAAGTGTCTTAAATATAGGCTATTTTTTGTTATTTAGTTGATTTTTTAGCGCTATTCAGGTTGTTAAATAGTAGTGTTTATGCCCCCTAAGGAGTTAGGTATAGGTGCATATTACCAATATCAACTAAAAAATTTGTATTTATGATCATTTGTTAGTAACCTACTCCTTTATAAATCTTCCAGCTTTAATTTTTTGACTATTATGGTTACTTTTTCTTTTATTCAAAGGGTATTATCTTCCTAAGCAAATTTATGTGGGTCTGTGGGTAAGTTTAATAACTTATCCACAATTCCATGTAATAGCGTAATGGATAGTAAAACGTGTGAGATTAATGTAGGGTGATAGCAACGCGCATATTTTATTACGCTCTAGCAAAAAAAAGAATAATGTCTTATTACTGTTGAAATATTATTTTATGCTATGCAGTTTTTTGTATCCATTTAGCTGTGTGATTCGGATAGTTGTGTTATACCTTCTTTAGTCTGATCAAGTTTAAGCTCAACAAGTAGCAACTTGATCAATATTGTTATTTTTTCGAATTGATTTTGACATTTGATCATAGCTATAATTTTGCCTGGCCAATGACTCTTTTGATCGAATATTGACGTTTAAGCAAAAAACAGCTGTAAAAACTTTCCCAAATGCGCTTTTGCCTTGATAAAATTAGAATTTCTTTTTTCTATAAAAATCACTAGACATCATACAAATACCATCTACCTAATCCTTGGCTAAGGGCTAAAAAGTATTATATTTGTAAACATACCTCGATGAAACGTTATGTTTGTTAAAAACTTAACCTATTCACAGGGATAGGCTTGACCCTGTACAGACAGATCTTTTTTAGTATGTATTCAGCGCGATGTTTTTTTGCGTCAAAAGAACCGACCCTGTAAAAAGTCGCGGTGTAGAAAGTGGCATCTGAGAGATGATTAGGAAAAACAGTTCATTAAAAGCCCACGCAGTGGGCGCTTTCTGTTTTTCCATCTGTAAGATGGCACTTTCAGCGGTATTTTACCGAGGACTTGATTTTTTATCCACTTTTTTATCAAGAAAAAAGTGGATAAAAATGCATTACTAACCAGTAATGTGAACAGATACCTTTTTTAATTATAAAAAACTGATAGATATATCCCTTATTATTACATTCATTAAATAAAAAAGATGCAAGGAAGATACACATTTTCAATGATTAAACCTGATGCAGTTCGTGCCAATCATATTGGTGCTATACTATCCATGATAGAAAAAACAGGGTTTTCTATACATGCCATTTCTATGCTTCAGTTAACCCCAGCCGCTGCTGAGCACTTTTATGCCGTGCATGCGCATCGCCCTTTTTATAAAGAGTTATGTAGTTTCATAGCCTCTGGTCCTGTGGTGGCTATGGTCTTGGAAAAAGAGCATGCCGTAGCAGATCTGCGTAAACTAATGGGCGCTACCAATCCAGCAGAAGCTGCGGATGGTACCATTAGAAAGGCCTTTGCTACTTCTATTGATTATAATGCTATTCATGGCTCAGACTCAGATGAAACAGCTGCATCAGAAATTGCGTTTTTCTTTCCCGGTCGTGATTTACTGATGAACGCTCCGGTTCTGTAAGGGTTGTGATCTATAGCTACCCACTTTATTATTAGGCATCTACACCAATCCACTGTGGTCCAGGAGCCTATTGCTTTGGGTCGTCTATTTTTATTGTTTTTTATCGGTGAAGTGGTAATATGTTACCTGATCATCAATGATACCGATCCTATGTAGCTACAATAGGTTCTCCTCTCAGCAGTCGGTTAGCTAAATCGATAACCCGTTGGATGGCAGGCCTTTTCTTTATCTCATTATGATGGGTATGTTTCACGTGAAACATTTTTAAAATTATGTTACTTGCCTACGATATTGTTGTAGTGGGTGGTGGTCATGCGGGTTGTGAAGCAGCTGCGGCGGCTTCTAGATTAGGCGCTAAGGTTTTGTTGATTACCATGAGCTTGCAGACGATTGGCCAAATGTCTTGTAATCCAGCCATGGGAGGTATTTCCAAAGGGCAACTTGTTCGGGAGGTCGATGCTTTAGGAGGCTTTTCTGGTATCGTAGCGGACCAATCAGCCATACAGTTTAGAATGTTGAATACCTCAAAGGGGCCGGCCATGTGGAGTCCTCGCACCCAAAATGATCGAGGGTTATTCTCGGCGTGTTGGCGAAGTGCCCTTGAATCATTGCCCAATCTCGATTTTTGGCAAGATATGGTTGTATCGTTGCTGATTAAGGAGGGAAGGGTAAAGGGTGTCCAAACCGCTTTAGGTATTACGATCGAGAGTCAAGCGGTTGTTTTAACCAATGGGACCTTTTTAAATGGTCTGATTCATATTGGTGCAAAAAAAATGACCGGGGGGCGCTCTGGAGAAAGGGCGGCTACGGGTATTACGGAGCAGCTTCAAAAATTGGGTTTTGAAACAGGAAGGATGAAGACAGGGACTTCTCCTCGTGTGGATGGTAGAACATTAGATTACACCAAAATGGAAATACAGCCAGGTGATCCGCTGCCAGGCCGTTTTTCTTTTTTAAGTGGAACGCGGCTTACAAAGCAAAAAAGCTGTTATATTACCTATACCAATCCAGCGCTACACAACCTTATTAAGGATAATTTGGCCGATATTCCGATCTATAATGGCCAGGTGCAAGGGGTAGGTCCTCGTTACTGTCCTTCTATAGAAGATAAGGTATATAGATTTGCAGATAAAGAGCGTCATCAAATTTTTGTGGAGCCAGAGGGTTGGCATACCATTCAGGTCTATGTAAATGGGTTGTCGACTTCATTGCCAGAAGCCATCCAGTTAAAGATGCTAAGGGCTATAGCTGGTTTTGAAAAGGCAAAAATGATCTGCCCTGGTTATGCGATTGAATATGATTATTTTCCTCCTACGCAGTTGTGCTATACCCTAGAAACCCAGTTGATTCAAAATCTTTACTTTGCAGGCCAAATCAATGGTACTACAGGCTATGAAGAAGCGGCCTGTCAGGGGCTCATGGCAGGGATTAACGCGTATAGAAAGATCAATGAACAGAATCCAGTGGTATTCAAAAGGTCCGAGGCCTATATTGGTGTTTTAATAGATGATTTAGTGGGAAAAGGTACGGAAGAGCCCTATCGCATGTTTACTTCACGGGCTGAGTTTCGTATCTTACTCAGGCAAGATAATGCAGATCTACGTTTAACAGAACGGGGGCATGCGATCGGCTTGGTGGATGATGATCGGTTGCAAAGGCTATCCAAAAAGAAAGAATCCCTTGTTGCTGTCTTTCATTTTTTGAAACAATGGAAGATACAGCCAGCGCACATGAATCCCACTTTAGAAGCAATAGGTGCAAGCTTAATAGAAGAAGTACAATCTGCTTACACATTGTTAAAAAGACCTGAAATTGATTTTAATGATCTGCTTGCATTAGACAAGCAGCAAGCCAATGTCCTCTCTGTGTATGAACAAGAGGTGTTGCAGCAGGTGAGCATTCAGGTTAAGTATGAACCTTATTTTCTAAAAGAAAAGGAGCTTGTAGAGAAGATGGAACGATTAGAAGATTACCATATTCCAAATGATTTTGACTATGCCAATTTAAAAGCACTCTCTGCAGAAGCATTAGAAAAGTTGCGCAAACAAAGACCTGCTACGTTAGGCCAAGCTTCTCGGATTAGTGGTGTGCGTCCAGCTGATATTTCTATTTTAATGGTTTATTTAGGACGATAAACTTCCAAGCTATGTGTCTATCCAGCGATAGCCGCGCTACCCCAAAGCAAGCAGTAAACATGCCTTACAAAGTTTCGGTTAGAAGGTAGGGTTACAGATGCATCGCAAAACAACTGGAGTAAGCGCTAAAGGGCTAGCTTCTATTTTCGTTCTACTTTCAGTAATGTTTTACAAAGGATGTTTTTTATGCTAATAGGGTTGTACAATTGGTCCAAATGGTAGCCATTGTGGTAAAAAAATATGGCTTTATAAGACTTAAAAAGTAAGCGGTAAATACTTAGTAAGCGACTTTTTGATATATTTTTATTTTTTCATAGATTGGAGGATTGGTATATTATATAATATGGTAATCATAAGGTAATGAAATCGTTTGTGATTTGGTCCGTTGTTTTTTTTGGTGCTTTTTGTAGTATTTAGTTTTATTTAGTTTTATTTTTTTTACTTGATTTTTATTTTTTTTAGCTATTACATTGCCTTGGCTATGGGGGAATAGAAAATGAGGATTTGGGGTATGGCTGAAATTTGTAAAATTTATGCGAATAAATCGCAGTGTTTATGGGAAAAATCGTAGCGATTGTAAATCAGAAAGGTGGCGTTGGCAAAACTACTACTGCTATCAACCTGGCAGGAAGTCTTGCTATATTAGAAAAGAAAACCCTTCTTATTGATATTGACCCACAGGCAAATGCAACTTCTGGTGTAGGCATTAAGCCAGAGGAAGTGGAACGCAGTATCTATGAATGCATTGTAGAGGCTGTAGACCCTACATTATTGATTCAACCAACCAGTGTGCCTCATCTAGATCTTTTGCCTTCTCATATCAACTTAGTGGGTGCAGAAGTGGAGATGGTTAACTTTAAGAATAGAGAAGGGCGTATTAGAGAAACGCTAAAGGTCATAACACCCACTTACGACTACATTATAGTAGATTGTGCGCCCTCTTTAGGCTTAATCACCATTAATGCACTTACCGCTGCGGATTCTTTAATTATACCGGTGCAGTGTGAGTACTTTGCCTTAGAAGGACTAGGCAAGCTGTTAAATACAACTAAAATTATCCAATCTCGTTTGAATCCTAACCTGGAAATAGAGGGTATATTGATGACGATGTATGATGCGAGGCTTCGTTTGGCGAATCAAATTGTAGCAGAGGTTAGGAAACATTTTCAAAGCATGGTTTTTGAAACCATTATTCCAAGAAATATTAAGTTAAGTGAAGCACCAAGTTTTGGTATGCCAGCCATTATTTATGATGCGGATAGTAAAGGAGCGGTGAGTTACCTTAGTCTTGCTGAAGAAATTACTAGTGGCGCTAAGCAATAATATACTGCTTTGGCGCTCATGATTGCGCAGTGCGTAAAACCGTACGTATAGATCTCGGTTTTACATTCGGATTAACGTGTGAGTGAACAGTGATGTTTAAAAGAAGTCTGATATAAAATATTCAATTATGCAGCCTACAAAAGGAAATAGAGTATTAGGTAGGGGATTAAGTGCCCTGTTGCAGGGAGCACATAGTGAAGCCTCTGCTGATCCTGCTGAGCGTTTTTTTAAAATGATTAAAATCGCATCCATTGCCATTAATCCTTGTCAACCTCGTCAAGACTTTAACCAAGAAACATTAGATGAGTTAAGCGCGTCTATCAAGTTACATGGTATTATACAACCCCTTACTGTGCGTAAACTAGACAGTAACGCCTATCAGTTAATAGCTGGAGAACGACGCCTACGTGCTGCTAAATTGGCTGGTTTAGAGGAGGTACCTACTTATATACGTACCACTGATGATCTACATATGTTAGAGGTGGCACTTATTGAAAATATCCAACGTGAGTCGTTAAATGCGGTTGAAATTGCACTGAGTTACCAACGTTTGTTGACAGATTGCAAACTAACACAAGAAGCATTAGCAGAACGGGTTGGAAAAGATAGAACAACGGTTAATAATTACCTTCGATTGCTTAAACTACCTCCTGATATTCAAATTGCACTTCGAGATCAAAAAATTTCTATGGGGCATGCCAGAGCCTTGATTAATCTTCAGACCCCAGAGATACAGTTAAGCGTATTGAAAAAGATTCTAGCAGATGCCCTTTCTGTGCGAGAAGTAGAAAAAATAGTCCAAGACCTGTTTGCTACTGACCATTTGAAAAAAATAACTAAAACACACCTGCATCCTTCTTTTAAGGCAAAATTAAAAAATACCACTACGCAATTAACCCAACAATTTAATGCAAAGGTAATTATAAAAGCAGATGCACAAAAGCAAGGAGAAATCAAAATTTTATTTGATTCTGAGGAGGAATTAGGAAGAATTGTGGCCATCATTTCGCATACAAAGTAAGCTATGAAGGTGCGTTATAATTTTTATTTCATGGTGGTAATAGGGTTATATTTCTCTTGCCTTACGCAAGCCATTGCGTTACCATATCAGCCAGGTTTACCCGGTTTGGTCAACGGTGCGCCTCGATGCCTCTATGCTGTACAACATAAAGGCAATGATCTATCGCCTGGCCAGGGAGATCACGCAGCCTTATTGTATAAAACTATGCCTATAGAGGCTATGATACAGCGCAGTTGGCTGGCCTCTATGGTAGTGCCTGGACTTGGACAAGTGTATAATAAAGATTACTGGAAGGTGCCTTGCCTTTATGTGGGCTTTGCTTTGGTTGGTGCTAGAATCTATTCAGAGCATCAAGAAATGAACGATCATAAGCGTACATTGCTTATGACTGGTAAGGATAAACCGAATCCTGCATTCACCGAAAAACGTATTAAGGAATGTGCGCGTACACGTGATCTATTTATTATCATTGCCATTGCTTGGTATATATTCAATATATTGGACGCTTATGCAGGAGGGCATGGCACCACAGTTAATTTTATAGACAATATTGGAACCATATCACCTTCAAAACCCGCTGTTGCGCTGCAACCAACGGCTGCGTCTTCGATAGCAAAGCGTGCGGTCCATAACCGCTAACGTAAATAAAAATATATTTTAACGTAGAGGTGCAAAAAGCAGTGGGTGGGTACGATAAATAGACTGTCATAAAGGTAGGGTCATGGATGTATTGGCATGGTTTTTGTACTGCTGTATTATCGCAATGATAGCATTAGATATAAGCAGCCCTATAGGCAAAATCACCTATTTTGGGGCCATATAAATGGGATTTGTAAAAAAATAGTCCCTGCTAGCAAGGGTGCCTGACCAGTTACAAACTTAGCTGGTATAGTCACTATTTAGCCTGGTCTAATCGTATCTGTTCCAGTCACTGGGCTTTTGTTAAAAGAAAAACGCCTTACTGACCAGCGTCGTGAATAGACACGTCTAATAGGGGTAATTACAGCATCAATAGACTTAACCTAAATATATATTAGTCATGAACGAAAAAGGAACCATATCCGTGCATACGGAACATATTTTCCCGATTATTAAAAAATTTCTTTATTCCGATCAGGACATTTTTTTAAGAGAATTAGTGGCCAATGGAGTCGATGCGGTTCAAAAGCTTAAGAAGTTAGCTGCTATGGGCCTTTATGAAGGCGTCACGGATACGTTACAGGTAGAGGTGCTGTTGGACGCATCAGCCAAGACACTCACCATTAAAGACCATGGATTGGGCATGACGGCTGATGAAATTAAACAATATATCAACCAAATTGCTTTTTCTGGTGCTGCTGCATTTGTAGAAAAATATAAAGAACAAGTAGATCAACATCAACTCATTGGCTTTTTTGGGTTGGGCTTTTATTCCGCTTTTATGGTAGCTAAAAAAGTTGAGATTGTTACGAAATCTTATCAACCAGCTGCTCAAGCCGCCCATTGGAGTTGTGATGGTACTACGCATTTCGAAATACATCCTACTGAAAAAAACGAAGTAGGCACAGAGGTTATTTTGCATCTTTCGGAAGAGGCTGAAGAATTTTTGAAACCAGAGCGCATTCATGCCATCTTAGATAAACATTGTCGCTTTTTACCGGTAGAAATCGTATTTGATAAAAAGGTGATCAATAACACCATGCCACTATGGATCAAACGGCCGGCAGATTTACAACCCGAAGACTACCTTAAATTTTATAAAGAGCTTTATCCTTTTGCAGAAGATCCACTTTTTTGGATTCATCTAAGTATTGACTATCCATTTACATTAACAGGCATACTCTATTTCCCTAAAGCGGCCAATTACTTTGAGCAAAAAGAGACCATTCAACTCTATGCAAGGCAGGTGTTTATTACCAATGATGTGAAAGAAGTGATCCCAGACTTTTTACGTTTGTTACATGGTATTATTGATTCACCGGATATACCGCTTAATGTATCTAGAAGCGCTTTACAAGCAGATAGTAATGTAAAAAAAATCAATACCTATATTGCTAAAAAGGTAGCAGAAAAGCTAGAAACACTGTTCGAGCAAGATCGTAAAGCGTACGAAGCCAAATGGAATGATATTGCGCTTTTTATCAAGTATGGGATGATAACCGATGCTAAGTTTGATGAACGGATCAGGGACGTTGTACTTTTGCAAAACACAGCTGGCCACTATTATACCATAGCTGAGTACAAAGATACAATCGCTAAAAATCAAACTGATAAACATGGTAATTTGATTGTACTTTATACCACAGATCCTAAAAAACAGGCTACCTATTTACAAGCAGCACAACAAAAAGGATATGATGTATTGGTATTGAATAGCCAGATTGATACGAACTTTATTAATTTTGCTGAATATAAATTGGATAAGGTTAAATTCAAAGGCGTTGATACCGATACCATTGGTAATTTAATTGAAAAAGAAGAAGCAATTGCACATATCCTTACAGAAGAAGAAAGAGAAAGATTAAAATCTATTTACGAAACCATTATTGGCGCTGAGCAAACTACTTGGAATGTAGCTGCTATGTTACCAGAAGAGTTGCCTGTGGCTTTTATCACTTCTGAGCATTTGAAGCGTATGACACAATTTGCACAAGGCAATGAGGCCAAACAACAAGCTTTCCGCTCCATGCATGTAGCCATTAACGGGAATCATCCTTTGGCAAAGAAAATCCTTGCTACTACTGATCAAGCGGTACAAAAACCATTGGTGGAACAGGCTTATCACTTGGCTCTACTGGCACAAGGTCTTTTAGAAGGAGAACCGTTGGCTGCATTTATAAAACGTTATACAGATGGCTTATTAGATGCATAACGCACTAATGGGCAGGGGTTTGTTCAAGTCACTGATTGTTTATCAAGAAAAAAGTAAAAATAAAAATGCCTTACTAATCAGTTTCATGAATAGGTAGCTCTGTGCTAGAATAGATTTCCCTTAAGTTGGCGCTCATTGTTTGAACACAAACTTTTTAATTTCAATAAAAAACACTAAATTTACTACGGCAAGCCGGTACGGCTAGCTCCTACTTAATCCCCCCAGGCCTGGAAGGGAAC
Source organism: Cardinium endosymbiont of Sogatella furcifera (assembly GCF_003351905.1). Taxonomy (NCBI): domain Bacteria; kingdom Pseudomonadati; phylum Bacteroidota; class Cytophagia; order Cytophagales; family Amoebophilaceae; genus Candidatus Cardinium; species Cardinium endosymbiont of Sogatella furcifera. The sequence goes on along the minus strand of NZ_CP022339.1, from coordinate 421,574 downwards.
AAGGGTATAGTGGTTGTAGCAGCGCGATATTCGGCTTGCTTTTTTTATGCATCTGCGAATAAGCTTTAGGGTCTTTTCCAATAGGCTTCCATCAAGCTTTTGGAATAGTTGGGTATAGATGCCAGCCACTAATGGATCATGCTTGATAGGTTGGAATATAGCTTATCGCTTGAAATTGCCTTAAGGTTGCTTCCCACTGCCAACAAAAATGGCTGATCCCATTGGTGACTACTAAGTGCGCTACAGCAAGCTGTCGGTTGTATTGCATCATTTGCCCTAAGGTTGCGTTGGTCAGGGTGATGTAGGGGGCTTTGCATTCTACCACCATTTTAGCGGTACCCAATCTATCGCAGCATATAATATCAGGCCTATAATACCTTTTTCCCCCATATATTCTTTTTTCCAAACAGCATAACCCCTTAGGATACCCACAGTGATGAATCAAGTAATGCAGCATATGTTGCCGTACCCATTCTTCTGGTGTGAGCAATACATATCTTTTACGTACCAGATCTAAAATATAGGTTTTATCTAATACTTGCTTGGTTTTATAACCAAAGGAAGGCAAAGTAAGTGGTAGCATCTATGATCCATTTTTTTTGAGTATGCGGCAACACCAAGAAACAAGAAAAGAACCATAAGCGATAAGTGACATAATCAGTACAATCCAAGGCCCAGTAGGCATAGCAGGAACCATATAAGAAATGAACGCCCCTGTTAAAGAAGCAAATAGTGCAATCAATGTAGCAAATAGCATGATATAGGAAATTTTAGCCGTCCAGAATCGTGCCGTAGTGGCTGGCGTAATCAGCATGGCACTCATCAATACGACACCTACCGCCCTAATGCCAATGACAATGGAAAGCACCATTAAACTGGTAAACAAAAAATCCATTTTTTTAACAGGAATACCGATCGATTGCGCAAAAAGACGATCAAAAGCAATAACCATAAATTCTTTGAAAAACAAGCATAAAACTAAAATGATGAGCAAGCCCAACCAGAGTAGCAGTACCACATCTGCTCGTAGTAGGGTAGCCGCACTACCTAATAAAAACGATTTTAAGCCCCCTTGGCTCGCTTGACCACTATGTTGCAATATAGATAGCAAAAAACTACCAAAGCCAAACGCTACGGAAGCAACGATAGCAATGGCTGCATCTTGCTTTATTTTGGAATGGGCTGTGATTTGATCAATGGCTATAGAGGCCAGCCAACCTGTAATAAAAGCACTTATAATAAGCCAAATAGAGTTTTTTTCTCCAGTTAGGAAGAAAGCCAAACAGCTACCAGGTAGTACGGCATGTGCAATGGAATCGCTGATTAAAGTCTTTCTTTTGAGCAGGGCAAATGCACCAATCATAGCACTACTGGTACTCAGCAGGATGGTGCCTAATAGTACGTTGCGTACATTGGGATCAGAGAAGGAAAAAAAATCTTGAATAGCACTCATCATATATTAAAATTATTCCTGGACTACTGTATCACTAGATTTCTTTTGAAATGCGCTTATGATGCAGCAACGACGCACAAAACGGTAACGTACTAGATGTGCGTGAGGGGTTAAACCACCGTATCGGCGCGCAAAGGACCACGAGTGCTTTGCAAGCAGTCTACTGAATGGTTGGGTTCCAATATACCTAAATTTAACGAAAACTGAATTGTTTCATGGGTCGTGCGATTTATTTGTATTTTTAGGTGGTACCATTGGTTTTTCAGCTTTAGCTGTAATTTTTAGTCTTGACCGTGAAGTATATGGAAAATTTGATTACCCGTAGGCAACGTAGCCCATTCGTTTTGGTTGTTGAAGGGGTAGACCTTGCTGGGAAAACGACTTTGGCGTACCAGATTCAAGCTGCGTTAAACCAATTTTATCGTGTAAAATTGTTGCATGATCCTAAAGGGAATAAAAATACAGAAGTAATTTGGCAAACCATCTTAACCCTTAAAAGTGAAGGTGCCCACCCTATTACTGAATTTTTACTCTTTGTAGCAGCACGACATGAATTGATTCATCAAGAAGCATGGGTAGATGATGTAGATGTGCTCATCTTTGATCGATTTATTTTTTCTACCATAGCCTATCAACTCACAGATACACCCCAATATTGGGCACCTTTTTTAACCATGCATCGTACCTTTTCTGGCTTAATGCCAGATCTATGCATATACTGTGATATCGGTTTCGATCGCTTCCAATTGCGCAACCAGACCAGAAACAAACAGGACGCATTTGATCAAATGCCTCAAGAGCGCTTTGAAGCCATTAAACAGGCATACCAACAAGCGCTCCAACTGGATCTATGTCCCTATCTGCAAATCAATCCACAAGATGAGGCTGCTGAATGCATTAAAAGCATTACCGCACACATTGCCGCCCAACGGACACACCTTTGATCCAGTTAAATTGCTTTTCTGATCAATTACTATAGACCTCTATAGCGGACAAATAGGTCTGGGTTCTTTTGGAGTATATTATGATTTTGTTTAAATTGTGGCCGTATCCTCACGAGTAGTGGGGTCCTGCCGCTATATTTTTTCTAATGGTGTTGGATGCTATTCATTTAAGGTAAAAAGAAGCTTTTCAGATGCGTAACCTGTTTGCTGTAATGACAGATAAAAAAAATCCATTTTCCCTTATTGTAGTGAATCTATGTAGCAAAGTATTTATAGTCTGTGCCCTGCTATTTACCCTACTACCTGGATATACTTCTTCAAATCAGTATGATGCCAGCCCTTCACCTAGCTTACAAAAAAAACCAAGGCATGTTGCCATTATTATGGATGGTAATGGCCGATGGGGGAAAAAAGCCATAGGGGATAGATCATATGGACATAAAAATGCAAAAAAAGCGGTCAATGAGGTGATAACTGGATGTTTGGAGCAAGGCATTTCCTATTTAACCCTGTATGCTTTTTCTACTGAAAATTGGAGTCGCCCCGCGCAAGAAATAGATACCATTTTTAGAGTGATTACGGAAGGTATTGCTGAGAATATCCATCTATTTTCTAAATATAATATTAAATTTCGTGTGGTAGGGGAGACAAAGGGGATACCTGATTTTTGCTGGGAAAAATTAAACGAGGCCATAACGCTTACCAAGGATAATACTAAATTACACTTAACTGTTGCCATCAATTATGGCGGCCAGGCGGAAGTAGTAGCTGCCTCTGAGGCGATCGTTAAGGATGCTTTGCATAAAATAGTGCATGAATTTCTCAATAAGGGCTTTGATAGCAATTCCCGTTTTGAGCATTTTATAAAATTTGCACATGATTATCATATTAAAATTACACCAACTATATATAAAGAATATTTAAACACAAGGCAGTTGCCTGATATTGATTTGTTGATACGTACAGGTGGTCAAAAACGCATAAGTAATTTTTTGCCCTGGCAATCTGCTTATTCAGAATTGTATTTTACAGATTTATATTGGCCAGCTTTCAAGAAAGAGGACTTGATGGAAGCCTTAACTTTTTTTCAAAAACAACAACGAAACTTCGGTGGCGTTGTGTAGCATAGTCCAGTAGCCAAGCAAGGCTTCCATGTAGTCGTAAAGTGTACCTATTGCCTGAATGCTAGGTATCAGCAAGCAGGTTTACTGAATGGATACTAGGGCTAATAGATCCTTCAATAACTTAATTCTTTGTCTGTTATACTTTTTTAAAGTCTTTTGAATAGACTGAAGCGATGGCGCTTGCATCATGTAAGGATCATATTCTATATGGACACCACTTAAAATGGCACGCCCAAGGCCATACTTACACTGTATTATGGCTGCTTCTCCATGTTGATAACGGGCTAGTACAGTTGTATGGTCCACTTTGTCTGCATCAACAAAATAGCCTCCACCATTATAATAAACATAAGATGCTTGCGCATCTGTAGTTATGAGCACACGTGCAGCAGATGCACCTTTATAGGATCCATAATAATAAGGTGCTAATACAGGGCCTTTGACTACGCCTTGAAATAAACCCAGTGCTCTAGAACCTATAACCTCAATAGGTGTTCCTGGTGCAAACACGAGGTAGCTCCCACTGTAATAACTACCTGCGCAGATGCCTAAAAAGTTTCCACCACCTGATAGATAATCTTGTATCCGTTTATTTCCTTGATGCTGTAAGCTTTGCATATAATAGAGATCTCTGCCTCCTGGTAAAATGAGTAAACGTACCCCTTCCAGCCCATTCCCTTCTATGATTTCTGAAGCAGAAATATAACCTACTCTATAATTGGGGGGTATATGCAACTTTAAGCTATATAAACAGTGTTGCACACTTGTTTTAGAAACGCCTATGTCGTTATATATTTTAATCACTTTATTATTACAATCAATCCGTATAGTGCTATATAAACGTATAGCATCCTTATTTCAGGAGATCAGCATTAGACCATACATGGTCGGTGCAATGTAAATTTTTTGTAAAAAATATAATATTCTATTACCTTGCCAATTTAGCATCTCCTTGTATGGCAAGTAATCTGTTAAATTAACGTTTTATATAGCAAAATAGTGTACATGACATCCCTATTTTATTCGGTAAAGGTATGAGTAGGTATAGCAAATGCGTAACAATTATGCGTAACAGTAAGGTGTGTAGGCCCTATTTAAGTTTTGCTACCCTATGCATGGGCTGTATGGGCATTATTTTGAAGTTTGTACCCCTTGCGCATGGCGCATGTATAAATCCACCTGTACAAACAGGTACAACCATCTCGAGGATGTCAGACGCAGCACTAAAGAAGAACTTACAGCGGCATATAGCTTATTTATCAGAAACTATTGGTCCAAGAAACATAGAGAACCAAGTATGTTACCAAAAACTGTGTCAAGCCGCTCGATATATTGATCATGCCTTTAAAGAGATCGGGTACCAACCTAATATAACTACGTATCGTGCAACCTATAACCATCAAAAATTTGATGTGCAAAATATAGAAGTAGTTATTCCAGGTAATACAAGCATACCCAATGGTATGGATACAAAAAACAGTACACCATGTATTGTAATCGGGGCACACTATGACACGGTTTACGGAACACCAGGAGCAGATGACAATGGCTCTGGTATTGCCCTTTTAATAGAAATCGCAAGGCATATGTATGAGCTATGCACGCAATTAGAGGATAAAACAAAAATTAAGTGTACGATAAAATTAGTCGCTTTCCCTAATGAAGAGGCACCTTATAGTTTAGATGTGCAGACGGGCAAACCCTTTGGTAGCAATATGGGCAGTGTGCAATATGCCAAGCAAGCAAAAGAAAAAGGGGAGGTCATTATAGGGATGGTATCCCTTGAAAGCATCAGTTATTTCTCTAACAAGCCTGGCAGCCAAATCTATCCTTGGTATCTGAAATGGTTAAAATATTTTTATGGAGAGCAAGGGAACTTTCTTATCATGTTAGGTGATTTACAGTCCAGGGCATTTCAAAAGAAATGGATAGCCTGTTATAATCAAGTAAGGTCTGAACCATTTCCTATGCACCCTATCGTGCTCCCTGGATGGATGCCGAATGTTTACCGATCTGATCATGGTTCGTTTGCTTTAGAAGGATTTCCTGCTTGTATGATTACAGATACAGCTAATTTGAGAAATCCCAATTATCATCAAGCAACTGATACCATAGCAACTATAGACTTTAATCATTTCACGCAAGCAGCCCAAAATGTGATAGAAACTGTAGTGCATCTTGCCTTAGATGATCCGTCTACATAGGTTGGATGCTTTAGGTAGTGGGCAAACCACAACGCGTCAGTTGGTTTCAAACGTATCATAATTTCTATCTAATATGGCCATTCCTCATTATACAGAAGCAAATATCCGCTCCCTAGCCTGGCAAGAGCATCTCCGGTTGCGCCCTGGTATGTATATTGGTAAATTGGGTGATGGCAGTCTACCAGATGACGGTATCTACATACTCCTCAAGGAGGTTATAGATAATAGTGTAGATGAGTTTGTAATGGGCTATGGTAAAAAAATTGAAATAAAAATATCTGGAGACCAGCATGTTTCTGTGCGAGACTTTGGAAGGGGCATTCCATTGGGTAAGTTAGTAGACTGTGTGGCTAAAATCAATACAGGGGGGAAATATGATAGCCAAGCTTTTCAAAAGTCCGTAGGGTTAAATGGGGTAGGTATAAAAGCGGTTAATGCGCTTTCCGCTTATTGTAAAGTGCAATCTTTTCGGGATGGGTGCACCAAATCAGCTACGTTTTCTGCTGGCGTATTGTTAGAGGAATCAGAGATCCTAGCTACCCATGAGCCCAATGGAACCCATATCATCTTTAAACCAGATGGCGCTATTTTTAAGCAATTTTCTTTTGTGCCCCAGTTTATAGAAGAGCAAATTGCGCACTACACTTTTTTAAATACAGGGCTTATTATACATCTAAACGGTAAAAAATACCATTCTCGGGGTGGACTTTTGGATTTATTACAAGCTAAAACGGCACCTGAAACCTATGCTTATCCGATCATTCATTTAAAAAAACAAGATATTGAGCTAGCGCTAACCCACCATCATACACTTTCTAATGAGGTCTATTATACTTTCGTTAATGGGCAATTTACCCCTCAGGGAGGCGCCCATTTAAATGCCTTAAAAGAAGCCATTGTAAAAACAATACGCGAATTTTATAAAAAAGAGTTTGATGCTTCGGATATCCGTAGCGGATTAATCGCTGCGCTTTCCATTAAGGTGCAAGAACCTATTTTTGAATCCCAAACCAAAACAAAACTTGGTTCCCAACAGATGGGTCCTGAGGGCCCTACCATTCGTAGTTTTATTATAACCTTTATCAAAAGCGAATTAGATAATTATCTACACAAAAATCCATCTATAGCGGAAATAGTACAAAGGCGTATTTTTCAGTCTGAACGTGAGCGTAAAGAAACAGCCGGTATTAAAAAGTTAGTCCATGAAAAAACCAAGAAGGCGAATTTACACAATAAAAAACTAAGGGACTGTCATATTCATTTTAATTCCAAACATCCCAATCGTCTAGATAGTACTATTTTTATTACAGAAGGTAATTCTGCTAGTGGTTCTATTACTAAATCCCGTAATGTGGACACACAAGCTGTATTTTCATTGCGGGGCAAACCACTCAACTGTTTTGGGCAGTCCAAAAAACTGGTCTATGAGAATGAAGAGTTTAATCTATTACAGCATGCTTTAAATATTGCCAATGGACCAGATGGATTGCGGTATAACCAGATCGTTATTGCTACAGATGCTGATGTAGATGGCATGCATATCCGGTTGCTTATATTAACCTATTTTTTGCAGTTTTTTCCAGAATTAGTCTATAGCGGTCATCTCTATATATTAGAGACTCCCCTTTTTAGGGTACGCAATAGAAAAACGACGCATTATTGTTACACCGAAGCGGAAAAAGAGCTAGCCATCCAGTCACTGGGCGCACAACCTGAAATTACCCGTTTTAAAGGGTTAGGGGAGATATCTCCTGATGAATTTGCCCATTTTATAGGCGTAGCCATTCGGTTGGTTCCTGTAACACCAGCTGCCCATGCGGGCTTAGGGGATTTACTATCCTTTTATATGGGTAAAAATACACCAGAACGGCGGAATTTTATTATGAATAACCTTAGAATAGAGGGCGACCCTACAACGGCGTCCATTTAAAGGTGGCCTCATTGTACAATGTAAGGCTATTAGGCACTTTTAGTTTTACCCTGACAGTAGCGTGGTCTCGGCAGGAATCGAACCTGCATCAAAAGTTTAGGAAACTTCTATTCTATCCGTTGAACTACGAGACCGGTAGGCCACTAATTTAGGTGATTATTGACTTTTTTTCAACTATGTAACATTTTGTTGGGCGTGTAAGGTAACGCTTTCGGTAGATACGTTAGTTGTAGTGGGTTGCATGAAACAGGCTAGGCAGGTGCTATTTTAGATTTTTTACTTAACTTCAAGGCATACAATACCTTTGAACCAAACCAACCCTATGCGTGGAAGAATTATTCTAGGATTAGATCCTGGTAGTGTGATTATGGGCTTCGGTATTATTCAAGAAGCGGAAACAGGCAATGCGGTAAAATTAATAGAACATGGTGTTTTACAATTAAAAAAATACAAAGGACATATGTTACGGATGCGCCATATCTATTTACATATGATTGCATTGCTGCAAAAACATGCACCAGATGAGGTCGCCATTGAATCCATTTTCTATGGCACCAATGTACAATCCATGCTTAAGTTAGGTAGGGCACAGGGTGTAGCGATTGCAGCAGCCTTGGCTTGTGAAATACCTGTAACAGAATATGCGCCACGTAAGGTCAAACAAGCGGTTACGGGAAATGGAAATGCTTCAAAGGAACAAGTTGCTACTATGGTTGGCCATCTGCTTCATATAGCGACTCCGTTTACTTTTTTAGATGATTCAGATGCACTAGCCATAGCTTTGTGCCATAGTAAACAACGTCCATCTACTACTGCCAAGCCCCGCCATTGGGCGCAATGGGTGGCAGCGCACCCTAACAGAAAGATATCCTCATCATCTGTATGATGCCAATTTCTACACCACGACTTTTTCCAGGAGTGTTGTTCTTGTAACATAACAAACAGTGATTTGAACAGATATGGTGCTAACAGGCTACAAATTGACGTAAAAAAGCAAGGTGATTTTCAGAAAACAGCCGTAGGTCATCAATTTGATAGAGCAGCATGGCTATGCGCTCTATACCCATGCCAAAAGCAAAACCACTGTATGCCTCAGGGTCAATGTGGCAATTGGTTAAGACATGAGGGTCAATCATGCCTGCGCCCAATATCTCTACCCAACCTGAGTGCTTGCAAACCGTACATCCTTTGCCTGTACATAGCCTACAGTTTATATCTACCTCTGCACTGGGCTCTGTAAAAGGGAAATAAGAAGCCCTGAAACGCAGTTTGGTTGCTGGACCAAATAGGGTCTCCACAAAATGATAGATGGTACCTTTTAAATCACTGAAGGCCACATCTGTGTGAATATACATCCCATCCACTTGGTGAAAAAAGCAATGCGACCGTGCAGAGATTGCCTCATTTCTAAAGACACGTCCCACAGCAATAGATCGAATGGGAGGTCTTTGGGCCGTGCAGGTTGAAATTTGTACAGAAGTAGTATGTGTGCGCAACAACTGATCTGGATTACGCTGCACAAAGAATGTATCCTGCATATCACGTGCAGGATGATTGTCAGGAAAGTTCAATGCGCTAAAGTTATGCCAGTCATCTACAATTTCTGGCCCTTCTGCAAGATTAAAACCCATGCGCTGAAATATAGAAATAATCTTGTTTTGAACAATAGTCAAGGGATGGAGGCTACCTATAGCCGGGCCAAAAGAAGGGAGGGTTACATCGCCTATGGGTTGCGCTGTAGAGGGCTTTGATTCTAATAGGCTTGCTGCACTTTTAAACTTCTTTTCTGCTTCATTTTTTAAACTGTTTAGCGCTGGACCCATTGCTTTTTTTTCTGCAATAGAAAGCTGCTTGAACGCCTCAAATAGACGCGCAATAGCTCCCTTTTTACTGATAAAATCGCGCCGAAAGCTTTCTAATGAGTGTTTATCTTGAATGGTCCAACTGTCAATTTTTTCCCGTAACTGGGCAATGCAATCCATCATAATATATAAATTACCATTTATATGCTAGGCCACCTGTAATGTTGATTTTTTTATCAGGATAACCGGTATAAGTAATATGCGTTCGGTTGAGTAAGTTACTAACCATTATAAATGCAGTCAACCTATTGAAGATAGCATAATCCACACCTAAAGAAAGGTTGATAGTCTTGTTGAGTGCAGTAGCAGTGCCCTCTATATTTTTTACAGTGGTTGGGCCATCTAGGTGTAGCTTACCATTTAGTAACACTTTTGCATGCGGTTTATAGAAGAGCGCTTGCTTGAATTTGTATACAGGTTTGTGGTACCACCAGACGGGATACGCTTTATCATCAAAATATAGGCGATAGGTTCCTTGTATAGTGGTGCCTAATTTCCCATTAGGCAGTCTATAGTCGAGCAGGCCTGTGGCCTTGCATAGATTATAGTCCGATGGATGATAGGCCAATTTAATCTGGTGCGTTGTATCAGATAGGATTCTAGACTGGTTTTTAAGCCGCTGATAGACTATATGTAGGTGATACGTACAATGGGGTGTAACAACCCCTTTACTACCACCATACAGCTTGAAGTATTGATGCTGGTGCGATAGCTTCCAATTGGAAGCTATAAAAGGATTTTTAGCTACTAGGTCATGTAGGTGCAATGGAATGACACTGCCCCCTACCCCCATGCCCTTTATGCCCATATAAGGAACAAGCCAGGTTGCCGCCATATAGGCTATTTTGGCCATAGGATAGAGATCAAAACGAGGTATTTTTCCAGGAATTGGGTCATTATGATAGGCCATTCGTAGGCCAACTTTGAGCTGCATCGGCTTAAACAAATGTAAATAAAAGCTTGGCGCAGTTGACAAAATGAAACGGGTTTGTTGGATGCGATCATTTGTATAGCCAGCTATATCGTTGTAACTAGCTACTTTTAAAGACCAATTATCTAGCTGCTTTACCCATTTATATTTTAGCGTTAAGAGCTGTTCGTTGATCTTTTTATCGTGATCCTTAAGTACATGTAGCCTTACTTGTCCATCCTGCATGGAGGATGCGTTGGCTTGTTTAACCCATAGGTTGGCCTGTACTTGATGTAGCCTACGGGTATCCGTTATGGTATCGTTATATTTGTACCAAGCATGTTGATAATGTATACTTGGCTGGAGCAGCCACGACTCTATGCTATATTGACCTTGTAGACCCAATGCAGCTTCCCTGGATTTTTTGTTCCATAACTCTGGAGTAAAAGCTATCGACCAAATGGATCGCCCAAAGCAGCAGTTGGCTAATCCAACTTCTACATAAGGGAGTAGCAATGACCCAATGCCTAGCCTCCAGTAGTGGTTAAAGGTAGGGCTATTTCCTTGCGCTGCTAAACTAAATGGACGATATGTTTCAGGTGCAGGCTCAAATGCCATATCTTCTAACGTTAGCGCTTGGATGGTGGCCAAAGGCTTATTCGTGCTTTTTGTGGTGCGCGTGGGCGCTTTAAAAAATAGTCTTTGCTCCTGGTTGACTCTATTATTTTTTTGCTTTTCAATAACAAATTCTGCATCCTTGATGGCCTTAGTTTCTGCATGGCATATAGCCACAGGTAGCCAAAAAAATGAAGCAATAAATAACCAAGTGTATTTCATTTTACTGGTTTTTAAAGAAAATAGGGCATTTATATCATCGTAATATGCCGATTAGCATAACTATAGCACCAGATGGTGCATGCTTCATACCACATCAAAGTTATAAATTATTTCTAGGTATAGAAATATAACCTATAATAAGCTTTCCTGGCTCAATTTTTTACAAGCGTCAGTTTTTCTTGGTTAACGTTGTCAGAAGTCCGATGATAGATATATTATACTTTTAATACAAATTACAATGCATTGTAATTGCCCTATAACAATAACTACTATTTCCCTTAAACTAAACCAGATTAGGTACAGTAAGCACTATGCTTTATGTGGTTCCTAGTTGCTCAACCATTTTTTTATAGGCGACAAACTTTTTGCAAAAACTTATACAACAATCCTTTCATTTTAGTGCTGCTAGGAGGGTACTTGGGTATTCCTTTTTCACAATTAAAACGCCTGTCTTGTTGTAAGATTTCCTCTGCTTCTTTGTTGTCAAAATAGCGCGCACAAAGATAAGGCGTTAGCTGCTGATCAGCCTCATTGTTCAATTTACATTTTGGATGTGTATCTAGATCTTCACGTGTAAGCAGTAATCCGAGAAGATCTTTATTGAAGTATTCTTTAGTGCATAATAAAAGCAATGGAGCAACGATCCATCCAGGGAGATGTTATACAACTATATTCACCATTTTGTTAGGCACCACTACTACCTTTTTAGGCGATTTTCCGGCCACCCATTTTTGAATCGCCTCATTGGCCAATACGGCTTCTTCTATAGTCATAGGCGGTAGATTAGATTCAAAAACCATCTTAGTGCGTACCTTGCCATTCACTGCAATAGGGTAGGTAAAACTTTTTTCCTCTAGATAGGTCTCATCCCAAAGTGGAAAACCAACCGCTTTAATGCTGTCTGTTTTGCCTATCGTTTCCCATAGCTCAGCAGCTATATAAGGTGCAAAAGGCTCCAACAGTAAAATAAAGTCGGCTACAATAGAGGGCGTTACCCGCTCACAAGTTGCTAACCTATTCAGGCAAATCATTAAACTACTTATCGCCGTATTAAAAGAACATTTTTGAATTGCATGCGTTACATTTTTAATCGTTTGATGCATGATTTTAAGCGTGATCTGGTCTAGCGCAGTAGTCGTCCAGGTAGCTTTTGCACGATGTACAAAACGCCATGCTTTGTTTAGAAAACGGAAGACTCCTTCTATACCAGATAAATCCCATGGTTTAGATTGTTCTAATGGTCCTAAAAACATCAAATACAAACGTAAAGCATCAGCGCCATATTCGGCGATCACCTGCTCTGGGTCCACTACATTGTGTTTCGATTTAGACATTTTTTCCATTTTACCCCCACATATATATTTCCCCTCCTCTAGCAGGAAGCATGCATCCGCAAACTCAGGACGCCAGTTTTTTAAAGCTTTTAGGTCTACAACCTCTTTTTCGACAAATGCTGTAGGAATATAGATCGGCATAACATCATATTCCGCTATAAGGCCAGCACTTACAAAAACATTTTTATCTTTTAAGCGATATACTATGGCGGTAAGTTTCTGAATGAGCCCTTGATGGAGCAATCTTGGAAATGGTTCATGCATTGCAATATGACCCAAATCATATAATAGTTTGGTCCAAAAGCGTGCATAAAGCAGATGCCCTGTGGCATGTTCTGCGCCACCTATATAAAAATCTACTGCTTTCCAATAGGCTTCTTTTTCTTTGCTCAGAAAGGTTTCTGTATTGTGTGGGTCCATGTACCGCAAAAAATACCAACTAGAACCCGCCCAACCTGGCATCGTATGGAGGTCTAAAGGATAGCCTTCTGGTGTAGACCAGTTGGCTGCATTACCCAATGGAGGCGCACCAGATTGATTAGGGGTATAACTACTTACGGCTGGTAATACAAGGGGCAATTGAGACGCAGCAAGTGGATAAGGGAGTCCATTGTCCTTGTAATATATTGGAAAAGGCTCCCCCCAATATCGTTGCCGACTAAATATAGGATCTTGCAATCTATAGTTCACCTTATACCGGCCAATCTTTTTTTGCGTAAGTATTTGGACCGCTTTTTTAGCAGCTTCCGATACGGAAAGTCCATTTAAAAAATCAGAGTTAATCATCTTACCTTCAGGGGCTTCGTAGGGCCCATCTTCTATCAGTACCGTACTTTCTATTACAGGTAAGGTTAATAAATCAAAAGATTGCGCAAAGATATAATCTCGTTTATCATGCGCAGGCACCCCCATAATCGCACCGCTACCATAGTTAGGTAGTACATAATCTGCTACCCAAATGGGTAAGGGGGCTCCTGTAAAAGGATGAATAACACAAGCACCTACAAACACACCGCTTAAAAAATTAGTTTCTGCAAGACGGCTTCGCTCTGAACGGTTTTGTGACTGTTCGATATAGGTCATAAGTTCTACATCACCGGTTTGTTTGGCCATAAAATACACCCAAGGATGCTCAGGCGCTAAGGCTATAAAGCAAGCACCAAAAATGGTTTCTGGTCTGGTAGTAAAAACCGTAATCGTTTCGCCACGTTGTCCTTGCACTCTAAAGGTAATTTCTGCACCTTCAGACTTACCCAACCAGTTGCGCTGCATCTCTTTGGTAGAAAGAGGCCAATCTAGGAGGTCTAGATCGGCGCGCAACCGTTCTGCATAGGCGGTCATACGTAAACTCCATTGTTTCATCTTTTTGCGTGTCACTGGATAACCGCCTCTTTCAGAAAGCCCATCTTTCACTTCCTCATTGGCTAAAACAGTGCCCAACCCCTCACACCAGTTGACCATGCTATCCTTGAGATAAGCCAATCGATAGTGCAATAGCTTGGCCTGTTGTTCTGTTTCAGTGTATGCACCCCACTCTTCAGCTGAAAAAATAGGTGTATGGTCATCACAGGCAGCTTGCACTTTGGTATTACCGTGGCGAACAAATTCCTGAATCAGTGCGTCAATAGGCGCTGCTTTTTGTGTAGCGGTATTGTACCAAGCATTGAACATTTGTAAAAATATCCATTGTGTCCACCTATAATAAGCAGGGTCACTAGTATTAACGGATTGATCCCAATCGAAGTCTAAGGCCACTTGATTCAGTTGTGCGGTATATTTTTCTATATTTTTTGCAGTGGTAATGGCAGGGTGCCTGCCGGTTTGGATCGCATGCTGCTCAGCAGGCAGGCCAAAAGCATCAAATCCCATTGGGTTCAGTACATGGTATCCGTTATGTTTATAATAACGAGCCAATATATCTGAAGCCACATATCCCATATAATGCCCTACATGGAGGCCTGATCCTGAAGGGTAGGGAAACATATTTAGTAGGTAATATTTGGGCGCATCGGTAGTAGTACAAGACCTACTACTTATAATAGATTTTTGTTCTTGCCATCTATTCTGCCATTTTTTTTCTATCTCCGTAAAAATATAAGGTTGCATTTTATTGTGATTCAGTAATCAGTACAATCAATCTCCATTGCACTATTGGGATGCCTCTTGGTAAGGGTATGGCTTCATCTGAACAATGGTATGCTTTGCTTCTGTTTCTATAGCTGCTAAGTTACCTATTTAGTTTAAAACTAATAAGCAAACATACAAAGTTACCAATATTATTCATTGAATATAATCGGGTTACATATCTTTATTTTGTAATGGTTGGGCAACTGGTAAGATATTCTACAGCTTTGTACAAAGCTAAATTGGGCTGCTGGAAAGCAATATATTTCTACCATTTTTATACATTTATAGGAAATATGGCTATGGATTAATATAAAACCATCAAGCATAGCTACTAAAATAACCTTTGCGCTATACATGCGCTATGCGGATATTATTATTTACGTTTATATGTTTCTGTATCATTTACGTTGCATTTGTTGGCCACAAAAGAAGCAGCGCGCTTTTTGGGCTATTAGTGCTTTGCTATACTTTCTATTCTTTGGCTTGGCTACCCAAGCCAGGGCAATACAAAAAATTGCAACCCCTCATTTTAGTATATTCTTTGATAAAAACACCACCAAATCAGCGCAACGTATAGCCAATACGCTGGAAACGATCTATAAGCCTGTATCTAAAACGTTGGGCATCTATCCTAGTCCTCTTCGTTTGCTGCTTAACAATCAATCTACTGAGCTGAATGCATATTTTAAACTGCTGCCGCGCCATATATCTTTTGACACCTTATACAACTCCAATCCCTATTTTGTCGGCAATGCCGATTGGTACGATATGCTATGTATACATGAGCTGAGACATGCAGTACAACATAGTATTGAATACCATAGTACACCTGTTTGGCTTAAGTTCCCCTATTTTGCATGGAATATGGTTGCGGTGTGCGGCGTTGACAGCTTTTTTAAAGAAGGCGATGCAGTCGGTATGGAAACTGCGCTTTCAAAAAGTGGCCGAGGGCGTTTACCGGGCTGGGAAAAGATATATAAGGTTACCCTGCTAGAGCGTGATCCCGTTAGTTTTAGCAGGCAAGTCTTTGGCTCTTTGAAATATGAGCTGCCATCTGACTATCACGTAGGGTATTATTTCACTACACATATGCGCAGAAAGTATGGGGCGGATGTCATCAAGGCTATTTTTGAAAAAACCATGCAGGGTGTGCCTTATTTTGGCTTTCACCATGCTGTAAAAAAGGTGACTAAAAAGTCCATCCCCACATTATATAGGGAGATGAACCAAGAGCTACGCGACCGTTGGCAAAAGCAGTTAGAAGGATTAAAAATTACGCCTGCTACCCAGCTTACCGTTAAAAAGCCAAATGATAGCTTTGATTATCACAACCCATTTATGGATGCATCGGGTCGCCTTATGGCCTGGAAGATAGGTATAGGATTACGTGCTCAACTGGTCCACGTTAAGCTTGCACCTGCTGATGGCTTAAAAAGAGCTGCTGTATCTTTACGCAAAGACAAGACGATATTGCACTTTATGCCGAGTAGCCTTACACCTACTGTTTTTGACATAGGCGAGGGGTGTGCCGCTTGGCTGGAAACATGTAGGCATCCTTGGCAAGGGAATCGGCAGACCATTCGCTTACAATATTATGATTTTGCAAAAAAAAGCAGACGCACCCTTGCCTCAAGCAGCCGATATACTGCACTAGCTATAAGCCCTAGTGCTCAGCAACTCGTTGCGGTAACAACTGACCAAACAGGGAAACATTTGTTGGTTATTTTAGAGACCAAATCTGGTAAGGTCATCAAAAAAATAGATAACCTGGATGAAGGGTATTATTTAACCCCCAGTTGGTCTGGTGAAGATCACATCCTAGTGGTGAAAACCAAGGACCAGCAAAATAGTATTTTACGGATTCATGTGGCGACCAGTAAGGCAGAAACACTCTTGCCTTACACCTACGAGCATAGAAGTTCCCCTAAAATCTATAAAGACTATTTGCTCTACAATAGCGCCTATAATGGCATCGATAATATTTATGCAATGCATTTGCCTACAAAAGCTTGTTTTCAAGTTACCTCACGAAAATATGGCGCCTATTTAGGTAGGGTAGATCCTCTATCCAATCAACTTATTTTCAATGATTATGGTAAAAATGGCATGGAGATAGCTGCTATGCCTTTTGATCCCCTTTTGTGGACACCTTTAGAGGCAGTAGAGGATCGATCTGTAAGGTACTATGCGCCATTGGTTGTACAAGAACAGAATAGTGATCTATTGACAAAAGTGCCTGACCATCGATATCCCATTATTAAGCACCACTTTTTAAACGAGTATTTTGATCTGCTTGGCCCAGAAGCAAAAGAACCAAGTTGGCATGATAGGGGTATTAAGGTTATACTTTGTCAGGTTGTAGACTTAGAGGATAAACTTAACATTGCGCCCTATTTTTACCAAAACTTTAATATCCTGAATAAGGTTAGAAATACTGTATATAAAACAACTGAATTAGGCTTAAAAATAAAGTATGCAACCTTTTATCCAATTTTGGACATAGATATTAAAGGTACTAGGTATAAAAACCCAGTGATGACTCAGGTTCTAGAAAACCGGAAAAAGTATAACGTAGCTCGAAATATATTGGCTAAACATTTGTGTAGCCATGAGTCAGATTACATAAGTGACACCTTTTGGGAACCTACATTAAAGTTAGGTATAAAATTCCCTTATTATTTCACGCTAGGCAGTTCTTCAGGGGAAGCCTATTTTAAGGCTGAAGTGGAGCTAGAGCGATGTGATGAAGATAAAAAAATAGCTCATACTGAAATATATAGTTTTAATATAACCCATGCCTCATCTTTGAGTAAAAGAGATCTTTGTTCACCCTGGTACCAAAAACTTTATATAAGTTTTGCGCGTGCAGAAAAGTATTCTCCTTTATTGAGGGAATGGGAAAATATATTGATTTTTAATCCTCAATTTTATATCCCAGGGTTTGGTGATCATCATTATTTTTCTTTAGATTTAGCTATTCGACGGTATAAACCACTAAGTAATCACCTGTATCTAACCTATGGCTTGCCTTTAGTTTATAAAGAGTCTCCTATACCGCGTTGGGAACAATATCTGCATCTAACGTATGGATTTCCTTTAGCTTATCCAGAGTGTGGCATACCGTTGTTCTTATTTTTAGAGAAAATATGGATGGAGTGGTATGGTTATACCCCCAAAATAGGGGCGTATGACCATACGCTCCAACGGGCTGCTCTGTCTACTATAGGTAGAAATTTTGATACCATAGGTGCCAAACTTCATTTAAAATGTAGATTTTTATCTAATCGGAATATACCTTATGCAAATATTTCGGTAGATCTTCCTTGTTTAAAGAAACAGCATAATAATGATAAATGGGTGTTTCAATTACCAATGCCTATTTTTGGTGTAGCATTCCATTTGGAGGCTAGAAAGGAGGTGGAATGAAAAAGAAGTGTTATTTCTTGTTTTGATGATGCATGGTCCATACCCTTTACAAGCACTCCATAGCTTCAAGCTACCTACATTTGCTGCTGGTTACATTCAGCTGCATCGTCTAAGAGATATAGCAGATTTTTGTGCTACAGTAGATCTAAAGCGTACCCATTTTTATATCCTAGGTGGTGGCAGCAATACGCTATTTGTTAGAGATTTTCCTGGTTATATATTGCATGTGCAACTGCCCGGTATTGAAGTAATAGCAGAAAAACGCCATAAAGTCCTGGTGAAGGCTGCGGCAGGTGTCCCTTGGCATCAGCTTGTCTTGTTTTGTACTACAAGAGGGTATGGAGGCATAGAAAACCTATCCTTTATTCCGGGGACGGTTGGTGGCGCACCTATACAAAATATAGGGGCATATGGTGTAGAACTTAAAGAGGTAGTGGATAGCATTGAAGCCATTGCATTAGCAACTGGGGAAAAAATAGTTTTTAAAGCCGAAGCATGTGGCTTTGATTATAGAACTAGCTTTTTCAAAACAAAATGGCGGAACCAATATTTAATTACAAGCCTTACACTAGCTTTACATAAAGAAGCAAGATATACTATAGAATATGAGGCCATCCAGGCCATGCTGGCAAAGATGGGCGTTAAACAGTTGTCCTTTCAAGCGATAAGCGACGCCATTGTTGCCATTCGAAAACAAAAACTGCCCGATCCTGCTGTTTTAGGCAATGCAGGCAGCTTTTTTCAGCATCCATTGGTAACTATAGCGCATTACCAATGGCTGAAGCAGCAATATCCCTCATTAGTAGCTTTTCGCACGCAAAACCAAGACCAGATGAAAATCTCAGCAGCTTGGCTTATAGAAACAGCAGGTTTTAAAGGCTTGCGCATGGGCAATGCAGGGGTCTATCCTTTACATGCACTGATACTCGTAAACTATGGAGGCGCTACTGGTCAAGATATTATCAATTTAGCTACCCAAATCGTACAAAAGGTAAAACGTCAGTTTCATATCACCCTTGTACCAGAGGTGAACATCGTAGGTGAGGCAATAGGGTAATACATCCATGGGAGCGGCATAACATCAGTTTAGCAAGGTTACAAAAAATAAAAACCTCCTAATGGTTTTCATATCGAATATAAATCCATTATATTGCCAGCGCTAGTGACGCGATAATAATCATAGACTATACGAGTTTGTTGTAAACTACTTTAGTATGAATGCATAACAGTATGAAAAAATATATTCCCAATTGTTTATCGGTTTTAAACCTAATCAGTGGTACAATAGGCACCCTATTGGCGCTAAAGGGAGAGCTAGTATATGCTGCGTATAGCATCTTTATAGGTGCTTGTCTGGATTTTTTAGATGGTTTTACCGCAAAGCTGTTGCATACACAATCTCCCCTTGGTAAGCAATTGGATGCATTAGCAGATCTGATTACCTTCGGTATGTTGCCTGCGGCTATCCTTTATATGTTAATCACAACCTATGAAAGTTGCCCTTATCGTCCTTATGCCGCTTTGTGCATGGTGGTTTTTGCTGCGCTTCGGTTGGCTAGGTTTAATGTCGACGCTAAACAGACCCATCAATTTACAGGATTGCCTACGACAGCTAATGCCATGCTAGTAGCTACCTTACCTATAATTTTAAAACGTGCCCTTTATCCGGCTTTAGTCAATGGTTTAACACAACCCCTGGTACTGCCTTTATTAACCCTGCTACTTGCTTATCTATTGGTTGCTCCTATTCCATTTATAGCTTTGAAGTTTCAAGGATTTTCCTGGCAAACGAATCAGGCGCGTTATTGTTGCATTGTGCTCGGAGTGCTATGCATCGTTGCCATGCATGCGGAAGGTCTTTTTTTAAGTATTTGGTTATATATATTGCATGCTTTATGTAAAGTTAAGATAAGATAAAAATGTGTTTCATTAAAGTTGCATAAGCATGAAGAAAAAAATCTTAACGGGTGATAGGCCAACTGGCAAGCTCCATTTAGGCCATTATATTGGCTCCTTACAAAATAGAGTTAAATTACAAAGTGTATATGATCAGTATATTCTAGTAGCAGATCTACAAGCATTAACGGATCATTTCGACCATCCCGAACAAGTGACCCAAAATATTATTGAAGTTGCCAAAGATTATCTAAGTGTTGGGATCGATCCTAACCAAACAACTATTGTGGTTCAGTCTCAAATACCAGAAATTGCAGAGTTAACAATCTATTACCTCAACCTGGTTACCTTGGGACAATTGCATCGCAACCCTACCGTAAAGTATGAAATACAGCAAAAAGGATACGATGAGGCCATTCCAGCAGGCTTTTTTTGTTATCCGGTCAGTCAAGCGGCAGATATTACGCTATTTCAAGCGGAACTGATCCCAGTTGGGGATGATCAATTACCTATGATTGAGCAAACCAATGCCATTGTTAGGCGTTTTAACAGGCTCTATCATACCAATGCTTTAAAAGAATGTAAAGCAGTGTTGAGTAAAACATCCAGGTTAGTGGGGATAGATGGCCAGTCCAAGTCCAGTAAGTCATTAGGGAATGCCATTGCCATTTCTGATCCACCAGCAGTGATCAAACAAAAAGTTTTTCAGATGTATACCGATCCTAACCACATTAAGGCAAGCAATCCTGGTCGTGTAGAAGGGAATGTGGTTTTTGCCTATTTGGATGCCTTTCATAGTGATCAAGAAGCCGTTTCTGACTTAAAAGCCCACTATAGACGTGGCGGATTAGGTGATGTAACCCTTAAAGATATCTTAAATGATAGCTTGCAACTTCTATTGGCACCTATCAGAGAAAAAAGGAATAGTTTGGATGCTAAAATGATCAAAGAAATCCTCCACCAGGGTACGGAAAAAGCAGCTCAATTGGCAAAGGAAACGATTAAAATGGTCCGAGAAGCTATAGGTATTCAATCTTTTTAGTTATTCCTTCGTGTCTATTCACGACATTGGCGCTGTCCATTTAAGTGTAAATATATAACCTGAAATATATTTGCATAATCTTTTCAAAAGCCCCCTTTTTAGTTTGGCATTTTCGTAGCTTAAAGCTTTACTTTCTTTCTGTAAGGAATTTATTTTACTCTGCTGCTTGAAAGAGTCAGTTAGTAGATATACCATATCGGCTAATTATTAATATCTAGCTGATTAGAAAATTTTGGACAGTATGTTTATTGCATGTTAACCTCTGATTCGCTTCACGTAAAGCTTGATTTTTCTTATTTAAAAATCTATTTTCTTCCATATTAGGAGACGAATATGTATTTAATGCCAAAAAGTTACAGGTAACTACATAATTGCATAGATACAAAATCCAGAGATTGTGAATAAATTTAGGAAATTTACATACTATTTTTATTTGATTAAAAGATGCTTTTTTAAGCGTAACCTTTCTATAGTTCCCAACTTAACTGTGGCTTGTTTGCAATTCTATTTATTTTTTTGTATCCATTATATAGGTTTTAATTGGGGCAAGTAGTTGAGAGAAGTTGTATCTTCTATTACGTCTCATTAAATTGTTTTGCCCTACCTAAGGGCAAGCGAATAGAGGAATAGGTAGCATGCCAGATATGCATGGAAGCAATTCTTCTTAAGTGATTATATGATACCATTTAAACATCGAATGTTATGAAAAAGTACATACACTATAAAGCAAGCCTCTCTCTTGGCCTATTAACCTTTGGCAATTTATGTGCTTGTGCAAAAGTAAGTAAGGGCTATGCGGGGGAGATAAGTACTGTGAATCCCACGTTTACTAATCTAACACCTCAACTACCGGCTCTAAAGGAGGATAATGGTTTATCTAGTCCATGGCACCCAAATTTAGAAGTAGTTTTGGATGCAATAAAGAGTGGCTATAATAAATATGAACAAGGTCCTGATCCTAAGCTAAAAAATGCTATGGTGTTATCTAAAAAAATATTAGGCGATCTTATCGCGCGTAATTTTTCAAAAGAACAGATAGAATATTATAAGAGCAAAGGACTAAATATTTTAGAGGCAGTGGACGATAATGGAAGAAATTTATTTATGCATGTATCTGAGGAATACCTCTCTGATAGGGATAAACGCCGTACCAATGACTTCAAAGCGCTTGAACAAGCTTTTAATTGCTTATTAGACTTGTATAGTAAGGAACCATCGGGAAAGAAACTAAATCACCAGGATAATAATGGGGACACGGTCCTACACATCGCAGCATATAAGTTTAATTTCAGTACAATGCAAATTTTAATCCAAGCAGGTGCAGATCCATCTATTCAAAACAAACAAGGTTTTACTGCAAGAGCCTTTTTAGAGCAAAACAGTAATTCTGAGCAACCAAAATATCCTAAAAGCGATATGGATGCTTTGATAGAAAGCACATTTCAAGCCAATTCGAATATAACCTGCAGTATTATGTAAAATAATCCAGTGTAGCAATGCTAAGTGAAAAAGAGAAAAAGTTTCGTGTCTATTCACGATACTGGTTAGTAAAGCATTTTTAATTTGTATCTGGTTACGTTACTGGTTGATAATGAATTTTATTCCACTTTTTTCTTGATTTGGATAGCTCCATTCCTACAGCCATATGACTATGCCGTGGAAAAAATAATTTATTCCGCTAAAGGCAATAAAGCTTGATAGGTTTTTGTATCATGAGCATACGTATAAATTTGCCCTGTTTGGATATCAAAAAACCATAAATGCACCGTAAGCTTTCCGTTGCGTACCCTTGCTTTAATCCAAGGGAAAGTCATGCAATTTTGATAAGATTGTGTCAAGGACAGTTTGGCATAATCATCAGCTTCATATTGCCTAAAATCAGGCGTTTTTATTAAAGAAACCCAATTGGTAATAAAATCATCTTGCTGTAGCGCTTCACTGGCTAGTAAAGCTTTAATCCCACCACATTGACTATGACCAAGTACAATTAAATGTGCTACATTCAGCAAACAAATGCCAAATTCTAAAGCAGCACTTGTACCATGGTGATTTGCATCCTTTTCATACGGAGGGACAATATTGGCTACATTACGCACCACAAACAAATCACCCGGATCACATTGCAATAGTAAAGCCGGATCTACCCGCGCATCACAACAAGCAATGACCATAATTTTAGGTTGTTGCCCATTATGATGTAACCCATACATAATAGATTGCTCAGCATGCACATATTTATTTCTAAATGCTTGGTAACCTTTTAGTATTTTTTTAAAATCATCTTTCATAGGCTTCTTTAGAGCTAAAATAAGGTAAAGAGTCTACTGCCCGTGTAAGGTTTACTTTGACTTGCGTGTAACAGTAAGCACAATACAAGGGCAAAATAGTAGGATGCTACAGACTTTTGCTTAGATTTTGAGCATGTCACATATAAATGTCTACAATTAGGCATTCCCTGTAAAATTTAGCACAATTGGTGCATAGATAAAAGTTGGCTACACCTTTCAGCCGATGGCATGGGTTAAAAGATCCCTCATTGACTATCTAGCTATATTTTATTCCTGCCAGTGTGGTTTTAACAGGCGATTTTCTTTTGATTTTTTATAACTACTTGGGTAACTTTGTTGCATGATAGGGCGTATCCTTCTAAATTGCTTAGGGAAACGTAAAACAGTCCCTATGGCCTAGGAGGTAAAAAACGTATAAAACGATAAGCAATTAAAGTATAACCATGGTCTCATCAACTATAGCGCACCCTCCTTTATCACCTATTGATGCAGCAGATCTTTCACCTTTTTATCCACGATGGTATGAGATGATGTTGTTGATACGTAAATTCGAAGACAAAGCAGCCCAGCTCTATGGGCAGCAAAAGATTCGAGGATTTTGTCACCTTTATACAGGTCAGGAGGCTTGTATAGCTGG
The DNA here is from genome assembly GCF_003351905.1 of Cardinium endosymbiont of Sogatella furcifera. Lineage (NCBI taxonomy): Bacteria > Pseudomonadati > Bacteroidota > Cytophagia > Cytophagales > Amoebophilaceae > Candidatus Cardinium > Cardinium endosymbiont of Sogatella furcifera. Next base: position 397,560 of record NZ_CP022339.1, on the reverse strand, counting down.
TGCCGTTACGGCACTACGGGAAGGAGATAAATACATCACGGCTTACCGTGACCATGCCCATCCTATTGCATTAGGAACAAACCCTGATCATGTAATGGCTGAACTCTATGGGAAAGCGACAGGGGTTTCTAAAGGGTATGGTGGGTCCATGCATTTATTTGATAAAGCCCGTCATTTTTTAGGTGGCCATGGCATTGTGGGTGGGCATGTGCCTTTAGGGGTAGGTATTGCTTTTGCTGAACAATATAAGCAAACCGGGAACCTTTGCATTACCTTTATGGGAGATGGAGCAGTGCGGCAGGGTGCTGTCCATGAGGCTTTCAACTTAGCCATGCTTTATAAGTTACCCATTATTTTTGTAATTGAAAATAATGGGTATGCAATGGGTACTTCAGTAGAGCGAAGCTCTAATGTCACGGAACTCTATCGATTGGGTAGTAGTTATGCAATGGATGCAGAACGTATAGATGGATTATGTGTAGAATCGGTACACCGCTCAGTGGCGCGTGCTGCAGTAAAAGCTAGAAAAGGTATCCCTAGCTTATTGGAGTTTGTAACCTACCGCTACAGAGGCCACTCCATGTCTGATCCTGCCGCTTATCGTACGAAAGAAGAGGTAGAAGCCTATAAGGCACAAGATCCTATTCTTAAGCTTAAAGCGTTGATCTTAAATAAGAAAGGTATAGATGCAGCAGCACTGGAAATCATTGACCGCAAAGTAAAAGATCAAATTGCACAAGCAGTTGCTTTTGCAGAGGCATCTTCCTTTCCAGATCCAGCAACTGTTTATCATTATGTTTACAAACAAACTGACTATCCATTTCTTCAGCATTAAATTTTATGAAAATAATAGACATCAACAGCATACCTAGAAGCCAAGGCCATCAAGAAAAAGAAATAGGAACCACGCTAAAAAAGAGCAGAAGTAAGTGGTATATGGCTGGTTTTTGTTTAACCTCGCTTACAGTAGTCTCTTGCTTTTGGCTTTTTTCTCTAAGAGAGTCAAAAAATTTAAAGGCGCAAGATGCCATTTTTCAAGCCACCTATTATTTTGAAGCTGGTGATTTTGATAAGGCACTCAAGGGAGATGCGAACCATAAAGGCTTTTTGGACGTTATTCAAGCATACCCTTATACTACAACCGCTAATTTAGCCTGTTTTTATGCAGGGGTTGCCTATATGCACCAAAAGGAATATGATCAAGCACTTGTTTTTCTAAAGAAGTTTAAAGCGAAAGATTTTATCCTACAAGCCCGTGCTTGGTGTGTAATGGGTGATGCCTATAGTGAGCAAAAAAAGCACAAGGAAGCAGCGATCTATTATATGAAGGCCGCTCACTATAAAGCAAATAGTGTATATACCCCTGGCTATTTGGTTAAAGCCGCCATTGCTTTTGAAGCAGATGCGCAATATAAAAATGCCTATAGGTGTTATCAAGAGATTATAGAGCAATACCCAACTTCTGCGCATGGAAGTAGTTTGGCTATTAAAGAAGCAAGTCGTTTGTCAGGACATTGCTAATGGGATCTGAACACATGCACAAACGTTGGGTGGTTCAATCTTTTAAGGACCCTGCCAAAATAACAGGGTTGGAAGCAGTATTGGGCACCCCTGCTGCGCTTTCAGCCATTTTAGTCCATAGGGAAATAGAAACTTTTGAAGCAGCGAAACATTTTTTTCGCCCTTCCTTAGTGCAGTTGTATGATCCTTTTTTAATGCAAGGTATGGCCCAAGCGGTAACCCGTTTGCACCAAGCATTAAGCAAAAAAGAAAAAATATTAATTTATGGTGACTATGATGTAGATGGCACAACAGCTGTGGCTATGGTGTATGGTTTTCTTCAATCTTTACCTGATGCATCGGTAAAGTATTATGTACCAGACCGTATGGTAGAGGGTTATGGCGTTTCCATACAAGCTATAGAAAAAGCATATCAAGAAGGTGTGCAGCTCATCATTACCTTAGACTGTGGTATAAAAGCCTATGCATCCATTGCCCGAGCAGTTGAACGGGGCATAGATGTAATCGTTTGTGACCACCATGAAGTAGGAGACACCTTACCACCCGCTTATGCTATTTTAGATCCAAAACAACCCAGTTGTCCCTACCCCTTTAAAGAGTTATCAGGGTGTGGTATAGGTTTTAAACTATTACAAGCTTTCTGTAAGCAATACGGATTATCCCCCCAGCGCCTTTATGCTTATTTAGACCTTGTAGCGGTTAGTACCGCTTGTGATATTGTTCCATTGGTAGATGAAAATAGGATTTTAGCTTACTTTGGCATCAAACAGTTGGAAACAAACCCTCGCCCAGGGCTACAAGCCTTAATGGAACTGGCGTTCTTTGCGCGTACCATTACCATTGCTGATATTGTTTTTAAGATAGGCCCACGGATTAATGCAGCTGGACGTATGAGCCATGCCTCTTTGGCTGTAGCGCTGCTTATAGAACAGGATAGCACACAAGCCTATCATTTAGCTCAGTCTATTGACCAGCAGAACCTCTTGCGCCAATCGCTTGACTATACCATTACACAAGAGGCCTTGGCGATGATAGAAAATAGTCCTGTTCAAGGCAAGAGCAATGTGCTTTTTAATCCAGATTGGCATAAAGGTATTATTGGCATAGTAGCTTCCCGTTGTATTGAACAGTGTTATAGACCTACTGTAATTTTAACACTTTGTGATGGTAAGGCTACTGGTTCTGCTCGTTCTATACCTGGCTATAATATCTACGAAGCGATTGCTGCCTGTAGCCCACTTTTAGACCAATATGGTGGCCATGCATTTGCAGCAGGGCTTACTATGCCACTAGCGCATATGGCTACATTCCAGAAACAATTTGAGGAAGTAGTATTAGAAACGATAACAGATGAGTTGTTACTGCCTCAACAAATCATTCATGCGCTTATTCCCTTTCAGGTCATTACGCAAAAGTTTGTCAACATCTTAATGCAAATGGCTCCCTTTGGTCCAGGCAATCCTACGCCCGTATTTGCCAGTGAAAACGTTTATGCCCGCAAATTTCATTTGGTAAAAGCAAAACATCTTAAGCTGGAGCTATACCAAATAGATTGTGCAACGCCCTATGAAGCCATAGGATTTGGTTTGGGTGGTTATCTACCACTTGTTTCTACTGGGCAGCCCTTCTCTATAGCCTATACGATAGGATATAATTACTATTTAGGCAATAAGTCTTTACAGCTTATGATAAAGGATATTAAAACAGAAGCATTTGTTGTTTGAACAAATAGACAATATTGCTCTCCACTGCGCTAAATAACATGGCTTAAGGCTGACCAATCTTAGCCTTAAGACGGGCGGATGGCATTGCTGCGTTTGTATCTCCTTCAAGCAGATAAGCCATTGACGCTTGGTAGTCCAATGCATAGGCCTACTTTAATGCGTTTATACATTTTTATAACATTAATGTTTAATTATATATGATCATCATCACCAACCAATATTGTAATAGACCAACTATTTTTGCAAGTTGTTTACTCTATCCCTTGAACTGCTCTTTAGCCTAAAACTCGGCCTACATGAACGTGCCGGTGTCGTACACATTGTTACTTGCCCTTGCTTAAGCTTATTGCTTAAGTAACCTTACGCCTCGCCTTTTTAGGCAGGTACTTTATAAAGGATTGCGCCGTTTCCCCTTGATGATTGCTTATACATGAATCTGCATTATGGGCTAGTAAATCACGAATGATATCCATATGATCATTATCATCTGCATCATGAGTTAACATTGCTAGCATCAGGCCTGTACACCCGCCACGGTTTTGTACATTCACCAGTGCTCCCTTGTTTAGTAGGAGTCGAAGGGAGCCTACATTTTTACAAAATACAACATACATTAATATAGAGTTTCCATTTTTATCTTTGGCATTTGGATCCAAGCCCTGATCAAGCAAATATTGGATACGTTCTTTAGAACAACCATACCGTTCCAAGTATGCCAAGGCCTCAAAAGGTAAGACCATAGGATCATCTATTCTTACGATAGGTTTTTGTTCCCATTTTGGGTTATGGATCCCATCAAGTATACGGTTAGCTTCTGTAGCATTTATTTTGTTGTTGTAGAACATAGCGCTCGTATTCCCCTTGTTTGGTATAGGCAATGTATCAGGGGTTAAACGATGGATATTAGCGACTCTAGCCTTATAAGTATTATATCTATTTAATTGATTGGAAAGGTAACCAACCCCCCAAAGCGAACCAATTAATACGATTACAATTCCATTGGTCACTATTATGCCTATTAAGAATGCATAACCTACAGATTTTACTAAGCTACTTATCGAGTTGCTTTTCAAGTTGTCCGCTACACTACTTGCTGAGCTGCTTGTTAAACCATTGGAGGTATAGTCTAGTGTTCTTCTATTACGTACCTCATCAATAGCTAGTGTTTGCTTTGTGTTTACACAAGCAGATAAGGTATGGAAGATGAATAGCCCAATGCATAGGCCTACCTTACAGTTTGTCTGTTTTTTCATAAGATCGATGTTTAAAGGGAGTTACATCCTACGTTTTTCTTGATAAAGAAATAGGAAAAATATCAAGCGCTGATGAAAAAAGTTATTGTCATTGTCTATTACAACTTTTTCCAATGCAGCTTCTGTTTGAAAAAGCGAACAATAGTTTTAAACTATATCAATCACTTTTTCACTTAAGCTGATATCACTAGCTAAATAGAACGTAGCTAAAAACTAATTGCGATTGGTGTGCTATGTGGCTGGAAATTGTTCTATTGACTCTGTGGGGTCTTTGATTATCCTAGCTTTCTTATCGTGCCTGTCATCATCATCATTTAATATGCATTGTTCTCTCTTTCCAAAATGATCAAATCTTGAACATAGCAATGGCGTAGTCCCTTCTTGATGCTTTGCATGTATAATGAGCTCTTTAGTAAGCAAAGATTCTATACTTTCTACCGAGAAGTTATGATTTTGAAGGTAGAACATGATTTCAGGGCTTAATAACATAGGATCCGCTACGCTTACGGCATCATCGGACCTGTGATCAGCACTCGTACTTGCTAACTGTTTTTGTTGCGTGCTATCTCCTTGTTGCTGCTGATCCATATCTAGTGGTTGCCTAGCGTTGGAATAAGAAGACGAAGCATTAAGGCGTAATTGGGTAGATAGAACGCTCTTAATTTGTGCATACGTTTTCATAGCATTAATCATTTAAATTGTCTCTGCATAATCACTACTAAGCGGAATAACATTCATGCATTGGTTATACATGCTGTTTAACTTTAAATAGGAGCTAAGGAAATTTTAATGAGGAAACCAAAGAGAACTCTTAAAAATCACTTCTATATATTATATTATCAAAATTTCTATATTTAACTTAAAATACAAAAAAAATACATAAAATTCAAAATATCTGGGATGCTACATCACTACCCTGATCAGAAACCATATACAGAGGAGGTATGTATCGATTTATTTTGAGCTGAAAATTATATAGGGGAAGCAATCATCTATTCATCTCCACAGGTCCTAACTCCTTCTAAAATGATGCCTGCTTGCAGCAAGGGCTCTTCTTCATCTTGCATAGCTATAGCGGTATGTAGATCATTTAAGCTGGGCGCACCTGCGTTGATCCAAGCGGTAAACCAAAAACTTCCTACTTCTATAATAGATTTTTGCAAGCGGGCTTCCACCTGCCCTTGCAACGCTTGATGGTAAGCAGTAGAAAATGCAATGGAATATTGTTTTTTTAATAGATTACCGGTTTGTTCAAAACTGTATTTTTCTGGATATTGTGCAGAAAGCTGCTTTTCTAAATCCAATACGGTATTTACTAAGGCATGAGACTCTCGCACAATATCCCATATATGGCCTACTAGATCCTGGATATAAACAGCCTGGCCTACAAAAAGGGTATAGGTGTCGAAAAATAAAACAGGCAATCTTGTCTCCCATAAAGCATGCAGCCCTTCTTGGCCCGTCATTTGGCCATTGTAGTTTTGTGTAGTATGTAAAGGAACATGTGCATCAGCAATATAATGACCTAAATCTGCTGAACATTTTAGAATTTTAGCTGTATCTTTATGTTGAAACGCTTCTGTTAATTGTTTGTGTGCATTTAATATAGCCCAGGGGAGATGGCCATGTGCCGCTACTATTTTATCGCCATATTGTTCTACAGCTTGATGAAACGAAAGCTTTTGTCCATTCAATAGGCTACTGTAGTAGACCTCAAGATCTATAAAGTGTTTGGGCGCTTCACCTTTGATCACATACCTACGCCTATCTGGATTTACAGCTTTTTCGGTCAAATAGGTAAGATGGGCTTTATAAAAAGCAAATATACCTGGTGGCAGGGTAGTAATAGCATATCGGTTAATCTGTTTGTGTGCAAAAAAGCCCCAAGACCAAGCTTCTAAGGGAAGCTGGCAAAAGATGAGCAAATAAACCGGTTTAATATATACGAAAGGATGTTTTTTCATTTTCTGAACAAAAAATAGTAATATGCTAGCCCAATGGCAGCCGTATATTGTGTTATACAATTGCCCTATTAATTTTTAATGGTCTATACTTTGAACCTAGCAAATTTATCTCAGTATATATTACGCTTTTTTTTGGTTACTACTTGGTTGTTTCCTTGTGTAGCAAAAGCGGTTGAACAAGCCAATCTTGGCACTACCACATTGCCAACTAAAATCCATATGACTTGGCAGCCCTACCCACGTGCTATACAGTTGCGATCTGGGGTGACGTTCCATAAGCATATGCATGGTGATGCCACTGATGCAGCTACCTCATTGTCTGATGAACAGGTGCTAGTAGTCATACCTACTACGATTGATTTCGATATATTATATATCCACTCCTTTTTTGCCAAGCAGCTAGAATCCTATCCAAGCATTGGCCTATCTTTTTTATTGCCATATGCACTTGGAAAAGCGCAGCAGCTTAGATTCCCGAATATATGGGGTATCTTAGCTTATATAGAACTATATCAGTCTGATGCCACGCTATCTACATGGGGTAATAGAGTCAATATTGGCGCAATGAAGGGCAGTATATGGGCACAAAGACCATACCAACCAAGTTATAGTTTTTTAGCCATAAAGGAAATCACTTACCACTGGTTATTGACACCCTCTTGGCAACTTAATTTTAGCATCGGCCTATTGCTCAACTGGTGGACTAAAAATAAGCAGCATAGACCAAAGGCAAACCCAATCACCACGCCTGAGCACGCCAATGCGCAACCAGCTAATCCTGTCGACAATGCGCATCATACGGTAGCCGTAAAGTTTGCACCTTTAGCCAGTATAGGTATAAGGTATACAACCCAGAGAACACCTTTTTTGGAAGAAGCTAATAAACTGATTAGGTATAGCAAACAAACAAATAGTAGAGTAGACTGTAGCCTGGCTGGCAGCAGTAGGCAACTACCAGAAACCCAAAAATATCATTTGATTCTAAGAGGATCTGCATTATTAAGTTTTACTATTAACGCCCATAATGCCTTATTATGTGCCATGGAGTTAGGATACAACTGGTATAAACAAGCTTTGGTAGCCAATATGCTGCCAGCGGCAGGTATGGAAATTACACCCTTATTGGGCTATGAGATACGTTATGGGCGTTGTTTGATGCAACTCCAACTAGGGTGCGAACTAACTGATTCCAAAAAACCGACCATACAAACGACCTATGAGCAGGGCATATCCAACCTATTAAAGCAGCGGGGCAAATTTGTAGCTACGCTACAATATATGCTTACTGAACGTTTTTTTGTGGGTGTCAGCGCACGTTCCCAAGAAATACCAGCGCTTCGGTTGGGCATATCATGGCCATCCAATAATTGAATGATATATAAAAAAGTAGTATCTTGCATACAATTAAATTATATTTAATATCTCAATTCAATTATATTACATGGCAAACCATCCATCAGCTGAAAAACGCATAAGATCGAATCGTACGAAGTACCTTCGCAACCGTTATCAGTTAAAAACATGTAGAACCTTTATGAAAAAGGTTAGTAAATGTACCGATAAAACTGCTGCAGAACAGTTATTACCTAAGGTTTTTGCTATGCTAGATAAGCTGGCAGCAAAAAATATAGTGCACAAAAACAAAAGTGCCAATAGCAAAGCCAAGCTTGCTAAATATGTAAATAGGTTAACTATAGCTGCAGCCTAAATGGCTTAAGTGATATGGCACCGGAGATATATGCAACTGCTCCACTTAAAATTCAAGACTGGGCACCGGAAGACCGGCCAAGAGAAAAGTTATTACATAAAGGCGCCTCTAGTTTAACGGATGCAGAGCTTTTGGCTGTGTTGATAGGCTCTGGTACCCGAAACGTGAGTGTTGTCGTATTGGCGCAGCATATTTTAAAGGAAAATGGCAATAGCCTACAAGAGCTGGCCAAGCGTTCTGTCCAAGAATTGCGACGGTTTAGAGGTATAGGGGAAGCAAAAGCGATTGCGGTTGTCTGTGCTATGGAGCTTACCCGTAGGCGGGCGTATGAGCCTGTTCATAAAAAAGAACTGGTGAACAGTTCTGCTAAAGCTTATAGGCTACTGCAACCAGATTTAACGGATAAGTCGGTAGAGGAGTGTTGGGTTTTGTTACTCAATAGAGCCAATTACCTCATCAAGAAAATAAAAATTAGTAGTGGAGGTACGAGTAGAACCGTTGTAGATTCGAAATACTTATTTAGAATGGTACTAGACCATCAGGCTGTTTCCATTATATTAGCACACAACCATCCTTCTGGAAATATTACGCCAAGCGCTACCGATATTGCATTAACCAAATCAATTACAAACGCGGGGGCATTGCTTGATGTAACGCTCCTAGACCATATTATTTTTACAGACAGAAAATACTTCAGTTTTTCTGATGAAGGGATGCTTTGACGCTATGCGCTCTAGCACGGTTGCATATAGATAGACCACTCTTTTTTACCTTGGTCTTGTTTTAAAAAAAACAGTAACCTAAACATCTATTAAAATAAAACATTACATGCAACCATTACGTAATATTGCCATTATCGCACACGTAGACCACGGGAAAACAACCTTATTAGACAACTTATTAAAGCAAAGCGGCACATTTAGAGCCCATCAAGAAGTAGCAGAACGGGTAATGGACTCCAATGATTTAGAGCGGGAGCGTGGCATTACGATTTTGGCTAAGTGTACCTCTTTAGTTTGGAAAGATACCCGCATCAACATTGTAGATACACCGGGTCACGCTGACTTTGGTGGCGAGGTAGAGCGCATCTTAAGTATGGTAGATGGTGTACTCTTATTGGTGGATGCAGCAGAAGGGACGATGCCTCAAACTAAGTTCGTTTTAAGTAAAGCATTAAAGTTAGGGTTGCGTCCTATTGTAGTGGTCAATAAAATTGATCGGTCAGATGCACGCGTAGGGGAAGTGGAAGATGAAATCTTAGAGCTTTTTATGGCACTTGAAGCGACGGAAGCCCAATTTAACTTTCCTATTGTCTATGCTTCTGGTAGGTCAGGTTGGGCCAGTAGAACATTAGATGCAGAGCGCAAAGACCTATCTCCCTTGTTTGATCTGATTCTAGACCATGTACCTGCGCCAACTGTGGATTTAAATAGTGATTTTTCTATGCTTATAACGGCAAGAGAATATGACCCTTATCTAGGTCGCATGTTGACAGGACGTATCTTTACAGGCAGTTTAAAAGTACAACAAGCCATTAAAGCGCTTAATAAAGACGACGTAGTAGTAGAAAATGGTAAGGTAACCAAAATTATGGCTTTCCGCGGCATGGACCATGTGCCGATTGAAACTGCATATGCTGGTGATATTGTGGCGATTGCAGGGATGCAACGTGCCAACGTAGCCGATACCGTTTGTGCATCTATTGTGATGAAAGCCTTACCGGCCCTTCCTATAGACCCACCTACACTAGCCATTAACTTTTCAGTGAATGATGCTCCACTAGCTGGAACGGAAGGGAGTAAAGTGACGTTTAATGCCCTACGGGATCGGCTCATGCGTGAGCTGGAATCCAATGTCTCTATTCAAGTGACTGAAAGTCCTAATAAAGATTCTTTTGAAGTAGCTGGGCGTGGTGAATTACAGTTAGGTGTTTTAATAGAAACGATGCGAAGAGAGGGGTTTGAGCTTTCTATTAGCAGGCCCCGTGTATTAATTAAACTAGGCGATAATGGTGAAAAACTAGAGCCACTAGAGGAGATTCAAATAGAAGTAGATGATGCATTTTCAGGGGCTGTCATTGAATCTATGAGTTTGCGCAAAGCAGAAATGAGGGACCTACGTCCGATGGGCGGGGGAAAAACACGCATCATTTTTGTTGGGCCTTCACGTGGTTTAATTGGTTATTATGGCACCTTTCTTACGGAGACGAGGGGTACTGGTATTATGAATAGGACCTTTCATAGCTATGGCCCCTATCGGGGCACTATTGCTGGACGACGCAATGGGGTACTTATTTCTATGGGTATGGGTGACGCAGTTGCTTATGCACTTTTTAATTTAGCGGATCGGGGTAAAATGTTTATTGGTGCAGGTGAAAAGGTATATGGTGGCATGATTATAGGGGAACACAATAGAGATAATGACCTAGAAGTGAACCTATTAAAAGGAAAACAGCTTACCAATATGCGTGCATCAAGTTCGGACGAATCTATTCGGTTAAGCCCACCTGTTGTGATGACCTTAGAAGAAGCGATTACTTATATAAAAGATGATGAACGCGTAGAGGTAACACCAAAATCTATCCGTTTACGCAAAGCAATATTAGACCCTAATGAACGAAAAAGAGCGACCAAGTCGCATCATTAAGCTGATGTCGCGTGAATTAAATATAATAGGCTGATTGCTTCAAATGTATGTATTCAGCGCGATGGTTTTTTGCTTCAAAAAAACCGCCCCTGTAAAAAGTAGCGGTGTAGAAAGTGGCATCTGAGAGATGATTAGGAAAAACAGTTCATTAAAAGCCCACGTAGTGGGCGCTTTCTGTTTTTCCATCTGTAAGATGCCACTTTCAGCGACTTTTTACCGAGGGCTTGATTTTTTGTCCACTTTTTTATCAAGAAAAAAGGGGGATAAAGTTCATTATTAATCAGTAATGTGAACAGATACACCTAAAATGGAAAATGAAAATGTCTCACTTCTGTTGAAGCTTCACACCTTTTTCCATCTAATGGCTATCCTATAAAAAGTGACTAAAATGATAGTATGTAGGAGTGCATAGCTCCATCCTGCTCCTAAAAAAGTGAGTGTATTGCGCCATAAAACAATGGGATGCAATGCTAAAAAGCAACCCAAAAGAAGTAAAAAACTACCCTTATGGTAAGGTATTGGATAACACTTTTGACCCGTATAATACCCCAGTAGCCCCATAGTGGCTGCACCACTTATAGAGGCGTAGACACAACCCCAATGACCCAGTTTCGGTATCAATAGCAGTGCCGTGCACCCGATCACTAGGCTGCCCAATGCACTGATCCAAGTATTATATCGTGGATGATTACTTAATTTAAAAGCAGCACTCAGGTTGTAATAGACACCTAAGATAATATGTGCAAATGCTAAATAAGGGACGGCGTCAATGGTATGCCGGTATCTTGGATTCGGAATCAGAATTTTTGCTACCCAATCTATGTTTACACTAAACAACAATAGGCAAAAGCAGGACGTTAGTATAAATAAATGCATCGTTTGGCGGTATAACTTTAGTGCCTCCTTGCGCCCTAAGTGGGCAAAAAAGAATGGTTCTGCAGCATGTTTAAAGGCTTGGATGCCTAGTGTAATACACACCGTTAGCTTACAGGCAGTGCCAAAATTAGCTAATATTTCTTCCTTTGTATGGGCGCTATAAAAGTTATTCGGAACCAATTTGCGAAACAATAATAGCGGTAAGGTCTCATTAAGTCTGACAAATAGCATGGTGCAAAAAGAAGTGGCTGCATAACCGCCTATCGTTTGCATCGTACGCTTGTTCCAAACCAAATGAAAGCCTTTAAAATTGGGTAGTAGAAAGGCCAAAGCGGTTATATTAGACAATATAGTAGCTATAAAAACAGCATCTATCCCATTCAAATGTACAGGTAGATGCAAATAATGATACATGCCATAGGCTATACATCTTAAGGCTACCGGACAATACAATAAAATAAAAGAAAAAATAATGCCCGCACAAGCTTGTACAGCTTTCACCAACAGAAACCAAAGGGTCTTTTTTTCTACACGTAGGTTCGCGTAGGGAATCATCAATAACGTATCCAGCATAAGAATCCCAGCCATATAATAGAAATAACGCATATGAGCTAGGTGGTTGGTGAGCTTTGCGATTTGTGGTGTGTATAGGATGAGTAATATTGAAAAAATAAGGCTGGAAACCAGTAATATAGTTACAATTATATTGAAAGTATGTTGTTTGCCTAATCTATGTACGAATCTAAAATAGGTCATATCCATGGCCAAGTCGTAAAGCACATGACCCAAAGCAATGTAACTCCCATAGAACTCTATAACTATACTATAGGCGCTAGGCGGTAGTATATTGGTTTGCAGCAACAAAGCCAAATAACCACATCCGCGTATAATAATGTTGCTGATGCTATATATAATGGTTTCTTTACCAAGTGTTTTAACCGTATTGTGCATGGTAACCACTTAGACAGAAAGTTTTTCCCAGATAAGGTCTTTAAGGCGTACAATACCTTCTCCCGTATGGGCAGAGATAGGGCAACAGGTTATGTCTGGAGGTAAGTGTAAGGTTTTACGTGTTGTTTGGTCTAGCAAGTCTATTTTTGACACAACCAGCAACCTGGGTTTGGCTAGCAATGAGGGATTATGTGCTTCCAATTCGCTCAGTAACATTTCATAGCTTTTATGGATATCATTGGATTCTGCGCTAACCATAAATAATAAAATGGCATTCCGTTCAATATGGCGTAGGAACCGTGTCCCTAAGCCCTTTCCAGCCGCTGCACCCTCTATAATCCCTGGAATATCTGCCATTACAAAAGAATGGTCTGCCCGGTAGGCTACTACACCAAGGTTGGGTACTAAAGTGGTAAACGGATAACTATCAATGCGTGGTTTAGCCGCTGATACAACTGAAAGCAATGTAGATTTGCCTGCATTTGGTAGCCCTACAAGGCCTACGTCCGCTAATAATTTCAATTCCAATACCATCCAGCCTTCCATGCCCGTTTCACCTGGATAAGCGATGCGGGGTGTTTGATGGGTAGGGGTTTTAAAATGGGCATTGCCCCAACCTCCTTTTCCCCCCTGCATTAAGATATATTTTTTTTTGTCCTCTAATACCTCTACCAGTACCTGGTCATCATCTACTCTTTTGGCTACTGTGCCCAATGGTACATCTATGAGCACATCTTTCCCGCTTGCACCTGTTTTGCAGCTATCACCACCCGGTTCCCCATTGGTTGCAAGGATATGTTTTCGGTATTTAAGTTGGAGCAACGTATTACGTTGTTTGGCACCACGTAAAATGATATGGCCGCCTCTACCACCGTCCCCTCCATCTGGCCCGCCTTTGGGCACAAACTTGGCACGCATGAAATGGACTAATCCGGCTCCCCCTTTACCAGCGCGTAGGTAAAGCTTAACGTGATCAATAAAGTTGGGTAATGACATGGTCGTTAAGGTCTGAGTCTATCCATAATGGTTTCAATAGACTGGGTTACCGCATCTACATCTTGTGTGCCATCTACACTATATAGCTTCCCTTCGGATTTATAATGGTTGACCATAGGTAACGTCTCCTGTTCGTATATCTGCATACGTGTTCTAATCTTGTTGTCATCCTGGTCATCAGCTCTTGACTCAATGGTAGCGCGATTTTTAAGCCGTTTTAATAAGACCTCTTGGGGCACATCTAGCAAGATTACACCATCTATTTGCGCATTGCATGGTTTTAAAAAATGCGTTAAGAAGGAGACCTGTGCTAGGGTTCTAGGGAAACCATCAAATAAAAAAGATGTATCGGCAGGTTGTGCTTGCACCAGTTGTTTGACCAATTCAAAAGAGAGGTGATCTGGTACCAATTGCCCACTATTGATGTATGGCTCAATGAGCCTTTTATTCGCCCCATTTTCTGCCATTTGTTGGCGCAGCAAGGCCCCCAAAGCAATGGGTATAAAGCCATATTTTTGAATCATTCGTTTAGCTTGTGTGCCTTTTCCAGACCCAGGAGGGCCCACTAGAATAATATTAAACATAAATGAGCATCCGTTTTGATTAAAAAGTCAAAAATTAATATACAATTAAGTTGCTTAGCCACTGCACATTAAACATTCTTTTTCCCCTTCATTCGGTAAGGGGGGGGCTGTTTTTTCTTTCTTTTGTATGGTAAATTTAATAGCATCTGCTGCTGCTTTGGTACGTAAGTAATACATCCCTGTTTTCAGCCCCTTTTTCCAAGCATAAAAATGCATAGAGGTTAATTTAGCCATAGTTGCATCTTGCACATAGAGATTGAGGCTTTGGCTTTGACAAATATAAGGTGCGCGATCTGCCGCCATATCGATAATAGACTTTTGAGGAATTTCCCAAACCGTTCTATATAGGTTTTTAATGTATTGCGGAATACAGGCAATCTGTTGAATGGAGCCATTGCCCATCATCAACTCTTCTTTCACCTGCTCATTCCAAAGGCCAAGTGCGATGAGGTCCTCCAATAGGTATTTGTTGACCACAATAAACTCGCCAGAAAGCACCCTGCGGGTGTAAATATTGGCGGTATAGGGTTCAAAACATTCGTTATTAACCAGTATTTGAGAAGTAGAGGCGGTTGGCATGGGTGCCACCAATAGGGAATTCCTGATGCCATGCGCGCCTATTTCCTTACGTAAATGATCCCAATCCCATCTGCCAGAGGCAGGCGCTACGCCCCACATGTCAAATTGTAAGATGCCTTGCGAAATGGGTGAACCAGCGTAGCTTGCATATACTCCCTCTTTTTGTGCCAAATCTTTAGAAGCCGTTAATGCAGCAAAATAGATGGTCTCAAAAATTTCTTGGTTGAGCAGCCGTGCTTCTGGACTGTCAAAAACAAGTTTCATTTTTAGGAAAACATCTGCTAATCCCTGTACCCCAATACCAATCGGCCTGTGTCTTAAGTTAGAGGTACGTGCTTCCGCTAAAGGATAATAGTTACGGTCGATGATCTTGTTAAGATTTTTGGTGACCAGGTAGGTAACCCTATATAATTTGGTATGATCGAAAGATCGATTGGCATCTACATACATCGGTAGCGCAATAGAGGCAAGGTTACAAACCGCAATTTCATCTGGTGCAGTATATTCCATAATCTCTGTACATAGGTTACTAGACTTTATAGTACCCAAGTTTTTTTGATTAGACTTTTCGTTGGCTGCATCCTTATAGAGCATATAAGGAGTTCCGGTTTCTATTTGAGACTCCAGAATAGCAAACCAAAGTGTTTGTGCTTTGATAGAGGCACGTGCCTTTCCTTCTTTTTCGTACTGTTTGTATTTTTGCTCGAATGCCGTGCCATAGGAGTCCGAGAGCCCTGGTGCTTCGTTGGGGCAAAAGAGAGACCACCTCTCATCTGCTTCTACACGTTGCATAAATAAATCTGGAATCCATAGCCCATAGAACAGGTCCCGGGCCCTTCTTTCTTCTTTGCCGTGGTTTTTCTTCAACTCTAGAAAGTCAAAGATATCTGCATGCCAAGGCTCCAGATAGATGGCAAAACTACCTTTTCGTTTGCCTCCTCCTTGATCTACATAGCGCGCCGTCATATCAAAGTTTCGCAACATGGGGACAATCCCATTAGAAATCCCATTGGTCCCTCGAATATAAGAGCCTGTAGCACGTATATTATGAATGCTTAATCCAATGCCGCCAGCAAATTGAGATATCTTGGCACATTGTGTAAGGGTGTTGTAAATACCTTCAATGCTGTCACTTTGCATCGTTAATAAAAAGCAGGAAGAAAGCTGTGGGTTGGGTGTGCCTGCATTAAAAAGCGTAGGTGTGGCATGGGTAAACCACTTTTCAGACATGAGTTGATAGGTTTCAAGCACAGCGTCTAGGTCATCACCATGAATGCCTACTGCTACACGCATCAACATATACTGCGGACGTTCCACAACTTTGCCATTTATTTTAAGCAGATAAGAACGCTCCAATGTTTTAAAACCAAAAAAATCATAGGTAAAATCACGTTCATGTACAATGGAATTGTCTAAAGTTGCAGCATGGCTGGCAATAATTTTATAAACGTCAGGGGCGATAAGGGCAGCGTGCTGCCCAGTCGAAGGATTGACATAGGTATAGAGCCTTTTTATTGTGCTAGAAAAAGATTTACTCGTTTCTTTATGTAGATTAGAAATAGCTATACGCGCCGCTAGAATGGCATAATCTGGATGGTATACAGCCATTGTTGCTACCGTTTCTGCCGCCAGGTTATCTATCGCTGAAGTGGTGACCTGATCATAAATGCCTTCAATAATTTTTTTAACAATAGCTATGGTATCAATATAATCTCTATTTAGCCCATAACAGAGCTTGTCTATCCTAGCGGTTATTTTATCGAATTTAACTGATTCTAAGCGTCCATCTCGTTTTATAACTAACATCTACTTTTTATAAATTTGTAACTATTAATGGGTATGATATATGATGCGATGCTAAGGTTATTACTACTTAACTGCTCACTAGCACCTAAAGCAGTACAAAGCTAAGCAGTACAAAGCTAACGGTTTTGCTATACCTAACCCAACCTTATGCTTCATACTAGCTTTCTAAAATCAGATAGCTGTTGAGCAAATGGAAGCCATGCTTACGCTTTAACTTTCTGGTTGAGCCATTGATCCTTCTGAATGGTATATACAACAATATCCATATGCGTTCCGTGCACATTTTCTTTTTTTAATACCATATCAGGTTTTTTAAAACCTAAGCGAGTAGGTATCTTTTGACTCCGAATATTTTCCACTGCACATCTAATAGCAATAACCTTTAAGTCTAATGTCTGAAATCCAATTTCAATAAGCTTGGAACAAGCAGCTATCACTAGGCCTAAGCCTTGAAATCTTTCCCCTATCCAATAACCAATTGCCAATTGGTCATTGGATGCATCAATTTTATTAAAATTTATTATTCCAGACATTTCTCCTTTGTAAAATATACCAAATATAAGTTTGGTACCCTTTTCAAGGGTATCCTTGGCGCTAGTGATAAAATGTAGCGCATCACTTTGTCTTGTGCATGCACCCACCCACCAAGGCAGCCATTTTTTCAAGTATGATCTATTTTGATCTATTAAGGAGAAAAGTGCTGCTTCATGCGACTTATCTAATTGTTTAATCATTAAGTCTGCATTTAGCACTACTGACTTAGGAACTTTTGACAAGTTTTTGATTGCATGCATCTTAGCTTAGCCTACGGGGTGGCGTTTAATTTTTTGTTTTTTAAAACTCCTCATCCAGCTTAAACCGTGCTTTGTCTTTATCCTCAGAGATGCTGCTCATCACCCCTGATTTTTGGTATTCACCTACTCGTTTTTCAAAGAAATTAGTTTTTCCTTGTAAGGCAATCATTTCCATAAAATCAAATGGATTGGTAACCTGATAGACTTTTTTGCATCCTAGCTCTAATAGCAACCTATCGGCCACAAACTGAATATATTGGGTCATCAGTGCTGCATTCATACCAATCAATTTAACCGGTAATGCATCAGATACAAATTCACTTTCAATTGCTACTGCATCCGTTATGATTTGCGTCACCCGTTCCTCTGGGAGTTTGTTTTTGATATGTTGGTTGTAGAGCAAACAGGCAAAATCACAGTGCAGCCCTTCGTCTCTGGAAATGAGTTCGTTAGAAAAGGTGAGTCCTGGCATTAAGCCTCTTTTTTTAAGCCAGAAGATCGCACAGAAGCTACCAGAAAAGAAAATCCCCTCTACTGCTGCAAAAGCAATTAAGCGTTCTGCAAAGGAACCTTTGCTGATCCAGCGTAGGGCCCAATCTGCTTTTTTGCCCACCCACTCAATGGTTTCAATGGCGTTAAATAACCTATGGCGTTCTTGAGGATCTTTTACATAGGTATCGATCAGTAAAGAATAGGCTTCAGAATGGATGTTTTCAATAGCAATCTGGAATCCATAAAAAAACTTGGCCTCTGTATATTGTACTTCATTGGCAAAGTTTTGAACCAAATTTTCATTCACAATCCCATCGCTAGCGGCAAAAAAAGCAAGCACATGGGTAATAAAGTGCTTTTCACCAGCCGTTAAGTTTTCCCAATCTTTTATATCCTGGCTTAAGTCGATTTCTTCTGCGGTCCAAAAACTAGCCTCTGCTTGTTTGTAAAAGCTCCAGATGTCGTGGTGCTCAATAGGAAATAAAACAAATCTATTTTTATTCTCTTGCAAAAGAGGTTCATCGGTATGGTTGTTCATCTGCTTTTTGGTTTTACACGTTTGGTAAATGGCATGTAATGCAAGGCCATCATAAGGCGATTAATTGATGTGTATAACAAACTTAGGTAAATGCAGCCAAAGGTTCAATAGGATGCTTTCAAAACCCTACTGCTGCGGGTCATTTACACATCGATGGGTGGGATCTGATCCGGTGTACTATGCTGCACCTACATCTAGTATAGATGTAAGGTAGCATGTCTATGCATAATTGTGGTTCAACATTTTGATCATTCATGACAAAATAGTAGATTCAAGCTGCCTATGCCATCTGTGTAGGCCCAGCTTCATCTACGTTAGTTGTAAGTGGTTGGTATTTATTTGGCATTTTCATTCTAGCATTATGGCCGTTTCACAACTCTATTTGTATCTTTTTCTTATCGCTGGGGGCTTTATATTTTTTTATTTTTTTCCAGTTGGTCTTTGGATTACGGCTCGTTTTTCCGGCGTGCAAGTTGGTCTATTTGAGCTCGTTTTTATGCGTATTCGTAAAGTGCCACCTGCTGTTATTGTAGATGGGCTTATCGTAGCCACTAAGGCTGGCCTTCAGTTGACTCTTATGGAGGTTGAAACCCATTATTTAGCTGGTGGTCATGTGCCATCTGTTATTAAAGCACTTATTTCTGCAGACAAAGCCAATATTAGCCTTTCGTTTAAGCAGGCCACGGCTATTGATTTAGCCGGTAGAGATGTCTTTGAGGCCGTTCAAATTTCTGTTAATCCAAAAGTCATCAATACACCCTCGGTAGCGGCTGTGGCCATGGATGGCATTCAACTTATTGCCCAAGCAAGGGTTACAGTTAGGGCCAATATTCAACAATTGGTAGGGGGTGCTGGCGAAGAAACCATTTTGGCCCGTGTAGGGGAGGGGATTGTTACCTCGATTGGTTCTTCTACGAGTCACAAGGAAGTGTTAGCCAATCCTGATACCATTTCACAGTTGGTATTGAATAGAGGCTTGGATGCTGGCACTGCTTTCCAGATCCTTTCTATTGATATTGCCGATGTCGATGTAGGTGACAACATTGGTGCTAAGCTCCAAATTGATCAAGCCAATGCAGACTTACGGGTAGCCGAGGCTAAAGCAGAGGAGAAGCGTGCTATGGCGGTAGCCTTAGAGCAAGAAATGAAGGCTAAATCTGAGGAAGCGAGGGCTCAAGTTATTTTAGCTGAGGCAGAAGTCCCACAAGCTTTGGCTTTTGCTTTAAGAAAGGGCCAGTTGGGTGTCATGGATCATTATCGTATGCAAAATATCAAAGCAGATACCCAAATGCGTACCAGTGTAGCAACAGATGATATACTGTCTAAGTGATGAGGTTAACCGGTTAATTTTTATTGCTATGGAGTGGGTTGCTTTTTGGATAGAGTTGATCCATCAACAGGCCTATACAGCACCCAACCATGGCACCTGCACAAATATCTAGTGGATAGTGCACCCCACCATATATTCGACCATACGAAACAATAGTAGCCCAGATAAAAAATAAGCCACTGCCCTTGTACTTAGTTTTAAAAATCCGCCAAAAAAGCATTGCAAAGGCATAGGTATTGCTGGCATGCGCAGATGGGAAACCATATAGGCCTTGATGTGTGCCTACAAGGTGGAGCTGGGGAATAGCATAGCAAGGTCTATAGCGTGCAAAAAAGGGTTTGAGCCATGTAGCAGCAGATTGATCTGAGAGGACAATGGTTAAGATAAAAAGCACCACACCATGCCAGCCCAATGCATTTCTAAGAAAAAATAGAAGAAAGATATAAAGCGGTATCCAAAAAACAGTATCGGTTATCAGTGTAAAAAAATGGTCTATGACCGGATGATGCCTTTTGTTTAGCATAAGCAACAATGCTTGATCAAGTTTATGAATAGTGGTGAGCATCATGGACAGCATGTAAATCCAGCCAAGCTTTGGTTAGGTGTTTAAAACTTTTAATTTATAGCCTAATTTAAAGAAAAAGTGTATGCGTTTGCATACTTGCAAGCCTTAGAAAAAGGTATTTATTCCAGTCGTTGGTTTTTTAGCCACTTTTTTATCAAGAAAAAAGTAAAAATAAAATTGCTTTATTCAACAGTATCGTCAGTTAGAGACAAAAAAGGTTGCTGCGCAATAGCTATATGCACGTATCTGTTCAGCGCAGTGGTTTTTATTAGGTATCTGTTCAAGTAACTGGTTTTTTGCGTTAAAAGAACAACGCCCCTGTAAAAAGTTGCGGTGTAGAAAGTGGCATTTTACAGCTATCCAGGGTCACCACACCATGCTCACCTTACTTTCTATCCATATGCAGCTAAAACAAGCAAAATGACCGCATTGAAATATGCGCTATTAGCCTTAGTAGCAGCTATTGATGTAGGTTTTTTACAAATTTTCTAGGAGATGCGGTCTTCTTTTTTTAGTTCTAGCTATTGTTTCTTGGTGCATCCATTCCTGAATCGCTTGGTGGTTGCCAGAACATAACACATCTGGCACTTTTTTGCCTTCAAAATTGTAAGGTCGTGTATAGGCAGGTGGTGCTACCAAGCCATCTTGAAAAGAGTCGGTCAGTGCAGAATCCGCATCCGATAGCACACCCGGTATAACCCGAGCCATAGCGTCCGCTAAGATCAATGCAGGCAACTCCCCTCCGGAAAGCACATAGTCGCCAATACTGATTTCTAGGGTAATAAAATGTTCCCGTATGCGTTCATCTATGCCTTTATAATGGCCACACAATAGTATTAAATGCGTTTTGAGCGAACATTTATTGACAAGATCCTGATGCAGCGGTTCACCGTCTGGTGCCATATATATCACCTCATCATAGCTTCTTGCTTGTTGCAGGGTTCTAATACAATTCGCAATGGGTTCTACCATTAACAGCATACCAGCAGCGCCACCGTAGGGTTGATCATCGATTTTTCCATGCTTATATGGCGTATAATCACGCAAATTGTGTATATGGATCGTAAGGAGTTGTTGCTGGATAGCCCTTTGAAAGATAAAGTGTTTAAGTGGACCCTCAAACCACTTAGGACAACAGGTGATGATATCAAGCCGCATGTAAGTAAGCCTAGCTATGTATAAGAGATGTAGCGAGGAGGGGAGTTGAACCCCCGACCTTCGGGTTATGAATCCGACGCTCTAAACCGCCTGAGCTACCTCGCCATGCATTGCATTTAGTAGAGCCATATAGGTGTAGTACCTAAATTGTACCTATATTTAGGGTAAAGTTAGTCACAAATTTATAAAAATGAACCATATCACTATCAAAAAAATTGATAAACTACTATTACGTACCTTTATAACAACTTTTATCCTATTACTTGCGCTCGTATTATTTGTAATGGTCATACAGAGTTTCTTTGCCCTATTTAGTGATATGGCAGGTAAAGGCTTAGGGATTGCTATTTATACAAAGTTGTTATTTTACTTATCGTTAAATACCTTACCTAATGTTTTCCCTATTGCTACTTTAGTAACCTCCCTTATTGTTTTTGGTAATTTTTCTGAAAGCTTTGAATTAACCGCTATGCGTTCTGTAGGGCTTTCGCTGCAGCGTACCCTACGGTTTCCCTTTATTTTCATTCTTTTTTTAAGTGTTGCTATTTTTTATTTTAAGGATTACATTTATCCAAGTAGTAAGCATAAAATCTTTGCTTTAGTAGGTGATATCTGCAAAAAAAAATCTGCTTTGTTGATTCAGGAAGGTGTGTTTTGTAACAACATACCAGGCTATAGTATTCGAGTAGATAAAAAACTAGGTGATCAGGCAGGTATGGAAGGGATTATTGTTTATGATTATACTAAAAAATATGGAACGGCCGTTATAACCATTGCGGAGAAAGGTAGGCTCTACACTACACCAGATGAAGCCTATTTGGTTATGGAGCTTACCAATGGTCATAATTATCTAGAGCCTTTACCTCCTAAAGCTAACCATGCGCAGCCTGATCAAAAACCCTCGTTTTATAGAAATCATTTTGCCACTCAAAAAATTAAGATTAGTTTAGACGCCCTTAAGCTTGGGCATACAAATGCTAAATTTATCCATGATCCAAGGACAAGAACCCGTCCACACCTCAAAAAGATGATTGAAGAAAGAGCGCAAGCAATCGTCGATCAGGAAGCGTATAGCAAAAGTATGGTGACCCAGCAAGCTATGCGCTACCATTGTACCACAGCGCCTGGTACGCAGTTGGATGACCAGCAGGCGGTAGGATCGGCATCGTCTCAGCCAGCAGCAACGCAAGATACTAACTTTCTATTGTTTAGAGACCAACTTATAGAAAAAAAACTTGATACAAATACAACGTCTTATACCCAGCCCTATGGCCATACCTTACAAAAGCGTGTGGTTCGGGAAGCCTTAAGACGTATAAACAAAATAAAAGACACCCTAATAGCCCAAGAAAATGATAAAGCCCTACTAAGTGAAGGATTAAGTGAGGCGTTATATGAGCGCGCGCATCGTCTGGCAGTAGCTACGCAGTGTGTCATTTTCTTTTTACTAGCCGCTCCCTTAGGCTGCATTATTAGACGAGGTGGATTTGGGATATCTGTATGTATTAGCTTCTTTTTTATCCTCCTAGAATATATTCTTACTATACTTGGAAGAGATTGGGCTATAGCAGGTACCGTTTCCACTTTTGTGGGCGTTTGGTTGTCTAATTTTGTATTGTTGCCTTTTTGTGGCTTCTTTTTGCTTAAGGCTCAGCAGGGTAGAGGATTATGTGCAACCAACTGGTATGCTTTTTTCGTAAAGGTTAAAAAACCATGAAGCGAAAGATATATAACGCACCAGGGGTATAAGTTTGTCCTTTTTTTTGACTAAAATAGAGAAGTAAAACTACATTAGCGTCTATTAATGTATGTTTTTGTATTTTATTTATAATATTTTAGTAAATTTGCTTTAATATTGTACTTTTTTAATCTTTCTAAACTACATGTATTAGATATATGGAGCAGTTCACGGAAAAACATAAGGGCAAGATAATTGAGGAAGCCATTAAAGAAACAGGTTACCAGATGAAAGCAGTAGCCAAGGGGTTGGGTATTGCGCGTAACACCCTCTATATCAGACTCAAGGAGGCGGAGTTAGAAGATTCTTTTATTATCCATGTTAGCAACATCATACACTACGATTTTTCTAAGGTGTTTCCGGAGGTATACAAAAGAGTGGCAGCCCAAGTTGAACATCATCCTGAACGTTTTTATCTAGATAAATCTGTCGGTCGTAGATCATCGCATCTGCTTCCATACTATAATAGTGAATATAAAAACCCATATTTTCTTCAATTACAAACCTTAAATGGGAAGTATGTAAGCCTTATGGAGGATTATCATAAGCTTTTGAAAATTTTAATGCTTCTAGCCAATAGTAATGCATTAGTAGGCGTTAAAAAAGACATTATCGAATTCCTAGAAAATGAGGAAAAAGAATATTAAAAAAAGCAATATAGCCTATCGTCTACACTACTTCTAAAAGCTCTATATCCAGTATCTATTATTCATGCGAATATTTGTTCTAAGGAGCAGTATGCATGATTTCCGTAACCGGTCGTATGCTCTATTTATGGCAGTAGCTCGTTGGCTTTGATGTCGATGGTCTAAATGGCTTATGGGCGTTATCCCTTTAGTGTATTTCCATTTTTATCAGCACAATACACCCAATATAACTAAGTTACAATTTTGTCATGTTCGTACGTTTAACAATATTTACACAACATATGAGCATATCGTTAACAATTATCTAAACATATTTGAGTAAACATGGTTCTTTTTTGTTTTATTCGTAGTCATTTATATTGCAGTCATGGAACAACATAAAGGAAAAATAGTCGAAGAAGCCATTAAGAAGAGTGGTTTTCGAATGAAGGCATTGGCCAAGAAGTTAGGTATTGCGCGTAATACCCTGTACACCAGACTGAAGGAAGCAGATATAAAGGATGCATTTATTATAGAGATTGGTAGGGTCATACATTATGATTTTTCTAATGATTTCCCAGGTATATATGGAGAAAATGGTAGAGAAGAGGCTACTGATCCTAGAGGTTATGCCTCTAAAGAAGATACGTGTCAATATATAGATGAGACAAGTGCCAGGGATCCATATTTTGTTCAGCTTCAGCTGTTGAATAAAAAATATTTAAAGCTGATGGAGGATTACAATAGGCTTTTAAAAATGTTAATTGTATTGGCTAATGATAATGAATTAATGGGTATTAAGCAGGAGATTATGGCATTCATAAAAAGTGAGGAACAAGGAGCCTAGGGGGTATCTGACCAATCGTGTCCATTTAAGGCATAAATGTTAGGTTGTTAAATAGAACAGTATTGGTGCCTATTTACGAAACTGGTTAATAATGCATTTTATTCCACTTTTTTCTTGATAAAAAAGTGGAATAAAAAATCAAACCCTCGGTAAAAAGTCGCTGAAAGTGTCATCTTACAGATGGAAAAACAGCAAGCGCCCCCTACGGGGGCTTCAAAGGAAACTGTTTTTCCTAATCATCTGTAAAATGCCACTTGCTGCACCGCGACTTTTTACAGGGGCGTTGTTCTTTTAACGCAAAAAACCATCGCGCTGAACACATACCTTTTTTACAGGGTCGTTCTTCTTTTCACACAAAACCTCAGTGAGTTGAACAGATGCAAGGTATGACATATATGTCTTCTATTCATGCAGTTTATTATAGCTTCTTTTTCTTGGTAGTTTCAATACTTTTAAAACATTTGCTTTGACACCTAAAGAAAAATCATATTTAGCCGAATTGCCTAGTGGATGCCATTGGTAGCTAAGTTGCCAGCAGTGCAAATCTCGTTCAATGGAAATTTCTGTGGCAGATGCATCAAATTCATTTTTGTTAAAATTATACGTAGTACGCAGATTAATTTTCCACTTTTTAACCAAAGTGATACTCCCATTAAGAGAGATATATTTTTCTATGCTATAATTTTTTGTTCCTTTCTTGTATGCATATAGTCTGTTATAGACTACATTCAACTCCGAGCCAATATTCCAAGGCACTTCAAAGTCTATCTTATGGTTTGCCATGTTGCTGACCGATTGTTCATGCGTTTGGAGCAGCTCTTTTTTTTTCTTTTTATGGGCATAGTGTGCAAGATCTATGCTGACCTTGCAGCTGGATTTTTTCACTTTCCATAAATGCTGACCGCAGTTCCATGCAAAATGATTGATCGGTTCTTCTTTGATGTGCTCATCATCTAGTATGGTCTTTTTAGTTAGATAAGGGTCAAAATTTGCTTTTAAGTCAAAGTAAATTTTGCCCATTGCACCTATTTTTGCCTCGCTAGCTATATGCATATGCATGCCATCTACTAGATGACATTCATCTTGCTTTGCTTGAAAGTCATATTTAGCTTCAAAGTCTAAGTTTTTTAACAAAAAGATTTTATGGCTGGTTCTTTTTTTTTCTTTTTTTTCTTTTTTTTCTGGATTGGTTGATTTTTTTATCTTTAACTCCACTGTATTATGTAGTTTACAGTATAGAATAGATGTAGCGCGATTCGATACATCTAGACCTGGTCGTAGTCCTGCAAAGACATACTTTTTTTCTTTTTCCCCTGCTGTATTTTCTACTTCTTGGCAATATTTTTTGGAGAAGTCAGGCGTATAGGTAAAGTCAATACTAGGCTCCATTTTAATACGAAAACCTTGAATCGACGTTGCTGCTTCAAAATAGTGGGTATGGTATAGCGTAGTCCCTAGCGTTGCACCGAAATGCCAAGTATGCACCTGGTTAAACCCTGGTTTCCGGATAGGTCCTTTCGTCTTCTTTTTAAGCCAGTACCACCCTGCATTATAGATGAGATGCGGCTCTAAGTTAATAAACTCAAATAACTTACATTGCATGCTCAGGGGTATGCAATGCTTGACACCATGTTCTGTATAATGATTCCATCGATAGGTTGGAAGAATGGCTTGCGCGTTGTTGTTTATGTTAAGTGGGTTAGTGTCTTTTTTTGCATTTTGAAAGTGGTTTTCAAAATCTATAGTATGTTTTAACTGTATGGTATGGAACCAATGGTGGGTGCTCTTAGAACGAATGATTTTAAACGGATACCAAGCAGTACTATATAGGGTGCCCTTTGGTAAGGTCCAATGTATAAAATTCGAAAGTTGGTTGAGTGCAAATGCTGCGCGTACAGTTAATCCATAGGGGAGGCCGATTAGGTTGTTCTGGTAGGATAAGCTCCCAGCACATTGTTGCTCCATGCTTTTTGGGGTTTTGTTATCTTCATGGTCAAATGTTTTATAAGATTTGTTATGGAGGTCAAGCTTTGCATTAAGACTGGTAGGGCCATGTTTTAGTGTAGTATGTTCGCATTTTACAGACCACCCTTTCTCCTTTTCTGTTCTATTGCCTGTATAATGTAGGTTGCCGCTGTATTGGTATCTTTTTTTATAGCGTAGCGTATTTTTAAGTTCTGCAATACCACTAGAATATATACTACCTAAAATAGAAATATCCGCATAATCATTGAAATTGATATAGTATCCACCGTGACGGAGATAAAAGCCGTGTTCGCCTTCCCCTATTTCTGGTGGAATTATACCATATGTCCGTTTGCCTTCTAGAAATAAGGTGCCAAAAACAGAGCCTAATGGCGTAGGCACCTGGTCAAAGTACAAGCGAAAGGGGCCGCTAGTAATTTGTTTATCTCGTACTATTTTAGCGCGTTTGGTACGTATGTAAAAATGGGGATGCGCTAGTGGGCAAGTAGTATAAATGATATCTTCCCCATAAAATGTTGTTTCATCTTCTTTTTTGATCTGTTTGCCTTTGACAATAGATTCGTCTTGTTTGGTCAATAGGCCATCTACTAAAGCTCGTTTGGTTTCGATGTTATACCGGATGCTTTCCATAAAAAAGATCCGTGTTTGGGTAGAGCCTTCTTTACCATATTTGTTTTTGGCTACATCCTGATAGGTAAAGATAGGATTCCCTATCGCTTGGTTATGCAGATCCTTGGTTCCTTTTGCACAAAGCGTATGGGTTTTTAAGTGTAGGGCTACGATACCTGCTTCGAGTTTGATCTTATCATAGGCCAGCGTACTGGCCCCGTGTAAAGAAAGTATGTCTTTTTTAGCATCGAAAATAATTGAATCTACTGCTTGGTAGTGTACCATGTCTGCAACGTGTTCTCCGCTTTGTTTGCTACTAGCTAATAAGGGAAGCAGTCGGTAGCTGTTATAAAAATTAAGCAGTCTGTTAGATTGTCTATCAGCTGCATAAGGTTGGACTGTATGCAAGTAGTTATTGGCTTGTATCCAGTTTCTATACGCAGTGCTATAACCATTACTAAAATAGGGACTACAATTAAAGTATGCAGTTGCTTTTGCAGATACGCCACTAAATATAAATGGTACTAAAGCAACGATACGTAGGAAATAAGACTTAGGCACACCAACAAACTTTATTTTACCCTTTGCGTATAAAGGAAGACAACCTCAAATATAAAAGTATGTATTTGTTTTTCATATAGCCTGCCCTAACTATTCCATTTATCATCTACGTTTTGTTATCGTGTTACCTTAAACCTACCACCCTTGACAAGGCGAAGCCATGATTCCATGTCCAATTCGGCATCCTGCCTTTTATAGTTTTTATTTGCGATTGTATTTATTTTTTTGTACTTAATAAGTTAAGGGCGATTCATGAAATAGATAAGTTCCATGCTCCCTTATTAAGGCTTTTTGCCTGATTCAATTGAAGCAGATAGACAGATAGGGTCATATGGATAGATCGTGGGGAGCTATACATGAAAGCCATTCTGTTTGGTAGTGATTATGTATATACAATTAAACATCAAATGCTATGAAAACGTATAGAAATGCTAGGGTAAGTCTATTCATTGGACTATTGAGCTTGAATACTTTGACCTCTTGTGTCAACACAAGGCAGGAACTAGGCGCCAATAATAGGAGGCATAATAAGAGCTGTTCTAGAACTATATGGGATAGTATGGTTAGGGTAAATAGACGCCATCCGGTATTGTGTTTGACGGGATCTGTGGTGGGAGGGGTGATACTACTTGGTTTCTTCGGAGGGACGTTATATTATGTACTTGGCAATAACACCGGTATGGCCCATAATAATGGTACTGGTCTAAACACTTCGACACCATTTCCGCCAATTAATGGGAGTACAACTGTTACGCCATTCAGTATAGATGATACAACCGTAAAATTCATTACCGATGCGATAGAAAAAGGTGAAGAACAATGGGGTAGTAGTACTACTACACTAGCACCATTGGTTGGAGAGCATGCTAATGTCATAACGGATAAGATTGTGAAAGATCTTAATGATAATGGTTGGTCACCAAAAAGTATAAAAAAGTGGCTTGATGCAGGCCTACATATTAATGCAACGGACGCAGATGGGTGTAATATGTGGAATAGAGTATCAAAATTGACAACAGGGGACAAAGAAAAGAAAGCAGTGCTGGACTTTCTAGATAAGCAGCAGATAGATGTGAATAAACCATGCTGATGCTATCTAGATTTTTGAATCGGATCATGGCGTAGACGTGTGCCTTTAGCAAGTTGGCGCCATGGTCCTTATACCTAAATTTTTTATTGAAGTAATGCTACTTGGTGATAACTATAACCTAACCATTTAACATCAAATGCTATGAAAACCTATATAAAATATAGCCTAGGCCTATTGCGCATGCTATTAACCCTCAATACCTTGTTTGCTTGTGTGCGTACACAGCAAGGCATGGATACACAAGAAAAATCTTCACCCTCGGCTATAGATAAGCCTCTCGACACGCAGCAAGGAGTGGATGCACAAGAGAACCCTTTAGATTCGGTTGTAGATAAACATGTAGATAAACAAAGAACAGCACTAGGCCGAGCTATAAAGAAAGATGATTGTTCAGCGGTTCAGGTGTTGCTGGGGTATGAGCGGACTGATATTAACAACGCAGGGGGCGACGTCACTTCACTTATATTGGCGCTTACATCTGGAAATCCGGACATAGCTGCGATTTTACTAAATTATTCTGGTAGTCAAACGTTAGATGTTATGACTCCAGATCCAGAGTCAGGCAAAGGACCTCTATACTTGGCAGCTCAAAAAGGTTATGTAGAAGTTGTAACATTACTTTTAGATCCTAAATATAAAGATAAAGTTGATGTAGATGCAAAGGATAAAGATGGCAATACGGCTTTATATGTAGCAGCACGGGATAACAAAGCATCTGTAGTTGAACTTTTAAAATCAGTAGAGGCTGATGTAA